>NZ_JBRIQO010000002.1:0-443048 GCF_052983175.1 Streptosporangium sp. G12 | reverse complement strand
TCGGCCACCAGGACACGCTGTACGCCGACACCCGCGGCCTGGCCACCTTCGCCCGGCAGTACTACCGCCGCTGCCACGTCTTCCGGCTGCGGGCACGGGCCGCGCCAAGGTCTTCCACGCCGAAACCCGGCTTCACCATGAACCACGACACAGAACCGACCGGGCCGTGCGGCGGATATCCGCTCGCAGCCAGGCCCCCATCCCCATCCAGCCGACCGGATACCCATGAGCAGTTGTTTCGCCGTGTACGAGCGAGCACGCGAGTCTTTTCCCGAACAGGCCTGCGTGACCCGGGTCAGGGCCGGCGACTCCGACCCGGCTTTCGCCGCTGCTCCTTGGGAGGTCAGGCAAGGGCCTGACGGTAGGGGACGAGGGCCGCGAGCCATGCGTCCAGGGCGCCGGATTCCTGCCACAGTTCGTACAGCTCGTTGTCGTCGGGGCGGGTCGCGCGGTCGATGGTGACCCTGGCGAGGTCGCGGAGTTCGGCGGACGGTTCGAAGGGATTGTGCTCCAGCCAACGGGCGGCGACGGCGTCCGGCTCGGTGCCGATCACGCGGGCGCCGACCAGACAGGCCACCGCCACGGCCCCGCTCATCTCCGGCCCCTCCACGTAGCCGTCCTCGTCGAGGACCTCCCGCATCGCCACGGCGAGCCGGCGCGCCGTGCTCCTGTCGCCTTCGAGGTCGGCCAGACTGTCGAGAGCCCCGTCGTTGTCGAACGGCCCCATGCCCCACGCGCCCATACCGGTCTCCCGCCTGCCCTTTTGATCGGTCGATCGGATCATAGGGACCGCCTGCGACATTTCAGTTCCGGTCGGCCTGTACCCGCAGGATCCAGCCGATCCGCCTCGATCCGGCGACCGCCTTCTCCTGCCTGTGGATGTCCCTGCGACGCGTGCTGAACAGAGGTTGCGAGGTGCATCTCGCCGCGCGTAGCGAGCGTGCGCTGACCGCCGTCCTTGCTCAGGCGCCCGGTGACATCCCGGAACGGCTCGGCCGCCGCCACCACGCCCGAAATCCGTCCGACCACTTGCGAGCCGAGCTGTAGAGGGTGGTGTCGTGCGCTCTACAGGCCGAACATGTTCGGGTCTGCCGCAAGCTCCTTGAGGTGCTGCCGCGGATCGGCGACCAGTCCCCGCGCCTTCAGGTCCATCAGGCCCACGACCAAATCGACCTCGGCCGCGACCGTGCCGTCGATCTTGCGGATCGTCTGCCGGACCCGGATCGTCTTGCCCTCGCCCCATTCGAAGCCGGACGTCACCTCGATATCGTCGCCCGCGAGCAGTTCTCGCCGGTAGCGGATCGTGGTTTCCAGAACGACGGGACCGATGCCTCTGCTGATGAGCTCGGCCTGACGGACGCCCCCAGCTTGGAGCATCGACCAGCGGGCATGCTCGGCGTAACTCAGATACGCGGCCTGGTTGAGATGGCCCTGCGCGTCGGTCTCGTAGCCACGGACGGTCAAGGGCACGAAGAACGCTTCACTCACGGTATTTCCTTGCATTTTTCGATTCGTAGTCCGGAGCGAACGTTCATCGCTCCGGAACCGGGCGGTGACCGCGATCCAGCGGATTCCGTCGACGTTGATTCAGTGGATTCCATCGACGCTGACGCCAACATTAGGGCACCCGACTTTATTTCAAGTTTAAATCGACTGAATCGCGGCGGCTATTCCATGTGAGAGTGTGTCGTGGACGCGGATCGGGTGGCGTTCCGGCAGGTCGGCCGCTTGATCGAGCAACACGCGCACGGCGGCGACCGTTGCCGGGCGCGTTCGGCACGTGGTCGATTCGGCGGTGGTCGGGCCGTTTGCCGCCTGGGCCGCGCGAAACCTGAGCAGCGTTGCGTCCGGCGCGGAAGAAAGGCCGGCGTCTGGTTGGCATGTTGCGGCGTGGTGGCCGGTGATCCGTCGGAGAAAGGCCCGGGTTCACGCGCGGATGCGGTGCGCAATCGCGAGCGGATCATTGACGCCGCCCGGGCAGACGGGCCGAGTGGTCCGTGTCCGCCCGGGCGGCGTGTGGCTGGGGTTGTCAGCGGTTCGTCGCGCGGGCGACCTTGTCGATGAGGTCGGCGACGGCATGGGACTTGGAGACGTGGACAGCATGGGAGGCCTTGACCTCCACGCTGTGCGACTTCGCCCGCTTGGCCATGAAGCGGCCGGCCTCGCCGGGGATGGCGAGATCGCGCTCGGCGTAGATGAACCAGGAGGGAATTGTCTTCCAGGCCGGCTCGCCGGACGGCTCCTCCAGGGCGTTGCTGTTGACGGGGCGCTGGCCGGCGGCGTCCAAGGCCGCCTGCTCGGTCGGCAGGTCGGCGCAGAAGTGCTCGTGGTAGGCGTCTGTTCGGTTTTTTCCGCAAGTACAGTGAGAAGGCCGTCCAGACGCGGAGTAACTTTCTTGATCCCGTGAATCATGCGTGGCGATCATGGGACGGCCATCTGATCAGGTGTGGCACGTGGTGATCTGAGCGGCGGAGGGTTTGCTGTGCCGGCGACCTCGCCAAGGGCACAGCCAGTGAGTGACGCCCAGTGGCCGGATCAGTGGCAGGCCACCAACGCGGTCCGCTGGATGAAACGCACCGGCTCACCGTGGCGGGACCCGTCGGAACGGCCAACCACCCACGGAGACCGCCTGCCATCGATTCACCCAGGGGGGCGGAACGGCGAATGACCGAGATGGAAAGTCGAGCCGGCTGGGCCGAACCAGCAGCAGGGACAGCACCTCGCACTCGTTGTGACTGTTCGCGACCATTCCGCATGCGCCACTGTGTTGAATCGATTCAGGACAAGCATGCAGAGGTCCGTTCGTGACCGGGATGGCCGGCGGCGTTCCGCGCTTGCGGTTCGAGATTCTGGGGCCGGTCCGGGTCCGGCGCCGCGGCGATGAGCTTGACCTGGGCCCGCGCCAGCAACGTTTGATCCTGGCATTGCTACTGGCTCGGGCCGGTCAGCCCGTGGGAACCGAGGATCTGGTCACGCTGCTGTGGAGGGATCGGCCACCGGCCAGCGCCGTCAACATAGTGCACCGTTATATAGGAGGCCTGCGACGTCTCTTCGAGCCGGATATACGACCTCGGGCCGCAGGGCAGTGGCTGGCTTCCGACGCCGGCGGCTACCGCATGACGGTGGATGCGAAAAACCTGGATCTGCTGGCGTTTCGGAGTCTGGCAGAACAGGCGCGCGTGGCGGCTGGTACGGGCAAGCCGGACGCGGCGATGACAGCGTATGTCGAAGCCCTGGGACTGTGGCGTGGGCCGTGCGCGGGTGCGCCCGAGCAGTTCACGGCGTTCAGCGCGGTGGATTACGAATACGCCGACCTGGCTCGTGAGGCCGCCGATCTAGCACTTCGCTCGAACGGCGCACGGTCCATACTCAGCACACTGCGGCGTGTCGCAGAACAGCACCCCTTCGATGAGTCCATACAGGCCAGGCTGTTGCTGGCGCTGTCCGCGGTCGGACAGCAAGCCGAGGCGATCGCCCTCTATCAACGGCTCCGCCGCGGACTCGCCGAGGAGCTCGGGATCGATCCCGGCGACGAGCTTCGAGAGGCTTACCAAAAAGTACTGCGGCAGCAGGACTCGACCACGCCGGTGGAAAAGGTGGAGGTCACTCGGTCACCCGGCCACTACCGGCAGACCCTCCACGACGAAAACCAGGACCCGACCCCCAGGATCGCCGCCAAACCGCAGAACCGTCCGGACCGACCGGCGAACGCGATACACATCGTCATCAGCGGCGACGACATCGGCACCAACGGACACGTCCGCAGCTCGAAGTATCTCGACTACGCGGTGCACGCCCGATGGGCGGCGCTGGCACAGGCCGGGTTGTCGATCAAGGAACTGACGGCGGCCGGCCTGGGACCGGTGGAGCTGGACGTGTCGATCAGGTACTTCCACGAGCTCGTGCTCGGCGATGAGATCGACGTCGAGACCCGCTACGAATACCCGTCACCGAAGATCGTCCGGCTCGTCCAGTCGCTGGTCCGTCACTCTGACGGGGTCTTGGCCGCCGAGGTGACCAGCGTGACCGGTCTGATGGACCTGCGGGAACGCAAGCTGGTCGAGAACGCCGCCGACGTATGGGCGAAGTTTCTGCGAGATCTGTCCGCTGTCGACCTTCCCGACTCCCTGGAAGGCCGGGTGCGCGACTCGATGTCACCGGAGGCCAGGTAGAAGATCACGCAGGCCGCTGAGGGTGATGGCGATCGGTCAGCGTCACCCACCTACCCGACGGGCTCACCGGTGAAGTCCTGGGCGGAGCGGCCCGTCCACCGGGGCATGGCGACCGCGTTCGTCTCCTCGGTGACGGCGGCGTAGCCGTACCGGTGGCGGCGCGACAGGACGCTCTCGTTGACATGGGGGAATTCCTGCGGGCGGTCGTCGATCGTCCGCCGGCGCATCGTCCCCGCCCCCGGGTCGATCGTCCAGCGTTCCAGCACACCTAGCCCAGGCGCCGCAGCGCGGTCACGGCCGACCTGGCCGCCTCGAGGCCCGCCTGTCGCAAGGCGTCGTCGGAGACGGTCCGCAGATTGGCGTAGTGCAGGTCCGCCACCAGGTTGCCGAGTCTGAAGGTGATCACGATCATGCGGACCCGTCCCTCGGCGTTGGCCGCGTTCCAGGAGAACGCCTCGTCCCCCACGTCCGTGAGCGTGCGGGGAGCGGAGCGGGTCATGCGTTGCCCGTCCTCGATCCCGATCTCGTACCAGATCCACTCCATGTCGCGGGTGCCGTGGATCTGCCGCCGCTCCAGGGCGGCGAAGAGCTCGTGCGCGGACCCGGGGTTCAGCGACCACGGGTCCGGGGTGTCGGAGCCGGTGAGGGCGGTCAGTTCCACCCCCGCTCCGCGGATCGTCCACTCGCAGCCGTTCTCGGACGCGCGCCCGCCGGCCGGAGCGCCGAGAAACCTGGTGACCTGTTCCGGTGACAGCGCCTTGCAGAGGTTCACGGCCTTTTCGAACACCGGTGACACCGGTCTGGCCGCCGGTAAGGGCTCTCTCGTGACCAGAATGGCGGCCGCGGCGGAGACCACGGCCGCCGCCACGGCCAGCAGGACCGTCGGGGTCCACCGGCGCGACCGGCGGCCGATCGTCTGGGGCGCGGTGACGCGTGGTGACTCACCGTCCGCGATCTGCCGCAGCAGCCCCAGCGCGATCTCGGCGTCCGGGCGCGCCTCGGGCTCGCGAGCCATCAGCCACTGCAGGAGTGAGGTCAGCGGACCGGCGACCCGCGGCGGGCGGGGGTCCTGGGTGAGCGTCGCCCGGATCACGTCCGCGGGAGAGCCGTCGTAGGGCGGGACACCCTCCAGCGCGACGAAGAGGGTCGCCCCCAGCGACCACAGGTCCGAGGCGGGACCGCCGTTCTCGCCGGCCAGGCGCTCCGGGGCGATGAACCCGGGCGTCCCGATGACCTGGCTCGCGCCGGTCGGCGTGGGCCGGTCCGGGAAACGGGCGATGCCGAAGTCGGTGAGGACGACGCGGCCGTCGTTGGTCAGGAACACGTTGCCGGGCTTGACGTCACGATGCTGCACGTCGTACGCGTGCGCGGCGACCAGCGCCTCCAGCAGGAAGGCTCCGATCGAGGCCACCTGGAGGGGGAGCCGCGGGCCGCGGGCCGCCAGCTCCTCGGCGAGGTTACGGCCGTGCAGCCGTTCCATGACGATCCACGGCCTGCCGTCCTCCACCAGCACGTCGTGTACGGCGACGATCGCCGGGTGACGCAGCCGCGCCATGACCTCGGCCTCCCGCACGACCCCGGCCACCAGCTCGGCGCGGCTCCGCTCGTCGCCGCCCTCCGGGATCCTCACCTCCTTGACGGCTACCTCACGGTCGAGCATCTCGTCCCTGGCCAGCCACACGGTGCCCATTCCGCCGTGGCCGAGCGGGCGAAGGAGAAGATAGCGAAGAGCCAGCTTCGCCCCCATCGAGTCGGCCATATTCCAACAATAGGCAATTATCCTGCGTCAATCGAACTCGAATGCGACGAGGCGGTACCGAAACCCCTGCCGCGACGCCCTCGCGTCGCGTTCACGAAGTATCACGGTCACGAAGTATCGCGTTCATGAATCGAAGAATGGGCAGCCAGGCGCGTCACGCACCTCGAAGGACGTGGCCGGCGCGAAGGTCTCACGGGCGTCACGGCGAGGAAGAACTTTTTGTTTTCGGCCAGCCTGTGATCAATTTCGGCCATCGAATGAAACCTGATGGTCATGCCGATCGACGCGATCGAGCCGGTGCTGTACCTGCTCCTCGGGCACGGGTGGCGTTTGCGGATCTCGGTCTTGGCGCCGGCCTTGGCGCCGTCCTCGACTCCCGGGCCGTGACGCCGGGAAACCCCGGATACCATTCGAGGGCGCGTCCGGGTAAAAGCGCACACTTCCCCCGCCAGCTTGCAAAGGCCATTCCTTTTCCCCTTTCTCCTATCTTCAAACGTGACACCGAAATCGGTGTCCATTCACGGGGAAAAGGATTTTGACCCGTCCGCCGGCCGATGCCCCCGACGCCATCCGGCACCTCCAGGAGGGACACACCCGGGGAAAGGCCGTCATCACCGTCCGAGCCGGGATGAGGCGGGCGCCGGATCCGACCATGCCTCTCCTCACCGCCGGTGCCGGTAGTGGTGGACGATCAGGGCGGCGACGCACGCGAGAGTGGCCAGTCCGAACCCGACGCCGGCGAGGACGTTGTCACCGACGGACGAGAACACCATGTTGAGAACCGCGCTGATCATCAGCAGAAACCACAGCACGGGACGCACCATCCCGGCCCGGGCGCCGGTGGGCCGTACCGGACGTGGCGCCTCGGAGGCCTGCAGAACGTGGTGGGAATCGGTCACGGTACGCTCCTCGCTCGATGAACTCGACAGATCGTCTGTCGCACCTCGACGCTACGAACGATCACCGCCGGCGGCGATCCCGCCCACGGGACAGCCGAGGTACAGCAGGCTGTACTCCTTGGCCGGCGATCTGACGATGCTCCGGATGGTGCCCTATCGTCTGGTCCAGGAGGTTCGTCTGGTCCAGGAGGTGCGGATGCCGGCCCCTGACCCCGCGACCGGCCGGAAGCCGGAACGTCGATGGGACGTGTTCGCCCGCGCCCGCACCACCCTGGACGCGTTCGAACACCTCGTCGGCGGGCTCGGCACCACCGTCCTGGCGCTGGTCGCGCTCCTCCTGGTGGCCGCCACCGCACTCGCCTGCCTCGTCGGCGTGGGCCTGCTCCTGGTGCCCGCCACGCTGCGCGCGCTGCGTGCCGTCGCCGACCGGGAACGCGCACGCCTCTCCCGCTGGGGCCCGGAGATCATCGGCCCGGAGCCGGTGCCGCCCGGCCTGCGTGCCGCCCTCACCGCTCCGACCACCCGCCGGGAGCTGGGCTGGGTGATCGTCCACGCCACCCTCGGGCTGTTCCTCAGCCTGGCCGGTCTCACGGTGTCCTTCAGCGCGGTGACCAACACCACCTTCCCGCTGTGGTGGCGGCTGCTGCCTCCGGAGGAGGCGTCCAGCTCCGCCATGGGGCTCTGGACCGTGCGGGACCTGCCCAGCGCCCTCGGGGTCGGCCTGCTCGGCCTGGGATGGATCGTCCTCGCCCTCCTCCTCACCCCGGGTATGGCGCGGCTGCAGGCGTGGCCCGGCCGGCGCCTCCTGCCGGCCGACCCCGGCACCGACCTCGCGCTGCGGGTCGCGCAGCTCACCGCGACCCGCGCCGCCGCGCTGGACGCGCACGCCGCCGAGCTGCGGCGGATCGAACGGTCGCTGCACGACGGGACCCAGAACCGCATCGTCGCCGTCACCATCCTGCTCGGCGCGGCCCGTCGTACGCTGGCACGCGACCCGTCCGACGCCGATGCCATCCTCGAACGCGCGCAGAGCGCCGCCGAGCAGGCGCTCGCCGAGCTTCGCGCGGTCGCCCGCAGCATCCTGCCTCCGGTGCTGACCGACCGGAGCCTCGCCGACGCCCTCACCGGCCTGGCCACGACCTGCCCGGTCCCCTGCCGGATCGACGCCGACATTCCCGTCCGGTGCGCCGCCTCCGTCGAGGCCACGGCCTACTTCGTGGCGGCCGAGGCGCTCACCAACATCGCCAGGCACAGCCATGCCCGGACCGCCACCGTCAAGGTCCGCCGCGACGCCGACCGGCTCCACCTCCAGATCACCGACGACGGCCACGGCGGGGCGGACCAGCGCAGCGGGTCGGGGCTCGTCGGCATCCGCCGCCGTACCGAAGCACACGACGGGACATTCATGCTGAACAGCCCTCCCGGTGGACCCACCACCCTCACGGTGAGCCTGCCATGCGGATCGTGATCGCCGAGGACGACCCGCTCCTGCGTGAGGGCCTCGCGCTGCTGCTGCGCGCCGAGGCACTCGACGTCGTGGCCACCGCCGGCGACCCCGACGGCTTCCTGGCCGCCGTCGACGCCCACAGGCCGGACGTCGCCATCGTCGACGTCCGGATGCCGCCGACCCACACCGACGAGGGGATCGTCGCGGCCGTCGAGGCGAGGCGGCGCCGTCCGGACCTGGCCGTGCTCGTGCTGTCCGCCTACGTCGAGCAGGCCTTCGCCACCGAACTGCTCGCCCAGGGCAGCGCCCGCCTCGGATACCTCCTCAAGGAGCGGGTCGGGCGCGTCCAGGAGTTCCTGAACGCGCTGCACCGGGTGGCGACCGGAGGTACGGCCATCGACCCCGACGTCGTCGCGCAACTCCTCACCCGCACCCGGCCCGACACGCGGCTGGACCGCCTCAGCCCTCGCGAGCGCGACGTGCTGGCCCTGATGGCCGAGGGGCTGGGCAACACCGCCATCGCCGAACGGCTGTTCGTCACCGACGGCGCCGTCCACAAGCACATCCGCAGCATCTTCGCCAAGCTCGACCTGCCGCCCACCGACCGGGCGGACCGGCGCGTCACCGCCGTCCTGCACTACCTCGAGGACGTCCACCGCCGCGCCTGACCCGTCCCCTGGATGCCCGGACGCCCGGTGCCACATGATCGGGGGCGGTGCCGGGGCGCCTCGTCGCGCTTGCGCCGCTCCTCGGCCTTCCATTCCGGCATCTCGCGTCCCTCCACGTCACCGCGGCCCCCGTCCTCACCGAGCCCGCCGGAGACGTCCGATGAGATTCCCCAGCCGCCTTCTGGGCGCCCCCCTGGTCTACACCGCCTTGCTGTGGGCGGGGTTCTACGTGCTGATCGTCCTGATCACGGTCGGCGTGACGATGTTCGGAACACTCGACGTCAGCGTGTGGGAGGCCGCCACGCAGCTCCCCCGCTGGCTCGTCCTGTTCGTCGGTGTCTCCTTGATGAGGGAGTTCCTCCCGCTCTACATCGCGCACGGACAGACCCGCAGGCAGTTCGGCGCGCAGGCCGCGGTGACCGTCGCGCTGTACGCGCCGGCGTTCTCCGCCCTGATCACCCTCGGCTACCTGCTGGAAGCCCTCCTGTACAACCTGCTCGACCGGCCGCAGACTCTGATCAGCGTCCACCTGTTCTCCTCGCCGGCACAGGTGCCGCTGATCTTCGCCGAGTACCTCGTTCAGGGCCTGGCCTGGGTCGTCGCGGGAGCCCTCATGGGGGCGGCGTTCTACCGCTGGCAGGCCGGTGGGCTGCTCTCCCTGCCGTTCGGCGTCGCGCTGGTCGCGCTGGGCGAGTCGGCCATCGGCGGGAACCTGAGGCTGCCGTTCTTCGGCTCGATACTGGACTTCGACCTCACGCCGAGCGTCACGACGGCCCTGGGAGCCGGTCTTGCCTGCCTTCTGCTCGGCCTGGCGATGACCTGGCCGCTCATCCGCGACGTCCCGCTTCGCAACAGGGCCTCTTGAGCACGGGCCGCTTCCCGGCGGGGCCCGGTGGCGTGGCACCCGGACCTCTGGCTGAGATGAATGAGGCCCCGTCCAGTGGGCGGGGCCTCCAGGCTTCCATCGGGCAAAACGATATCTACAGGCCATGCATCCCATATTGGACAACCGCATTTCTTATTCGGCATGACGTCCCCGGACAGGTCAAGGTCCCAGGCGATCTCCACGCTGAATGAAAATCGCTCATTCTGGAACTAGAGTGAAATAACTGAAAATAGGGCGAGAGGGGCGGTGGAGGCGATGTCGCCGGGAGCGGGGCCCACGTCGCCGGACTTCACCGGAATCGACCCCGAACTGATGCGGGGTTTCGTCACCGCGCTCGAACGCGGTCGCGATGTGATCGGTGAGCAGTCCGAGCGGATCCGGCAGCTGCTCGCGGCGGCCGAGGTCTCTGCGGCGGGGCTGGGGCCGATCAGGGAGATCGACGGCTGGGTCGGCGACGAGCTCCCGAAGCTGCGCGAACGCCTGGAGACGATCGACCAGGACCTCCCCATGCTGGGAGGGGCGCCCCACATCCCGAAGCAGGGCTCGCTGTGGACCGGCGACCCGCTCCAGGACCCGTTCCAGTGGGGGCTGCTGCCCTACGACGAGAAGACGGGAAAGTCCCCGGCGGGCAACGCCAGGAAGGGCACCGACCTCGCCGCCGAGTTCCGCCGTCTTCCCGAGTCATCCCTCGGCCTGCCCAACGCCGCCTACGACCGGATCCTCGAAAAGCTCGCCGACGGGCGGAAGGACGCCTACCTCACCGCCGGGTTCTTCCGGTCCATCGGCCCCGAGGGCATGCTCAGCATGGTCAGCCGCCTGGAGAGGTACGACAAGAAGGCGGCCGACAAGCACCGCAAGGTCATGGGCGACGCCCTGGCCACGGCGGTCGGCGCGCAACCGGCCCTCCTCGGCTCGGCCTGGCAGGCCGGCAATCTCAAGAAGGCGTCGGACCACGAGCTGACGACCCTGCTCCGGCACGGCATGTTCCCCGCCGCGTGGCTCACCGAGATAGCGCGGAGCAGGGTGGGCAAGCCGGTCGGCGCCGGCGACGGCTCCCGCCCCCGGCGCTGGGAGACCGACCTCGCCCCGCTGCTGCCGACCCTGGCGAACAATCCCGACGTGGCCAGGGGCCTGTTCAACGCCATGTCCCGCGAAGACCTCAGGGACCTGTTCACCGAGCTCAACCGCATGAGAAGCCCCGAAGAGCCCTGGAAGCGGGTGGAGGGCATGGACTTCGACGTCAGCGCGGAGTTCGGCCGGATGCTCGCCGCCGGGGGCGGGGCCTACGAGAAGGGACCGCACAGCCCCGAGGCCGCGAAGTTCGCCTTCAACGTCATGACCATCATGGGAGACCTCAAGGACACCGACGGCACCGCGGACTCTCCGGCCACCCCGATGGAGGTCGCGCCGAAAGTCCGGCCCTTCATGTCGGCGCTGGCCGGCGCCTACGCCGCCGAGATCACCGAGGGCGCGAACATCGGCGACACGAACATGATCGAGGAGAGCGCGCTGAAGCCCTTCACCTCGGCCTTCGGCACCACGTCCGCGTTCACCCTGAGCCCGGAGGACACCTACCGCTTCCTGAAGACCTTCGCCGACTCCCCGGCGAACCTCGCCCCGTTCGACCGGGCGATGGGCGGCTTCTCCCAGAAGCTCATCGCCGGCGCCTCGGAGAAGGCCAGGCGCACCGGGGACGTCGACCACCTGGACCGGGTCTTCACCGCCCTGGGCAACGTACGCGGCTTCGAGCTGGCCGCCGTAGAGAAGGTCCAGGGCAACCTGGACATGATCGACAAGCAGCAGAAGGACACGTTCAACTTCTTCCGCGACGCCACCATCGGGCTGGTGAGCATCTACGCCTCCCCCGTAAAAGCCGCGGATTTCGCCTGGTACGCGCTGAGCACCGGCCTCTCCGGCCACGGCGCCTTCATCGACGAGGACGTGACCCGGATGGACCAGGTAACCAAGGACGAAAGAGCCGCGACCCTGGGCCGTCAGCACACCTACGCGCACATCCTCATGGCCAACGGCTTCGACTTGAAGGTGACGCCCGCCGAGTTCCAGGCCACCTGCCCACCGGGCGTGGCCATCGCCGACGCCAAGGGCAACCTCAAGCCGTTCTCCGAGTTGATCAAACAGGGGAACGAAGGGCTTGAGGCGTTCGAGAAGTGGGCGGTGCTCAACGGGATGGGCAGTAGGGAGAAGACGTCCATAGGGAAACTGTCCGATGACACCGCGAACTGGTTCGAGGGCGGCAACAAGCGAGGTAGAGAACGCAGTCTGGCATTCGACAGTTAGCTCATGAGATCGGCAAGCACTCGGTCTCACCGCTGACCGCATACTGTCCGTTACCTGGTGATTCCAACGTCATCCTTGTCTTGTACCTGTCGTTGGCGAGCTTGAGAGGAGCGTCACCACGATCTTCAATGATGCGATAGTCGGCCACTCCAGAGAGTGAGCCCAATAGGAGAGTATTAAGACTGTCCGCTCTCCGCGTCTCCGCTCCATCTTTACCAGTGGCCGCAAAAGTACGCTTAGCCTTACCTTCCCCGCAGGGAATATCACGTCCACCGGAATCAGTGATTCGGACGTCCAAAGCATGACGTTCCTTCATCAACTCGGTGATGTGGACTTTAAGAGTCTCCCCCGCTTCGGCCGCCGTAGGTCCGCTATCCCCGCATCCGGACACCGTCAGCACCACAGCCGCGCCGATCAGAAAGCCGCTCCATGCAAAACGTGTCATGCATTCCTCCGGGGCTGGCCGAGGTGCCATAGATCCAATAATGTCCAATGGATCGCCCCCTGTATCCGCATCCGAAGAGGGATATATGAATCCTGGTCCGGAAGATCTGGTGCCCAACCCGCGGCGTCAGGTGCTGGAACAGACATTGGCGGAGGTCAGGGCGCGGGTCGCCATCCTCGAGGCCGCACTCGATCCGGCCCACGGCCAGTTCACCGGCCAGTCGGTGTGGGTCGGGCCGAAGGCCAGGACGTTCACCGAAGATCTCACCGCCCGCCGCGCCCGACTGCGCCAGGCGGCCAGGGCACTCGTCGAGGCCCTCGAAGAGGAGATCCGGTCCGCCCCGGCGAAGGTCCCGCCTTCGGTCGCACGGCGTTGACGCGTCAGGTTCGACATCCGGCCGCGAGCCGACATCACCTGCGGGGGACCGGAAGGTTCGATCTTCTTGGCCGAACTTCCATCGTCAGGCCCGCTCCCGAGTGAACTGAGTCAACGGATAGGCTGCCAGGAGATCTCCGCGGGAAATCATGGCGCCTGCCCACCTGGGCACATGCCGTCATCGCACCTTCCGGCGAGGTCGCCACCGTCCTGTCCCCTACCCGGAGACACCATGCCTCCTTCTGCCGACCCGTCCGTCTCCGTCACCCTGGCGGAGATAGCCAGGATCGCCGGTGTCGGGCGCGCGGCCGTCAGCAACTGGCGCCGCCGTCACGACAGCTTCCCCGCACCGGTCGGCGGTACGGACACCAGCCCGCAGTTCGCGCTGTCGCAGGTGGAGGAGTGGCTGAGACGGCAGGGGAAGCTCGACGAGGTCGGCAGCCGGGAACGGCTGTGGCCGGAGTTCGAGGCGCTCGGGGACCGCGACACGATGGGGAGGGCGATCGCCGCGGCCGGTGCCCGGCTCGCCCGGGAGGAGGCGGGGCACACGACGGACACGACACACGCGGGTGGTCCGCCGGACGCCGATGCCGCCGAGGGACTTCCGTACGACACCGGCCTCTCCGACGCCCAGCGGTCCTTGGTGGAGCGCGCGGTCGGCCTGGCGAGGAAACACGGGGCCCGGGAGACCTTCGACTTCCTGCTCGGCCGCTGGCTCGACACGCACGTCCGGCAGATCGGCGTCACGCCGCACCCGCTGGCGGCGCTGATGGCCGAGGTCGCCGAGCTGGCGCGCGACGGCGAGGCCGGTGACGTCGGCACCGTGCTCGACCCCGCGTGCGGCACCGGCGGTCTCCTGCTCGCCGCCGCCCGGCAGTGGGCCGGCACGGTGGACGCGCCCCCCTCGGGTGTCCCGCTGAAACTGCTCGGCCAGGACGTCGATCCGACCCAGGCGGCGCTGGCCGCCGTACGGATCCTGCTCGCCGGCCACTCGCCGGGGCGTGAGACCGTCTGGGAGGTGGACGTCCGGGCCGGGAACACGCTGCGCGCCGATCCCCATTCCGAGGTCCGCGCCGACGTGGTGCTGTGCAACCCGCCGTTCAACGAGCGCGACTGGGGATACGAGGAACTCGCCACCGACGCCCGCTGGACGTACGGCCTGCCTCCCCGCACCGAGCCGGAGCTCGCCTGGACGCAGCACGCGCTGAGCCGTCTGGCGCCCGGCGGGACGGCCGTGCTGCTGCTGCCGCCCGGTGTCGCCTCCCGCAGGGCGGGGCGCCGGGTCCGGGCCGGACTGCTCCGCAGCGGCGTGCTGCGCGCGGTGGTCGCCCTGCCACCGGGGTCCGCGCCCCCGCACAGCGTCGCGCTGCATCTGTGGGTCCTGCGGGCACCGTCCGGGGGCGGAGCGGACGCGGGAGCCGGGGTGCTTCTGGTCGACGCGGCCGACGTCCAGCCGGAGCCGTCGGGAAAGACGCAGCGGACGGGCAGGGCCGCGATCGACTGGCCCCTCCTGCGCAGGCGCGTGGTGTCGGCCGTCCGGGTGATCCAGGTGGGGGACGAGGACGGGAACCGGTCGGCCGATCACGCCGTGGTCCCGGTGATCGACCTCCTGGACGACGAGGTGGACCTCACCCCCGCACGGCACGTCCCGAAGAGGGGGACCTCCGCGAACCTGGGCCTGCGACGCTCGTGGAACCGGTTCGGCGCACTGCTCCACGAGTTGCGGAATCTGACCGCGACCCTGTCCGCACTCGAACTGGGCGACGAGGAGCCGGCGGGCCAGGGCACGGTGACCGTGGGCGACCTGCTCCGGGCGGGCGCGGTGACGATGCGGGCCGGGCAGCAACCGGCGGACGGCGCGGTGCGCACCGGGGACGCCCCCGATGACGCCGTACCCATGCTGACCATCGCCGACGTGCTGGCCGGAGGCAGGCCGTCCGGCTGGCTGCCCTCGCGTGAGGCCTCCGCGGGAGAGACGGCGGGCACCCTCACCGTGACCGTCCCGGAGGAGGTGGTGGTCGTCGGCGCCTACCGGGCGTTCGGCGCCTGGGTCGACACCGGCGCCCCCACGGTGCTGGGCTCGCAGCTGTTCGCCCTGCGGGTGGACCCCACGCTGCTCGACCCGTGGTTCCTGGCCGGTTGCCTGCGCGCCCCGGCCAACGCGAGGCAGGCGGGAACCCACGCCTCGACCTCTTCCCGCATCGACGTCCGCAGGCTGCAGGTGCTGCGGCTGCCCCTCGACGAGCAGCGCCGCCACGGCGAGACCTTCCGGCGGCTCATCGCCTTCGAGCGATCGCTGCGGGAGGCGGGGACGGTCGGCGGGGAGCTGGTCGACGGGCTGACCGACGGCATCGCCGCCGGGAGGCTTCCGGGAAACCGGGCGTGATCTTCGCCGGACGACGCCCCGGACCGGACGCGGTCTCCACCGGACGACATCCGAGAGCGGGCGTGGGCGACCACCTGGCCTTTCGCGACGTCGCCGGCCGGACGCGGGCGACACTCCACGTCCCGCCGACATTTCAAGATTCATAACGGGTATCGGGTCCGGCTTGCGCGATCGAACGTGAACGATGTTCGATGTACCGAGTTCGTCCCTGTCACAGTGGTCCGCACCTGCTGTGCCGACCCTAGGTGGTAGGCATGGATTTTCGGGTTCTCGGCCCGCTGGAGGTTCACCACGACGAGGTCCGCCTGGGGGTGGGCGGTCCACGTCAGCGCGCGGTGCTGGCGCGGCTGCTCGTCGCGGGCGGCACGCTCGTCTCCGTCGACACCCTGGTCGACGATCTGTACGGCGACGCCCCGCCGCCGAGTGTGGTGGCCACCATCCAGGCGTACGTGTCCAACCTGCGCCGGGTCGTCGAGCCGGAACGCCCGCCGCGCACCCCGCCGCGGCTGCTCGTCGGACGGCCGCCCGGCTATCTGCTCGCCACGGCCGACGTCGACGCGGTCCGGTTCACCGAGCTGGTCTCCGGGCCGGAGTCACGTCCCGCCGGTGAGACGCTCGACCGCCTGGAGGAGGCGCTGCGGCTCTGGCGCGGGCTGCCGTACGGCGAGTTCCACGGTGAGCTGTGGGCGGCTCCGGAGGTCAACCGCCTCCGCGAGCTGCGCCTGGTCGCGATGGAGCGGCACGCCCAGGCGCACATGGATCTCGGCCGCCCGCAGGCCGTCATCACCGGCCTGGAGGCCGAGGCGGACGCGAACCCGTTGCGCGAGCGGCTCTGGCACCTGCTGGCCCTGGCCCTGTACCGCACCGGGCGGCAGGCCGACGCGCTGGGCGCGTTGCGCCGGGCCAGGGACCTGTTCGCCGACCGGCTCGGCCTGGATCCGGGCCCCGGCCTGCGGGCGCTGGAGGAGGACATCCTGCGGCAGGACGACCGGCTCCTGCTCCCCTCCGTCCCCGCGGTCCCCGTTTCCGTCGCGGTCTCCCCCGCGAGTCCGGTCCCGCACGGCCGGGATCGGCAGCTCGCCGACCTGGAGAGCCTGCCGGCGTGCGGCGGCCTGGCGATCGCCGCGGTGAGCGGTGAACCCGGCATCGGCAAGACATGGCTGCTCGAAGCCTTCCGGGACCGTTGCGCCGGGTCCGGCCACCTGGTGCTGTGGGGCCGCTGCCCCGAGACCGAGGGCGCCCCGCCGCTCTGGCCGTGGCTGCAGATCCTGCGGGCACTCGCCCGCGTCTGCCCCCCGCCGGATTCCCGGGCCCTGGCCGGGCTGATGGACGACGAGACGCCCGCGGGCTCGACCGAGGCGGCCCGGCTCCGCCGCCACCAGGCCGTCGCCGACTGGGTGACGGCCACCGCGCGGACCCGGCCCACGGTGATCGTGCTGGACGACCTGCAGTGGGCCGACACCGCCTCGCTCGGCATGCTCGGCGACGTGGTCGCGCTCATCGGCGACGCGGAGAAGGGGGCCTCCGTCACGGTGGTGACCGCGTTCCGCGAGGGCGCGGACCTCCTTCCCCTCGACGGCGTGCTGGGCCGGCTCGCCCGCCACGACCTGCTTCGCCTGCGCCTGACGGGCCTCGGCTCCGACACCGTGCGGGCCATCGCCGCGGAGATCGGCGTCGAGGTCGACGAGGACACCGCCCGCGCGTTGACCGAACGTACCGGCGGCAACCCCTTCTTCGTCCGGGAGACCGTGCGGACGCTCGCCCAGGGGGGCACCCTGGACGCGGTACCCGGCGCGGTCGCCGACCTGATCCGGCGGCGGGTGGCCGCGCTCGGCCCGCGGGTCGGTGACGTGCTCGGGACGGCGGCGGTGCTCGGCCGGGACTTCGACCCCGACGTCGTCGCCCAGGCGTGCCGGGAGGAGGTGTACGACCTGCTGGATCGGGCCGCGCACGCCGGGCTGCTGCTCCCGCGCGCCCGGCGCATGGCCTTCGCGCACGACCTGGTCAGGGAGACCCTCCTGGACGACATCCCCCCGCTGCGCAGGGCGAGGATCCACCGGGAGCTGATGACCGCCTTGGCCGCCCGGCCCGCCGTGGACGTGGCCGTCATCGCCCATCACGCGATCGAGGCCGGTCCCGCGGCCTACGGCGAGGCGACCGGGTGGGCCCGCGCCGTGGCCGAACAGGCGTCCCTCCGGCTGGCGTACGAGGAGGCGGCCGTGTGGTGGGGCCGGGCGGTGGAGGCGCACGGCTCCTCCGCCGGTGACCCGCTCGACCACGTCGACCTCCTGTTGCGGCAGGTCCAGGCGCTGCTGAAGGCCGGGGACCCGCTCGGCGCCCGCGAGGCGCGGGCACGGGCCGTCCGCGCCGCCGACCGCGCCACCGGCCGGGGTGGTCCCGCGCTGATCGCACGGGCGCTGACCGCGTTGGACGCCCCGTCGGCCTGGACGCTGCGCAACCCGTACGAGGAGGTGGAGCTGCGATTGGTGCACCGCTTCGAGATGGCCCTGCGGTCGCTGCCCGAGGGGGACGGTTCCGAGCGGGCGCTGCTGCTCGGCGGGCTCGCGCAGGAGCTCTACGACGGGAGCGACGACCCGCGCTGCGACTCCTTCTCCGCCGAGGCCGTCGAGATGGCCCGCAGGCTGGGGGACCCGCACCTGCTGATGCGGACGCTCAACGCCCGCCAGCTCTCGCTGCCCCAGGCGGCCCATCCCCACGAGCTGGTGGAGATCGCCACCGAGTTGATCGATCTGGCGTCGCGGACCCGGATGCCGGAGTACGAGCTGCTCGGGTGGCTCCTGCTCACCCACCACAGGCTGCAGCTGTTCGACGTGGCCGGCGCGGACGAGGCCGCCCTCCGCTGCGACGCCATGCTGGAGCGGCTGCCGCTGCCCTGGCCGCGATTCCAGCACACCATGTGGCGCGCCAACCGGCTGGTCCTGGCCGAGTGCTTCGACGAGGCCGAGGCGCTGTACCGCGAGGCGGAGCGGCAGGCCGGACGGCTCGGCATGTGGTACGCGGGTGCGGTGGTGGCCACCGGGCGCATCCTGCTGCACTACCGGCGCGGTTCCCTGGCCGACGCCGGACCGCTGATCGACTCGATCACCGGCATCCACGCCACCATGGACCACGACACCCGGATCCTGAGGCTGTGCGCCCAGGGACGTGTCGAGGAGGCCGCGAGAACGGTGAAGAACGGCTGGCCCAGACCGCCGGGCGACTGGTCCTGGCTGACCATGACCTGCCTGCAGAGCGAGGCCCAGGCCGCCGTCGGCGACCTGCCGGCCTGCCGGGCGAGCTACGCGGCGCTGCTGCCGCACGGCGGGAGCGTCGCGGTGGGCTCGGCCATCGCCCTGGCAGGCCCGGTGGACTGGTTCCTGGCCCGGCTCGCCTCCGCGCTGGGCGAGCACGAGACCGCCGTCGAGCATCTCGCGAGCCTGGTCCGGCATGCGGACCGGAACGGCCTCACCGCCTGGCGGGAGCGGGCGACGGCGGCGCTGTCCCACGGGAACGGCGGGAGGCCGAGGTGGGTCCATGTCCACCGGGCACCGCCCGGCGGCCGGGGGACGCCGCTCAGGCGGTGAGCCGCTCGGCGACGAGGTCCACGAAGCGCTCGCGCCGCAGCCCGGCCATGTCCTGGTCCAGCACGAGCGCGCCGCCTTCCCGCCCGGCGGGGTCGTCGAGCTCCCGGACCATGTTGAGGACCTTGTACACGTTGACGATCTGGTAGACGGCGACGATCTCGTAGACGTAGCCCGCCATCGGCGCGTACTGGTAGGTCACCAGGCCGTTCGCCCGATCGGCGGCCGAGGGGGCGGCCCGGAGACCGAACCGTTCGGCCAGCACGTCGCGGGTGATGTTCTGCGCCGCCGTGAAGGCCCGGTCGATCCGGACCCGGTCACCACTGGTCATCTCCCGGCCGAACGAGGCCAGGAACGCCGGGTCCCTCCTCGAGACCGCCGCCACCACCGCCGAGGCGAACTCCTCCTGCCTGGCCGTCACCCCACCGGCCGGACGCACGATCTCCGGGAACCTCTCGGCCACCGGCCCGATCCCCAGGATCAACCCCCGGTAGACGCTCTCCCCGTCATGAACCGAAACCCCCGCCCCGGCCACGGCGACACCCACCGCACCGGCCGCCTGAACCGGCACCGCCACCGCACCGGCCACCATCCCGGCGACCGCGACCGCCAGAACCATCTTCGATACCCGCATCGAACTCCCTCCACGAACGTGAACGATGAATGAAACCCGGTCATGGAACCGGACCGGCCTCCGGCGGTGAACGCGCTCCGCGCCGCCGCCGAGGCCCGCCCGCCCCCGGCCGGAGGCGTCCGGCTCGGTCATGACCGTCCTTCGCGGCGCGAGCCGTCTCCCGGTGCCGGCCTCGCCGCCGGACCGGCCCGCCGTCGCGGGGTGTCCCCGCGTACCGAGCACAGGGGGGTGCCGCCGGGCAGGCGGTGCCGCGTCCGGGCCACCACCGCGTAGACCGGTTCGGCCGCCCAGGACACCGGGGGGACCGACAGGAGCCTCCCGAGCACGCGCCACCCGCGGGAACGCTGCCAGACGAGCAGCGCGGCGAAGGCCCGCGCGCCACCGGCCGGAGCCCTGCCCCGCTCGATCCACCACGCGGCCCTGGCCACCTGTTCCGGTGAGAGCCCGTGGTGCGCGAGGTCGAGGGTCTGCCAGGCGAAGGTCTCCGGCCAGTCCGGGAGGACGCGGCGCAGGGCGCGCAGCGCGTTCGCGCAGAATCCGCAGTCGCCGTCGTAGACCAGGAAGCGGGCGGGCGTTCCGGCGGGCGTCACGGGTGCCTCACGGAAGCCGCCGGACCGGCGTGCGCCGGAGCGGGAACGGCCGGACCGGGAACAGGAAGGGGGACGGGGGGAACGGCGACGGGGACGGGGACGACGGCCGTCGCACCCGTGATTCCGGAAGCGGCCGGCGCGGTCGCGCCCGCACGGCGGGCGAGGGCCGGCCACACCGCCCGTACGCGGTCGAGCCGGGCGGAGACCCGCGAGCGGCGGGGCAGCCGGACCGGGACGTCGACCGGGCGCAGATGGAGCACCAGGCAGGCGATCATCGCGAACATGAAACTTCCGAGGCCCATGAGCAGGCCGATCGAGATGTGGAAGGCGACCCCCGCGGCCAGCAGGTACGGCCGGACCGGCCGGCGAGCGATCATTCCGAACGCGAGCGCGAGCTCGATGGCGAGCGGCCCCCACGTCATCACGGTGACACCGATCGGGTTGACCAGGATCGGGGTGAGCCAGGGCTTGGTCCAGCCCGGCATGCCGAAGAACGGGTCGCTGAGCCAGTACCACAGTCCCGTGCCGTCGGCCCATTCCGCGTGGCTCAGTTTGGCCACCGACGCCTGGAAGTAGAGGCCCGCTACCTGCAGGCGGATCACGAAGAAGGTCGTCCAGGCGAAGAACGACCGGACCGGGCGGTCACTCACGTCGACGGGCGGGCCCCAGTGCCACCTGCGCCCGTCCAGCAGCGCGACGGGAAGCAGCAGCAGGGTGATGACCGCGCTGATCTGGTCGCCCCCGTCGGGGATGGTGGCCGAGGCCATCAGGCTGACCGTGACCCACCAGTGCCCCAGGGCGGTGAACCGCGGGCGCCAGCCGATGACCACGAGCAGCAGCAGGCCGATCGAGAGGAACCGGGCGACCTCCAGCTGGTCGCCGGGGACCACGCAGTAGATGCCAAACCGGGCGATGCCCGAGCAGTTGGGGAAGTCCGGCATTCCCTGCGCGGGGCGGAAGAGCGAGGTGCTGTGACTGAACAGGATCGTTCCCAGCGTGCCGAGCGCCATCAGGGTACGGGCCAGGCCGTACACGTTCGTCCAGGGCGACACCCGCGCGAGGCGTGCGACGGCCAGACCGGCTCTGGTCAGCATGTGACCTCCAATCGGGCGACCTTGGCGGGCATGGCCGTGCCGCTCCCGGCCCACGCCCACGGCAGCGGCTCGCGCTGGACCAGGCCGACCGAGCCGCAGTGGATGGGGTTGGGCGCGATGTTGCGTATCGTCACGGCGCTGGGGACGCGTTCGAGGCACGAGGCGACGTCGCCGCCGTCACACGACGCCCACCCGCCGGCGGGGACCGAGGTCTGCATGATGCCCAGCTCCAGGCCCTGTGCCCGGGACCGCCGGTTGAAGCCCAGCACGTTGCGCGGTTCGGAGTGCGGGCCGAGCCGCGCGTCCCGCCAGCCACCCGTGCCCGCGGTCTGCCATACGCCGATCTGCGGCTCGCGCGGCGATTTGGTGAAGAACGCCCATCCTTGCGGGGTAAGAGTGGTGATGGTCAGCCTCAGTTGCTCCTGCCCCGGAAGCGACAGGGCGTTGCTCGGCAGCTGGGTGTGCACCACGTAGAAGATCACTGATCCCCAGAAGGCGACGATGCCGGCGAGTGCCCATCCGAGGCGCCTCGCCATGGCGTTTTCGGTCAACGGAATCTCCGTGGATTCGTAGGGCCGGGTCCGGTTCCGCGCCGGGGTCCGGCGTGGAACCGTGCCCGGGAGCCGGAGATCAGGCGGCGAGCCGCTCGGCGACGAGGTCCACGAAACGCTCGCGATCGAGCCGGGCCAGGTCCTTGCTCACCAGGGACTCGGTCCAGTTCTCGATCTCGTAGACATTGGACTCGCGGACCGCGTTGGCGACCTTGTACACGTTGACGATCTCGTAGACGTTGCCGAGATAGACCATGTACACGAAGAACGCCAGGCCGGCCGCCTGGTCGACGGCCGAGGAGTCGGCCTTGAAGCCGAACCGTTCGGCCAGCACGTCGCGGGTGATGTTCTGCGCCGCCGTGAAGGCCCGGTCGATCCGGACCCGGTCACCACTGGTCATCTCCCGGCCGAACGAGGCCAGGAACGCCGGGTCCCTCCTCGAGACCGCCGCCACCACCGCCGAGGCGAACTCCTCCTGCCTGGCCGTCACCCCACCGGCCGGACGCACGATCTCCGGGAACCTCTCGGCCACCGGCCCGATCCCCAGGATCAACCCCCGGTAGACGCTCTCCCCGTCATGAACCGAAACCCCCGCCCCGGCCACGGCGACACCCACCGCACCGGCCGCCTGAACCGGCACCGCCACCGCACCGGCCACCATCCCGGCGACCGCGACCGCCAGAACCATCTTCGATACCCGCATCGAACTCCCTCCACGAACGTGAGGCGGTGCGCGAAATCCGGGCCTGAGCCCGTGGGATGGATTCCGGCCACCGTCCCCGCGGACCTTTCGCCGCTCCGGCGGAGAGTGCCACGGGCGATTTGCCGTGCGCTTGGAACGGCGCCGCCCCTCACCAGTGAACGGCTTGGAGCCCAGCCCACAGGGCCGTCCCGGACGGTACGGCCCTGTGGCACTCCCCGGCACGGCGACCATCCCGGCTACGGGATCGGGGGCGTGAGGCGCTTCCTGAGCGGGCCCGCCTACGCCTGGAGGCTCGTGCGGCATGTCACGGGTCAGACGACGGCTCGTCGAACAAGCGACCCTTCAGCCCGCTAAACAACGAACATGATGCACAAAACATCGCATTAATGAATTTTCACCAATAGTCGGCCACCCCGATTCGGGGCACCCCGGACGGGCGGCCTTCATCCGGCCGGGCCACGCGCCCCGGTACGCCGCCAATCGCCCGCCCCGCGGAAACAGCCGGACGGGTTCCCGTCGCCCGGAGAGGCCGGCCGCCCTGGACGGCGGCCGAGCGGTGATCTCGAGGAAAGACCGCGACACCAGGCCGGCACGTCGGCACACTGGGGTGCGACGAAGTCGGCCGATCGCGGCAGCACCCCGGCCACTGAACCCGATTTATGTCTTATACGAGCTTAATTCAGCACTAAACACCATTTATGGTACACAAAGCCCGGCCGCTGGAACCGGCGGAGCCCGGCTGACATCCAACCCCGTATGACTGGCGTCCATTTATCGGACGTGAGCCGTACATCCCCCAGGTTGATGACATATGAGGTGTCGTGACTATGGCGTCGAACGTGACGCGGTTATATCAGGCGGTGCTGCGCGACCCCGCCGCCCCCATCTCGATCCGGCTGCGCCGCACCTTCTCGGAGTGGGTCGAGCGGAAGGGGTTCCCGCCGCCGGGCGCGGCGCGGGCGATGGTCGAGGCCGAGGCCGGCCGGGCACGGCTCACGATGGAACGGCGCGGTGACTGCGGCCGCTACACGCTGGACGAGCCGCACGGGGAAGGGCACCTGCGGACCCGGGTGACCTACACGGAATCGGTGCCGGGCATGACCGGGTGGGTCATCGTCACCGTGGACCGGCACGAGGGGCGCGAACCGGAACGTCAGCGGCGGGAACCGTACCGGCGCGGAAGGCGCGAACCGGAGCGGCGAGAACGGCGGGAGCGGCACGAACCGGCCGTGGTGAGCGTGCCCGGTTTCCTCCCGGCGTACCTGCGCACCGCGCGCATCAGCGACGGCGGCATCCAGGTGGAGGACGGCCCGGTGGTCCTCGACGAGGAGGGCATGGACCGGTTCGTCCCCGTGATGACCGAACCCCGCCGAAGGATGCCGATCCTCGTTCTCTCCGTGGACCCCCAGAACCCGGAGGCGGCGCGGGCCCGTGCCGACTATCTGGCCGGTGCGGTCACCGGCGCGGGCCTGGTGGTACGGCTGGCCGACCTGCGCGCCCAGAACCGGTTCAACAAGGCGATGGGCAAGGAACTGGGCGTGTTCGGCGGCGGGATCCGCACCTACCTCGCCCCTTTCGACCCCGCCGAGGAACGCCACCCCCGCAGGCACCCGCCCATGGGCGCCGCCATGATCCGGGACCAGGGTGACGCCGCCCTGGACCGGATCGTCGTCGGAGCGGTCGGCGACACCGTCCATCGTGAGTTTCCCGCGGACGTCCAGCGGACGCTCCACGTCGTCTACCGGGTGCTCGCCGGACGCGCCGACCTGGGCGAGATCGCCGAGGCCGCGCGCCGGCCCGCGAAGACCGACTCCGCCCGTGAGGAGCTACGACGGCGGATGATGGCCATGACCCGGCGCCCGGCGCCCGCCCCGGCCGGCGGAACCGGCGCGGCCGGCGCGGTCTCCGCCGGGAAGCAGGGGCCGCCTCCCTCGGAGGAGGCCGCCGTCGTCACAAGGAACACGGGGAACACGGGGAACAGGGAGGGGAAGGAGGCCGGGAAGAAGGAGGAGACCGGAGAGAACGAGAGGAACGGGCAGGCCCTCTCCGGGGGCGGCGGCCCGCTCTCCGGGGTGGAGGAGATCGCCCAGGTGGTGGCGGACATGGTGGTCAAGGAACTGCGCGGTGACCTGGACACGGCGCTCGGACTCGCCACGTCGTCACAGGCCTCCGCCGGTGACCTCGCCAGGGTTCTCCGCGAGCTCCACACGCTCCGCGCGCACCTTTCCGGCCTGCGTGACATCGTCGCGGAACGGCGCGGCGAGGCCCCCCTCGCGGCCGAGGGAGGCGACCGTCCGGCCGCCGACACCGGGAGCCTTCGCGAGGAGTACCGGCTGCTCACCGAGGAGTACGCCGAGACCGTCACGAGCGCCAGGAAGCTCACCGAGCGGGTCCGCTGGCTGGAGGGCAGGCTCGCCGCGGCGGGCCAGCCGGTGTACGGCGTGCCCGAGGAGAGCCCCGTCTTCGAACCCGCGAGCCTGGTCGCGGTCCTGATCGAGGCCCGCGAGAGCCTGCGCCACATCGTCGTCGGCGACACCGACGGCGCCGCCGCCCGGCTCGACCTGGCCCACCCGGCCCACTCGCGTACGTGGGCGGCGAAGGCGTGGGACTCCCTGCGCGCCCTGGAGGACTTCGCGAGGGCGCGGTCCGGCGGGGAGTTCTCCGGCGGCTTCTACGAGTGGTGCTCCCACGGCTCCTCCGGTCGCCTCACCATCCCCACCGGGATGCTGTCCATGCGCGAGTCGAAGAGCGTGGTCACCCGCGCCAAGTTCAGCGACCGCCGGACCTTCGCCGTCCCGCCCGAGGTGAACCCGGGCGGGCAGGTCCTGATGGAGTCCCACGTCAAGCTCCGGCCCGTCGGCTACCCCGCGCCCCGGATGTACTTCCACGACGACTCCGGCGGCGCCACCGGCAAGATCTGGATCGGCTATCTGGGAGAACACCTCCCCAACACCCGTACGAACTGATCGGTGGTATCGAGGATCCGCGCGGCCTTGGGTCCCCTGTCGCCTGATTTGCGGAGTCGTCGATCTTCCCGCCAAGCTGTGGGACTACACCAGGGCACGGAGGTGGGAAGTGCGGATCGAGCGTCACCAGGTGGGTGAAGACGTGGTCGCGGCGGCCCGCGAGGATTTCCCGAACAGGATCGGCGGGATGGTCCACTCCATGTCGAAAGCCGGGCCGGTGACCGATGAGGAATGGTCGCTGATCTCGCACGAGTTCCTGGACTATCTCGGAGCGCTCTCGGTCGAGACGCCCGATCTCGACACTCCTGAGGCCAAGGCGGCTCTGGACGACGCCACCGAGGCCGCCGCGGGCGCCGTGGCCTACGCCGCGTACTACCCGATCGCCCCCTTCCAGGTCTTTCTCAACTACGCCAACTTCGGAATCAGCTACGAGCGCGAACCCGAGGGCCGCCGGACGTCCATCACCGCGGACGAGTGGCTCGACGCGTTCTGCCTGGCGGTCCTGGCGGACAAGGCCCAATGGCATGGAGAGGCGTTCCACTTCGCCCGCCAGGCTCCTCAGCGGGGCGGGGCCGGGCGTCCGGCCGTCGAGCTCATCAACGGCTTGATGGCGTACGTCATCGGCGATACCGGGGACGACGAGGCGGACTTTCCGCCGTCCGGGGAGCAGCGGCTGACCGCGATCGACGCGGCGCTGGGCCGGGTGCGCACCCTGGCCGGCGAGCTCGGCGCAAGCCTCGTCGATCACCCGCACGGCATCGCGCTCCGCGCGTTGCGTGCCTTGAGCGCCGAGGACCCGGAGACCTTCCGCGCGGAACTGGTCAACCTGCTCCTCTCCCACAGCACCAGGCCCCATCGCGCCAGGCCCCGTACTCTGCTTCCTCTCCTCCCGCTCGCTCTCGCCGCTCTCGCCCACCACCGGCACGGCTGGCCGCCGATGATCGAAACCGGCTATCTCCCGCGCGCGCTGGTGACCGGATTCGAGACCCGGGGGCCACGGGTGCAGGAGTACGGCCGTAACCGGCGTTCGGACGCGGTCGCCGAACTGGTCGCCGGACCCGTGACAGTGCGGCGGCCCGAGAGTCCGCGGCCCATCGATCCGGAGAGCGAGGCCCTGTTCGAGCAGTACACCCGGGAAGCCATCACACCGGCGGCCGGAGACCCCCTGCGGCCCTGGCAACTGGGGCACGCGATGGGACACCAGAGGCGTCTCTTCCAAGCACGTGCCTCGCTGTCGGCCGACGTCACAGACCCGCAGCGGAAGAATCTGCGCCTTGCCTCCCGACTCGGCGCCGCGTTGTTCCGCGCCGCCCTCGCCGAGCCGGGCACCGACGTTGAGATGACGGTCGACGACCGCACTCTCACCGTGCCCGCCCACGACGATGCCGAGCCCGGCCTCTGGGACGCCGCCATGAACTTCGCCCTGATCACCGGTGATCGTGAGGACCTGGCCCCCGTCGTCCTGGCCGGCGCCGCCGTCCTCCGCGACGACGCCTCCGCCTTCGCCTCCTACCGCCGCGCTCTCCACGACTACCTGCGCGGCGTCGAGCCGAAACCCGCCACCGACCGCGCGCTGCTCGATTGCCGGAAGGCGAAGAACTGGGGCTTCCTCCCACCACCGGCGGTGCTGTTCTCCCAGTTGGTCGAAGGCGACGAGGAAAGCTTCAACCTGGCCCTCCTCGACGCCCTCGAGGCACACCGTGATCACTACAGCGTCGCCACCCGCGCGGACGATCTCGAAGCCGCGATCAACCTCGACATCCTGGCGCTGGCCTGCCATGCCCGCCGCCGGGGCTGGACCGTCCGAGTCACCTCCCCTTACCTGCCGGCCGGTGTCCTTCGAGGCGTATGAGCCGATCTCAGGACGCGATCGGCAGGCGGTGCCACCCGCCACCTCGCGGCCGCGTCGGCACCGGCGGGACCACTCGCTCGAACGACTCCCACGACTCATCGGGCACCAGCCGTTGAGGGAACGCGTCCGCGATCGCTTCAACGATCGATCCGCGGACGAGTCATGCTCCTGATCGCCGGAGGCCCGCGCCGCGCGATTCCGTGAACCTTCTCCCCGCGTCGTCGCAGCCCGGTGACGACACCCTGGCCGGCGAGCCCGTCAGCGGTCGGAGAGCCCTTGGAGGATCGCGCGGACCTTTCCGGCGTTGTGGTGGTACGGGCCGTATCTGCGTTCGAGGTCCGGCAGCAGCTCGCCGAGCAGCCGTTTGGCCCGCCCCTTGTTGCCCGCGTCGAGTTCCACCATCCCGATCTGGCGCCGGATCTCCAGGATCCGTTCCTCTCCCGCGCCGAACCGCCTCTCGTCGGCCAGCAGCCGCCGGAGCTGGGTCAGGGCGAGGTTCGTCTCCCCGATCGCCGCGTGGCACCCCGCCTCCATCAACCGGCACCGCAGGGCGAGGTTGTTGCCCGGCCCCTCCACCCTGGCGACGTCGGCCGCGAGCCGCTGGAACTCGGGCGCCGCCCGGCGGTAGTCACCGCCCAGGAAGAGGGCCTCGGCGAGCTCGATCCGCAGGTCGACCACGGCGGAGCTCGTCGAGCCGAAGGAGCCCGCGGCGGGCCCGACCACCTCGGCCAGGAGGTCCGCCGCCTGGCCGAAACGGGCTTCCGCCTTGAGAAGATCGGCCTCCTTGCGAGCGCGCTCGATGTCGGCCCGCTCGATCTGCACCAGTCCCGTGGCACGCCTGATCCGCGCCGGCCGTACCGGATGGGAGGGCCGCCGGTCGTCGGCCCGCGTGGAGGAGATCCGTCCGAGGACGGTGGCGTACATGCGCACCGAGTGGGACGCGTCCAGGTCGACGTAGCCGGTGAAGGGCGGCAGCTCGCGGCAGAAGTCGAGCAGCCGCTCGTAGACGACGTCCGCGCTCGCCGGCCGCTCCTCGGGTGTCTTCGCGAGCAGCCGCAGGACGAGCCGTTCCAGCCCCTCGGGGACGTCCTGCCGTCTCGCGCGCAACGGCCGGGGGGCGGCGTCGGTGTGGTTGCGCATCGAGGCCAGCGGGGTGGGCGCGGCGAACTGGTTGTTCCCGGCGAGCATCTCGTCCAGGATCACGCCGAGGGAGTAGAGGTCGCTCCGTGGTCCCGCGGTCCCGGCCATGGCCTGCTCCGGCGCCATGTAGGCCGGGGTGCCGAGCACCTCGCCCGTCCTCGTGAGGTTCGTCGTGTCCGTGGGGGCGAGCGCGGCGGCGATGCCGAAGTCGAGGACCTTGACCGTGCCGTCGGGGCAGAGCATCAGGTTGCCCGGTTTGAGGTCGCGGTGGACCAGAGAGTTGGCGTGGGCCACGGCCAGGACCGAGCACACCTGGGCGGCGATCGCCGCGGCCCAGGCCACGGGCACCTCCGTCTCGTCGAGCAGCGTCGCGACGGAACACCCCCTGACGAGTTGCATGACCATGTAGAGGTCGTCACCGTGCGGCCCGCAGTCGTAGATGGTCGGCACTCCGGGGTGTTCCAGCCGGGCGGTGATCCGCGACTCGCGTACGAAACGCCTGACCAGTTCCTCGTCCCGGCGACCATCGGGAAACCTGTCGGCTTTGATGAATTTGATGGCGATCTGCCGATCCAGGCGTTTGTCGTAGCCGAACCAGACCTCTCCCATTCCGCCGGAGCGACGCGACGTGGGATCCAACTCGTATCGGCCACCGATGATCGTTCCTCTGCCCAAAACGATCCGCCCTCCAGAAACGCCCCGTCTTCCCCAGGAAAATGTAGCGCTCCCGGAGTCCCGTCGTCGTGGACGAAGGTTTCTCCAGGTCACCGCCCCGCGATCGGATCGGTTCGCGCCGGGCGAGGTCGTCGAATGCGTCACGTGTCCGCGACCCGGCTTTTCCCACGCGCACGTGGTACCGGTCAATTCCCGTGTCACTTCCGGAAGCAGGGCTGAAGCGTTCTCATGTTGTGAGACCGAGTAGCTGGAACACGTCCTCCGGGTGGCTGCGGTAGTGGTCGGTGGCGGCGATGTCGGTCCAGCCGATCGGACGGGCCAGGCCGATGGCCGGGTTGCGCGGGCTCGCCACGATCGGGGGCGCGGCGCCGATCCGCGCCCGCGAGGCGTCCTCGCGGTAGGTGACATCGCCTCCTTCGATGTCTCGACGAACACGCTGCCGTCCAGCGGTCGGCGCAGGTTCTCGTACACCGGGATCGAGGAACGGCCCGGCGGCGCACCGCCGCCGGGCTTGATGACGCTGAGCTGGTCCGGGGCCGGCACGGACGGTGGCCAAGGCCGGTCCGCCGCAGCCGGTGGGCCGCCTCGGACCGGCGTGCGTGGTGTCCGGTCTCAGCCGATCTCGACCGAGCCGGTGTCGCAGACGGCCGAGCCGTTGGCGTCACCGTCGCGGGGGCGGGAGACGCCTCGCTGGTCGGTCGCGGGGCAGTTGAACAGCGCGCCGGAGGTACCCGAGTCGGCGAAGTCCACGGCCGGGCTGCCGCTGAGCGGCGGCCGGTTCGTGGTCGTCCCGCCGTTCTGCGCCATGGCGCCCACCCGCGGGTCGAGCGGGGCGGCGGGATCCCGGCTGACCCGGTCGAAGTTCAGGCTCTCGCCCCAGAACGTGTCGCGGACGACACACGTTCCGGTGAGGAGCCCGATCACGTTGTTGCGGAACGAGGTGAACCGGAAGGCGTCAAGACTGTGGCAGTCAGGAGTGAAGGAGGCATCGAAGTGGGAGCGGTTGTCGGTGTTCCCCGCCAGAATCGTTCCGCCCATGTTGACCTGACCGCCGGCGTTGGCGATCCCGCCGCCCAACTTCTCGTCGTCGGCCCCGGACACGTTGGCCTGGTTGCCCACGATCGTCGAGAACCCGATGTTGAGTGTGCCCTTCGGTCCGGTGCCGTAACCCCGGTTGAGGATTCCCCCGCCGCTGTTGCGCGCGGTATTGCCGGTGATGGTGCTGTTGCTGATCGTCATCTGACCGAAATTGTTGGTGATACCGCCGCCGCGCAACGAGAAATTGTTGCTGATCGTACTGCGGTCGATGGTGACCGAGCCGGTGCTGAAGTTGTGGATGCCGCCGCCCTCGGCGGTCACGCCTCGACCACCGAAGCTGGACAGGTTGCGGTTGTTGTCGACGGTACTCTCGAGCAGGTTCAGTCGCCCCGCGTTGGCGATGCCGCTGCCCTGCTCTGTCGTGACATTGTCACGCACGGTCACTCGCGTCAGCGACACCGATCCGGCCCGGATCAGCAGGCCGCCGCCGCTGCCGAAGCTGGAATGCTCCTCCTCGCCGCCGTTGGTCACCGTCAGGTTGCGGATGTCGACGACGGCCGACACGTTGTCGACCTCGAACACGCTGCTGAACCGACCACCGTTGACGGTGGACCCGGTTCCGCTGGGCGTGGCCCCCCCGAGGATCGTCACGCTGTCGGTGATGTCCAGGTCCCGGGAGCTCGGGCGGCCGGCCGGCTCCGCGGGGTCGACGGTGGCGGCCGACTGCTGCACTCCACCGGCGAAACCCAGCCGGTAGGTGCCGCCCTGCAAATGGATCGTGTCCGCGCCCGCGGTCGCGTTGGCCTGCTGGATCGCCGCCCGCAGGGAGCAGTTTCCGGCTGAGGTCAGGCAGACGTTGTCAGCGAGGTTGGTGTCACGACGGTCGTCGAAGCTGTTGACGTTGAAGGTGACCGCGGCCTGGGCCGGGAGCGCGAGGACGGTCGCCTCGAGCGTGACGCCCACGACGGCGACGACAGACGCCACCAGCAGCACGCCGAGCCGCCGGGGACCTGTGATGACGGTGCCCCTCATCGCCTTCCCTTTCGTCGCGAGAACGCGCGATCCTTCCAGCGCCGGAATGCCGAGGAGCGCAGAACCTCTCGGCTCGTCCGCTCAGGATCGGCGCCGAACCACTGCCGCACGAACGGGCCATGCAAACGGAGGTGGAGTTGCCCCGTTTTGATGGACACATCAGGGCTTTCGGCTGCACGACAGCGCAGTCGTCTTCGTGAATGGGCCTGAGGACTTGGTGTCGCCGATATTCGGCGGGGCTGAGCTGTCCGTTCGCGGAATGGCGGCGTCGTGGATTGTAGGACCATGTCCTGCACCGTCATCTCGTTTCCTTCTCCCGATCGGGAACCGACTCTTGCGTCCCCAGCATCGGTAACCGGTGGCCTGTGCAGGTAGAGCAGTCATTACTCATTCAGCCGGCCCGGCACTACTTACGCTACTCATTCGATCTCTGACCTTTGATGCCGTCCGCCTGTTCTCTGTGATCTCTGCTGTGTGGTCCTGGCCGCTCACTCCTTCGTGTTCTTCGGCCTTGGTTCTCCGCGTCCTCTGCGACATGCACGACGATCCGGGTTGTGGCCGGCTGTGCGGCCTCCGGCGAGGCGGGGCCGTCCTCGGACCGGCGATACGCCACAGGCGATCTACGACAGAATGTCGTTCGTGGAAGCCCGCATCGCGATAGCACCCTCCGCGGAGGCGAGGACGTCCCCCGGGCAGCCCGACTCCGCCGATGTCGATCTCGACCGGCTACGGCTCGGGATCGAGGAGGCCGTGTCCCGCGGCGGCGGGGCCAACGTCCCGCTCGCCGACGCCGACGGCCTGGTGTGGCTCGTTCCCGGCGAGCCGGAGCTGCTCGTGGCGACGCTGGACGCCCACCCCCGGATCGGGTGGGTGCAGTTCCCCTGGGCGGGAGTGGAGAGGTTCGCGTCATCAGGGGTGTTCGACCGCCCCGTGGTCTTCAGCTGCGCCAAGGGGTCGTTCGCCGGGCAGGTCGCCGAGCACGCGCTGATGCTGACGCTGGCCTGTCTGCGCGGCCTCTCCCGCCAGGCGCGGACGCCCGGCTGGTGTCCGGTGGAGCCCCGGTCGCTGCACGGCCGGCGGGTGACGATCCTCGGCGGCGGCGGCATAGCCACCGAGCTCGTCCGCCTCCTGCGGCCGTTCGGGTGCCGGATCCGGGTGATCCGTCGCCACCCCGGGAAGGCCGAGGGCGCCGACGAGACACCGGAGACGCCGGAGACGCCGGAGACACCGGAGACGCTGCCGCCCTCGGCCCTGCCCGCCGTGCTTCCCGAGACCGACATCCTGGTGCTGGCTCTCGCCCTGACGCCGGAGACGAGGCATGTCGTCGGCGCCGCCCAGCTGGCGCTGCTGCCGCCACACGCCGTCGTCGTCAACGTCGCCCGCGGCGCGCACATCGACACCGGCGCGCTCGTCGAGGCCCTCGGCGCGGGAACGATCTCCGCCGCCGGCCTGGACGTGACGGATCCCGAGCCGCTCCCCGACGGGCACCCCCTGTGGGCCGACCCACGGGTGCTCATCACCTCGCACTCCGCCGACTCCGCCGAGTACGTCGCGCGGATGCTCTGCGAGCGGGTCGAGCGCAACGTGGGCAACCTGCGCGCGGGCCGCCCGCTGGAGGGAGTGATCGACCCCGCCACGGGATACTGACCGCCGCCCACACCTCCTCCGACCTGTGGGCGACGGGCGTGACGCCGCACGAGGCGGCGGAGGGGCCCAGGCCGTTCGACCAGCCGCCCGCGCCCGCCCGGTACGCGGACCGGCTCCTTCCCGTGATCGAGGGCCTGCTCAGGAAGGATCCGCCGGGCGGCTGACGGCCCCGCAGGCCACGGCGCTGCTCACGCCGATGCGCCCCGGGTCCGGAGGGTGAGGCACGTGATTGCCGTCACCAGCGCGAAACGCCTGCTCAGCCGCCCGCGCCGATCACCCGCGTGGCGGCGAGGTAGGCCGCGAGCAGGCTCTCGGCGACCGCCGTCACGGTCTCGTCTCCGGGCAGGAAGTACGGGCTGTGCAGTCCCGACGCCGTGTCGGTGCCCACGAACAGCATCAGCGACGGCACGACCGACGCGAAGTGGGCGAAGTCGTCGGCACCGCAGGAGCGCAGCGTGGCGGGCATGTGGTGGGCGACGTCGACGAGGATGCAGCCGGTCTCCTCGGCGAGGCGGGCGTCGTTGACGAGCACCGGCTCCCCGTTCGTGATCCGCACCTCCGCCTCGCAGCCGTGGACGCGGGCGACGCCCTCGGCGACCTCGCGGAAGCGGTGGTGCAGCTGGTGGCGCCACGACTCCGACATCGTGCGGAGGGTGCCCCGGGCGGAGGCCTGCCCCGGGATCGCGTTGGGGGCGCTGCCCGCCGACACGGTCCCGAAGGTGACCACGGTCGGCGTCATCGGGTCGGCGTCGCGGCTGACGAGCTGCTGCGCGGCCACGATGATCTGGGCGAGCGCCAGGACCGAGTCGCGGGACAGGTGGGGGTAGGCCGCGTGCCCGCCCTGTCCCCGGACGGTGACGGTGAACTCGTCGGAGGAGGCGTTGACCGCGCCGGGTGTGCAGGCCGTCTCGCCGGCGCCGAGCACCGGCTGGACGTGTGCCGCGATCATCGCGCCGACCCGGTTCCTGCGGAGCGCGCCGGAGGCGACGATGTCGCGAGCACCGGAGGGGTGGGTCTCCTCGCGCGGCTGCAGCACCGCGACCATCGGCGCCGGCGCCCGTACCCGGTCGACCGCCCTGGTCAGCGCCACCAGCGCCGCGAGGTGCACGTCGTGGCCGCAGGCGTGCATGGAGCCGTTGCGCGAGGCCCAGGGCACGTCCGTCTCCTCCCGGATCGGCAGGGCGTCCAGCTCCCCGCGCACCCCGACGGCCAGGCCCTCGCCGCCGACGCGAAGGAGCGCGCCGGTCCCGGCCACCCGCTCCGTCGCGTCACCCTCGGGCAGCGCGTCCAGCACGCGCTTGAGCGTGGGCTCCTCCTTTCCCGACACGCACGGCTCGGCGTGCAGTTCCCGCCGCAGCTGGAAGGCCGCGGGCAGCTCGGCGTGCAGAGCGGCGCGGAGCCGCTCGTGGATCTCGTTCATCGCCGCCCCCCGAGCAGGCGGGCGTCGCGGTTGCCCCTCACGCGTCCTCCTCGGCGGGTGCGGCGAGTGTGCGGACGTGAGTGCCGATCATGGATCTCCCTCTGGCTGTGCGTGGTGCCGTTCCGGTGGTACGTGGGTGACATGGGCGCCGTTCTCGTCGTACGTGATGGTCGTTCTCGTCGCCGGCCTCGGGGCCGGTCACCCGGTCTCTCCGAGGCCGTAGACGCGGCGGGCGTTCCGAGCGCCGATCATGGTGGCGACCCGGATCGCCTGCGGCTCGCTCCACTCGCCGTCCGCGACGAACCCCCCGAGGACCCGGGCCGTCGCGCGGCGCCAGAGCAGGGCGCCCAGGTGGTGGAGCTCCGCGGGGCCCCAGGCGTCCGAGGAGAAGAGGATCTTGGCGAACGGCGCCAGCTCCAGGCTCTCGGCCACCACGGCCACGCTGCGCGCCCCGGTGTGGTTCACCCCCAGCCCGACGTCGAGGTAGACGTGCGGGTAGGCCTGGGCGAGGTAACCGGCGTTGCGGTGGTACGGGTAACAGTGCAGCAGGAGCAGGGGGACGCCCCTGGGCTCGGCGAGCTCGACGAGGCCGCGCAGCAGCAGGGGGTCGGAACGGCGCAGGTCGAGGTCGGGGTCGCCGTATCCGACGTGGAACTGGAGCGGCAGCCCGCGCTCGATGCCCGCCCAGATGAGGTGGCGCAGCAGCACCGGGTCGTCGACGCGGATCGTCCCGGTCCGCTCGGACTCGCGCAGCCAGCGTCCGGCCGCCGCCGTCACCTCGGCCGGGGCGGGCGGGGCGGGGTCGAGGTCGAGCCCGTACCGGTAGGCGGCGACGCTCTTCAGGCCGCGCGCCGTACGGCTGCGCTCCCACAGGGCCGCCTCGAAGCTGGCGGCGAACCCGGCGGCGTCGGTCCCCTCGGCGACGACTCCCTCGGCGACCGACTCCAGGCGGACGATCTCCTCGACGGGCCGCCCCGTGAGGGCCGCCATCGGCGCCGGGCCGAGGATCTCCTCTCCCCCGTAGCCGGTCTCCAGGAGGAAGTGACCGACCCCGGCAGCGGCCAGCAGGCGCCGGTTCGCCTCCCCGGCCCCGAGCTCGGCGCGGCGGGCGAGGTAGGTCTCCGGGTCCGGGTGCGGGTCGAGACCGAGGACGGGCGCGCAGTGCCGCAGGACGGCGAAACCGAGCTGCGAGTCGAACTGGGTCATCCAGCCGGGCACCGGCCGGTCGGACTCGGTGATCAGCTCCTCGAACCGCCTCCGCGGCAGGTCGCCGTCCAGGGCGCCGTGGACGTGATGATCCACCAGCGGTATCGCCTCGATCGCACGCTCCAGGGTCCCGGCCCCCGCCGTCACGGCCGCGCGCTCCGGAATTCCGGCCTCCCCCGCCCAGGCCGAGTGTTCCGGGGGCCCGCCCCCCGGCGTCCCGTCCGCGCCTTCAGCGGACCCGGCCCTCACCGGAGAGTCCATGGGTGCCGGGGTCATGGTGGAACGCTCCTCGAGTGTGCGGTGTCGCTGGGATACGAGGTGCCCATGAAAAGGGGATGTCATGCCCCGATGTCCCATCCGGCTCACCCGCCGATCGGACGCTCCACCCCGCCCGCCGCCTCATCGGGCGTCCCGTCTGCCGCCGTACCCGCCGTACCCGCTGTGCTTGCCGCGCCCCTCGCCCGGATGCCGTACGCGAGGGTGAGGGCGACGACGGCGAGCGGGAAGGCGGTGGCGACGAGGATGCCGGTGCGCAGGCCGGAGCCGCCGTCGCCGGGGAGCGCGGCCGACAGGGTGGACAGGAACCCGCTCGCGGTGGCGGAGGCGTCCGCGGCGGCCCCGGCGATCCAGGGGCCGGCCGCGCCCCCGGCGTCACCGAAGACGGCCAGCACGCCGAACATGGCCGCGCCGCCGAGGGGGAAGCGGGCCGCGGCGAGGCTGAAGGTCCCCGGCCACAGGAGGCTGACGGCCAGGCCGCACACCGCGCAGCCGACGAGGCTGACCACCGGGTCGGAGGACAGGCAGACGACGAGGTAGCAGACGGTCGCCAGCGCGCCGCACGAGGCCATCGCGGGTACCAGCGGGATCCGCTCGCCCCACAGGCCGTAGACGATGCGGCCGATCCCCATCAGGACCGCGAACAGGCACGGGCCCGCCAGGTCGCCCCACACCTTGGAGACGCCCAGCCCCTCCTCCGCGAAGAGGGAGGACCACTGCGACATGGTCAGCTCGGCCGCGCCCGCGCAGAGCATCAGCACGACGACGGCGGCGAAGGCGGGGGCCCCGAAGAGCGCCCGCAGGGAGGTACGGTGCTCGTCCGGCACGGTCGCGGGCAGCGGCACCCTCAGGAACGCCACCATGTTGACCAGCGGGACGAGCGCCCAGGCGACCGGCAGGACCTGCCAGGCGTCCTGGCCGATCCAGGCCAGCAGCAGCGTGCTGCCCGCCACCACCGCGACCTGCCCCCAGCAGTAGAAGGAGTGCAGCAGGCTCATCGCCGCGGCCTTGCCCTCCTGCGGGCTGGGCAGCGCGTCCACGACGGGGCTGACGAGCACCTCCAGCAGGCCGCCGCCGACGGCGTAGACGACGATCGCGACGCACAGTCCCAGGTACGGGGAGGGCGACACCGCCGGGGCCACCGCCAGCAGCACCAGCCCCAGCGCCGACAGGATGTGAGCCAGCACCAGCGGGACGCGGTAACCGGTCCGGTCCACGAACCGCACGGCCACGATGTCGGTGACCAGCTGGGTGGCGAAGTTGAGCAGCACCAGGCGCCCGAGCATCTCCAAAGGCAGCTGGTAGCGGGTCTGGAACACGATGAACAGCAGGGGGGCCAGGTTGTTGACGATGGCCTGGGTGACATATCCGGTGTAGCAGGCGCGGCGGGTGTGGTCGTACGTCATGGGCGATGCGTTTCTCTCCATGAGGGGTGGCCGTCCCGCACACTACGGGGCCGGACGGCACGGCGGCACACCCACCCCCGGCGGCGATCACCACCGGGTCACCGCGACACCGTGACGCCGTGACACCGGATGCCGGGGAGCCCGCTTCCGGCGGACGTGACCGCTCAGGCCCTTTCCGGCCTCCCGGCGCCCTCCCTTTTCAGGCGCTGCCGCCCTTCCGGCGCTTCCCCTTTTCCGGCGCCTTCCCGGTCCGCCTCTTCAGGCGCCTTCCCGCTTCCTGCCCGCGGACCTCTCAGGGCCCCGGACGGCCACGCGATCCCGGGCCGGGTGACACCGGGCGCGCCGGACGATCGGGCGCCTCCCGGCACGCGCCTACTTGAACTGCAGGACCGGGGCGACGGCGGGACGGAGGTGGGCGGGGGCGGGGAGACCCAGGACGAACCAGACGATCTTTCCTCCGGAGGGAGGATGGGCGACACCCCAGTCGTCGGCGAGGGAGTCGACGATCTGGAGGCCCCGGCCGCCGGTGGCTTCCATGTCGCGGGCGCACACGCGGGGAGCCCCCTCCCCCGGGTCGAAGAGCTCGCCGCGGACGAAGCTCCCGCCGCCCCGGATCCGCAGCGCGCACGCGGCGCCGCCGTACCTGACGGCGTTGGTGACCAGCTCGCTGACGATCAGCATGCAGTCGTCTATCAGATCGTCCGCACCCCACAGGGAGAGCTCCCGGCGGACCAGCGAGCGGGCGTCGCGCACGCTCGTGGGAACGGCGGGCAGCAGGCACTCGCCTTCGTACTCGTGGGCGACCTCGAGGGACGCCGCAGATGAGTCGTGCTGGAGAGACACTGCGCCTCCTTCTGATGGGAGCGCTCCCATGACAAATGTAGAACATTCACCTACGTCTGTGAATTGATTCCTCCCGAATTGTTTCCATCACATGTCGCGAGAAGTGAGGAAGATCCGATTCGTGCCATGGCCTCCGGCGGCTGAAGAGGCCGGTCACCGGCCGGGCACCCGCCCTTACCGTTCAACCTCCCCGGCCGGAAATCCGCCCGCGCCGTCGTCCCCTCCAGCCGGAAATTCGCCTGCGCCGTCGCCCCCTCCGGCCGGGACGCCGTCCGTACCGCCCCCTCCGGCCGCGCGCCGACGTCGGCGCGACGTCAGCGCGGCCGGGGAGGCGGGAGAGGCATCCGTCAGCGCAGCTGGGGAAGCACCTTCGCGCCGAAGGCGTCGATGTAGGCGGCCTGCTCCTGGCCCACGTGGTGCAGGTAGATCTCCTCGAAGCCCAGGTCCGCGTACTCGTTGATCCTGGCGGCGTGCCAGCCGAGGTCGGAGGAGACGTTGACGGCCTCGGCCACCTTCTCCGGCGAGACGTCCGCGGAGACCACGTCGAAGAGCTCGGCGGTCTCGAGGTCCCAGCTGACCGGCGGCGAGAAGACGTTGCTCCGCCACTGGTCGTGGGCGATGGCCATCGCCTCGTCGTCGCTCTCGGCCCAGCTGAGGTGGACCTGGAGCGCCACCTTGCCCTTGCCTCCGGCGTCCCGGTAGGCGCCGACGACCTCGCGCAGCCGGTCGACGGGCCCTCCCACCGTGATCAGGCCGTCGGCCCACTCCGCGCACCAGCGGGCCGTCTCGGCACTCACCGCCGCGCCGACCAGCTTCGGGGGGACCTCCGGGCGGGTCCACAGCCGGGCACGGTCGACGGTCACCAGCCCGTCGTGGCTGACCTCCTCCCCCGCCAGCATCGCCCGGATGACGTCGACGCACTCCCGCAGCCGCCGCTTGCGGAGCTCCTTACGCGGCCAGCGGTCGCCGGTGATGTGCTCGTTGCTCGCCTCACCCGTGCCGAGGGCGGCCCAGAAGCGCCCGGGGTACATCGCGCCGAGGGTGCCGATCGCCTGGGCGATGATCGCGGGGTGGTAGCGCTGGCCGGGGGCGTTGACCACACCGAACGGCAGGTTCGTGGCCTGGAGCGCCGCGCCCAGCCAGGACCAGGCGAACCCCGACTGCCCCTGACGCTCGCTCCACGGGGAGAAGTGGTCCGACGACATCGCCGCCCCGAACCCCGCCTGCTCGGCCCGCGTGACCGCCTTCAGCAGCTCTGCCGGATGGATCTGCTCGTGTGAGGAATGAAAGCCATAAGTCGCCATCGTCTCCGGCTACCCGGGAGAGGGACGTCCATTCAGGTGAGCGGCGCGGTACCGCCCGGGACACCGGACGGTACCGCGCCCCGGCCTTCGCGAGGCCGAGGTGGCCTTTTAGAAGGCCGAGGTGTAGGTGACCAGCGACTGCCGGTCGACGCGGGTGGTGGCGTTGTAGCAGATGACGTTGCGGACGAACGCGTTGCTGCCGCTGGTGTTCCAGATGGTCTGCAGGTTGCAGAACTCGGGGCCGGAACCGTACGCGGTGACCTGGACCTGGTCCTTCAGGACCCCGACCCTCGGGAAGATCACCAGGCGCTGGCCGGGTCCCGCCACCTGGATGGTGTTCGTGCCTCCCTGGGAGTTGTAGTTCAGAGCCGAGGGCACCGGCGCGTACGGGCCGGGGTTGGCCGGGGTGGTGTCGAAGGTGTAGGCGAAGTTCTTCGGCGGGATCGCCGCGCCGGTGATGGCGCGCTCACGCTGGTAGGTCAGCGTCCATCCGGTGTTGAGCGGCACGTTCGTCGCGTTGTGGCAGCGCACCTGGACCGCCTGCGCGCCCACGCCCGGGGCCCAGGCGCCGACCTTGCAGCGGGCGGGCTGGCTGGGATTGACCGCGGTGACCTGGAGGTTCCCGGCGAAACCGGACGAGCCCAGGCCGGGCAGGGTGACCGTCCAGACACCCCCGCCCCCGGCGACGGTGTTCACGCCCCCGGCCGAGTTGAACTGGGTGGCGATGGCGGCGCCGTTGTAGTGCACGTAGCCGAACGCCTGCGGCGCGGGCAGGACGCCGGTGCTCTGCTCGAAGACGATGCTGTACGGGGTGAAGACCGGAGCCCCTCCGTACCGGTAGCACTGCACCGCCACCACCAGGTCGGTGCCCGACGGGCCCCAGTTCTGCGCCTGGCACCAGTAGGCGGTCTCGGAGATCGCCGTGACGTGGACCACGCCGCCGGTGATCGCGATCTGCGGGAACTTCACGAACGTCTGCCCGACCCCGCCGGGAGTGACGCTGACGTTGAAGCCCACCCCCCAGCTGCCCGCCTGGTGGTTGACGTCGGGAATGCCGGAGGTCACGTTGACCACGGCGAAACCCCACCGGTTGGGAACGGAGGCCTGCGCGCCCGTGGCCGTCGCGGTGATACCCGCGGTGAGCATCGCGATGACACACAGGATCCGCAACATCGCTCTTCGTAACTGACGCATGCCGTACTCCATCGGCTCGGGGGTTGGGCGATCGGACGCGACCGCGATGCCGGCGCGGGAAAATGTCGGAAATCACAGTTCGTCCTGAGCTCTTGATAACCCGCCCGTCCCCCCTTGAGAAGACCCAACCTGACGGGTGAGATGACTCCGTCTTCCCAGATCAGGTCAGGGTTCGGACCAGATGGCGGCTCTCTCGTCGAGAGATCGTCCGGCCGTTCCGCCGAGTACCGTATGTACATGCACAGCCGATCCGCCAGGATCCACGAGACGGGGTGTGAGACCGTGCCGGAGCCCGAACCGAACGTTCCGCGTGTCATGTGGCAGTTACTGGAGCCCCTGCACGCCGTCACCTATTTCGCCCCCGAGGCTCGGGCGGCGGCCGACGCGGTCGGCATGCGCGGCTTCTGGATGGGCTACTTCGCGGCCAGGGCGGCACCGCTCGGGCCGGTGGGCCCCGGCGTCGTCACGGCGGCGTTCCACGGCTTCCCTCCGGCCAGGGTCGCCAGGGCGCTCCCCGACGCGTGGACGTTCGCGACCCCCGGCGACGTGCTGCGCGCCCGGCTCGACGGGGCGGGAGCGGCACTGCGGAACCTGCTCTCCGACAAGGTGACCGGCTCTGACGACCTGCGCGCGGCGGCGGACCTCGCCTGGGAGGCCGCCGGGCTCGCCGACACCGCCGGCCGGGTGCTCGGCGCGGCCAACCAGGCGCTGCCCGCGCCCGACGAGCCGCACCTGCTGCTCTGGCAGGCCGCGACCACGCTGCGCGAGCACCGGGGCGACGGGCACGTGGCCGCCCTCGTCGCCCACGGCGTCTCCCCCGTCCAGTCCCACCTGCTCAAGGTCGCGGCGGGCGAGACGGACATGGACCAGCTGCGTCTGGCACGGCGCTGGGACGACGAGGAGTGGGAGGCCGGTGCCGCCGCGCTGCGCGAGCGCGGGTGGGTCGACGGTTCCGGCCTCCTGACGGCCGAGGGCGCGCGGGAGCGCGAGCGGATCGAGCGGCTGACCGACGAGGCCGCGGCCGCTCCCTGGCGGGCCCTGGGAGACGAGCGCACCTCCGAGCTCGCCCTGCTGCTGCACCCGCTGACCATGGCCGTCCTGGAGTCGGGCATCATGCCGCCCTCGAACCCGATCGGCCTGCCGCCGCCCCCCGGGGAAGGCGGGAACGGCCGGGGGCTCACGCTCCCGGCCGTCCCTTCACCGATCAGCTGAGGGGGGTCAGCCGAACGGCAGCCTCACGGTCGACTGGTTGCCGATGCCGAGGCTGACGGCACCGTTGCCGATGGCGTTCCAGACCTCGACCCTCACCCGGCCGTTCGACAGGTTGCCGAGCGTTCCCGAGGAGGACTGCGGGCCGGCTCCCTGCGTGTAGTGCTCCCAGCCCGTCACCGGGTCGGTGGCGAAGTAGGCGTAGGTCTCCACCCTGTCCCAGCTCCCGTTGCCGGTCAGGTCGTAGGAGACCCGGACCTGGGTGCCGTTGGCGACCGAGGTTCCCGCGTCCACGAAGAGGTCGAACGCGGTGGTGCCGCCGTTGTGGCCGGCGGTGAGACCGGTCGCCGTGAAGACCTGGGCGTTGGTCGGCACGCCGTCGTGGTTGCCGTTCGCGGCGGCCACCGTGACGCTGCCCGCCGCGCCCGCCGTGCCCGGCAGACCGCCGCCGCTCTGCAGGTAGCGCGTCGCGGTGAAGCCACCCGGGTCCGGGGTGGGCGTCGGGGTCGGGGTGGGCGTCGGGGTCGGCGTGGGCGTGGGATCGGGGTTCGTGGTGCCACCGCCCGCGTTGCCGCCGCTCCAGGTGAAGGCGCCGGAGGTGACCGTCTTGCCCGCCGGGACGTTGAGCACGGTCCCGTTGGAGAAGGTCACCGTGAGCGCGCTGCCGGTGATGTTGGACGCGACGTAGGTGCGGGCCCCGTTCTTGCTGAACACCTTGGCCAGCGGGTGGTTGGCGGTGATGGAGGTGTCGACCGTGCCGAGGGCGGCCAGGTTGCGGATCCAGTGGAAGGTGTGCGCCCTGCTCTCCCCCTCCTCGGGGGTGTAGGCGCCGGCGGCGCGCAGGTTCGCCAGGGCCGCGTCACCGTTGCCCAGCGCCTGGAACTGCCAGAGGATGTCCCGCCACACCGTGGGCGGGCCTCCGTTGTTGCGTACCAGCTCGGCGTAGTTGGTGTTCACGTAGGCGGGGTTGTCGCCCATGTAGAAGTGCCCGCCGGTGACCGGCAGCATGTTGATGCCCTGGATCATCTCCGGCTCGCCGCTGAACCAGGTGGCGTACGCGCCGCCGCTGCCCCAGACCATGCCGACCGTGCTGTGGCCGAAGGCGGCGGGGAAGTTCTGGTCGCGCGAGTCGAACCAGTACTCCTGGATCGCCGCGGCCTGGGTCGTGTAGATGAAGATGCCCGCGTCGCGGACGGCGGTGTTGCCGGTGGCCTGTCCCCACTGGATGAGGGCGTTGGCGAAGTTCTGGCCCTCCGACGACGACTCCTGGTTGTTGCCCGAGCCGAACGCGCCGTGCCCGGACGCCCAGTCGTGGCCCGCGTAGATGTCGAAGTCGCGCAGGTACGGGAAGCGGGTGTCGTTGCGGTCGTAGTTGTTGGCGTCGCGGATCAGCAGGTCCACCATGCCGCCGTACTGGCTGGTCTTCGCCCAGTTGGGGTCGAACTTGGCGAGGGTCGCGGCCGCGGCGATGTAGTAGCCGTAGTGGAAGTGGTGGTCGTTGAGCTCCAGGTCGGAGCCGTACGAGGCCGGGTAGCCGAGCAGGGTCCCCCAGCTCGGGTTGTAGTAGAAGACCCGGCTGGTCTTGCCCGGTGAGGCGGTGAACCAGTCGTTGAGGCGGGTGCGGATGGCGTTCAGCGCGGCGGTGCGCACCGACGTCAGGTTGAGCTGGTCGGCGATCTCCGCGATGCGGGCGGCCCGGCCCAGGCCCTTGCCGGTCCAGTAGGTGTCGTCGCCCCGGATGTCCATCGGGTTGCCGAGCTCGGCGTTGAGCTGGTTGGTGACCGTGGTGAGGTCGGCGCCCGAGCTGTCGGCCACCGCGGGGATCTCGGGCAGCACGCCGGTGTACTTCATCGTCGTCCTGAACTGCGTACCGGTGACGATCTTCATCGGTCCGCGCGCCGACACGTACGTCTGCGCCAGCGGCGTCGAGCCGGTCAGGTGGTTCCACTGGTGTGGGTAGAGCGCGATGACCGTGCCGGTCTGGCTGCCCTGCCTGGCCGTGGTGGTGAAGGCGTACGTCGTGGTGAGCGAGCTCGCGGCCTGGTTGTAGGCGTACGAGACCCGGGTGCCGGTGACGTGCGCGTGCGCGTACTGGCCGTAGGTGCTCGCCAGGGCCGCGCGGTCGCCGCCCGCGGGCAGCGCCGCCACGGAGAAGAAGCCCCTGCCCGCCAGGGCGGAGCTGATCGTCGTGCCGCTCACCGACCAGGTCGCGCCGGTCGGCGCGTAGGCGACGTAGTCACGGCCGCCGGCGGTGAAGCCGATGGTGGCGCCGCTGTTGGACCACACCGTGGGGGTGCCCGCGGTGGTGATCTGCGCGTCGCCTCCGGTGACCTGGAAGTACGCGAACGGCAGGCCGTGCCCGATGGTGGCCTTCATGGTCCGGCCCGCGCCGCTCCAGTACGGGGTGACGGTCCAGTCGCTCCAGCCGTCGACCTTGACGTCCGGCGAGCTCAGGCCCGCGACGCCGACGCGGATGTTCTCGACGTACGGGTAGTGGTACTCGCCGACGCCGGTCGCGGTGCCGCTGATGGCGGGGGTGGTGTTGTAGGAGAAGCCGAGACCGTTGCCGAAGGTGTCGTACGAGATCGGGTGCGCGTGGAGCGGCTCACCGTACGCGCAGTCGGTCTTCTTGTAGAGGATCGACGACCACCAGTCGTTGGTGGGCACGGCCCCGGCGGGGGCGTTGGCCGTCACCCACTGGCGGGGGTTGGTGGAGATGGAACCGCAGCCGGCCGGCAGCGAGCGTCCGGCCGGGAGGGTGTCGGCGTAGCTGCCGGCGCCGACCGTGGCGGCCTCGGCCGAGCGGGCGGCGCCGAGGCCGAGCAGTCCGGCCACCATCGCGACGACCACACCGGCGGCGAGGCGGCGACGGCGAGTCCTGAGGCGGGCCGCCGACCGGGCGAGTCGTCCTTCACGGGGGGGCGCACTGTCCGGACCCGTGGTCCGGATTGAGGGATCCATTGGGGGGTGCCTCCGGGGAGAGGAATCGGGCTCTGAAGCTGACCGATACGAGAGAGCGCTCTCTCACCGAAAAGTAACGGGCTGCGTCACGGCAGTCAATGTTTCACGTTGGTAACGAATAGGTAAAGTACAGACGTGCAGGCGAGAGGGCGTAAGCGCAGAAAATAGGGCGTTCCACCGGACGGCGATGCCCCCTCGGGCTCATACGCACCGCACCGCCCCCCTGGCCAACGATCAAGAAATGGACCTACCCTGATCTGAGAGCGCTCTCTCCGTTGATCGGCGTCAATCGCCGATCGACCACTTGGCGGTGCCCGCTCCCCCGCTCCCCGGCGCCCTCGGGGAGGGTCGCGAGCCGGCGGCCACAGAAGGCGCGGATCCTGCGCGCGAGCCCCCGCACCCGCACCCCTCCGGGCCGCACATGCCCGATCGCCGAGACGGGCGCAACTGGCGGGGCGGTGACAAAATCAAGGCTGGACACTCAGCGTGACAGTCAATTTACTTTGCGTGACCATCCAGGCACCCCTGCCCCAGGAGAGAACATGCGAAGCAGGAAGCTCACGACCGCCGCGCTGGGCGTCGCCGCCGTCGGTGTCGCGGGTCTGACCGCGATGACCGTCGCCGCTCCGGCCACGGCCTCCGTGCCCGCCGCCCCCGCCGACTTCACCGGTTACCAGCTCGTCAAGCTGCCGAACGCCAACGTGCCCAACTTCCAGCGCCGCGTGGTCCGCTGCCCCGCCGGGAAGAAGGCCGTCGGCGGCGGCGCCGAGGCGCAGGGCAACCAGGCCGTGCTGGTGGGCTCCTTCCCCACCGACGACGGCGGCGGCTGGATCGGGCTCGGCCGTCAGCCCGGCTACAACGACGTCGGCATCAGCGTCTACGCGATCTGCGCCAACGTCAGCTGATCGTCACCCCCGACGACACCGTCCCCCGGCCATCACTCCGGTGATCACCGTCCCCGTGGTCACCACCCGCTCGTCCGCGTTCCCGATCATCATCCCGGTGATCACCGTCCCCCGTGATCACCACCGCCTGGTCAACGTCCCCTGATCGGCGTCCCCCGAGAAAGCACCGGCTCCGGCCGGGCCCGGAAGGGTCCGGCCGGAGCCGTTTCGCGCGTTCACCTAGGATCGCCCCCGTGGAGAACCCGCCGTCGAGCACGACGACGCCGCTCGAAGGGAGAGGCCGCCGATGAACACCCCTGACCGGATCGAGACGGAGGTCGCGGTGATCGGCGCGGGGCTGACGGGCTCGGCCACGGCATGGGAGCTCGCCCGCCGCGGGCACGCCGTCACCCTCATCGAGGCGTACGACGTCGGTCACCGGCGCGGCAGCTCGCACGGCACCTCACGGATCTACCGCCGGGCCTACGCCGACCCGGAGTACGTGCGTCTCACCGGCCTGGCCGGGGAGCGCTGGCGCGAGCTGGAGAACGACACCGGGACGGCGCTGCTCCGCGTCACCGGCGGCGTCGACCTCGGCGCGGGGCGCGACCCCGAGGGGATCGCCCGCCTGCTGGCGGAGGCGGGCGTGCCGCACGAGCTGCTCTCTCCCGGCGCCGCGGCCGAGCGCTGGCCGTTCATGCGCTTCGAAGGGCCGGTGCTGCACCATCCCGAGGCCGGTACGGCCGACGCCGACGCGGCGGTGGCCGCCGCGGTGAACCGGGCGGCCGAACTGGGCGCCCAGGTGCTCACCGGCGTACGGTTCACCGGCGCGGAGCCCCTGCCCGGCGGGCGCGTCCGGCTGCGCACCGAGGGCCCGGAGGTGACCGCCGCCACCGTCGTCGTCGCCGCGGGCCCCTGGCTGCCGGAACTCGCCGGACGGCTCGGCGTGCCGGTGGGATTGCCCCCGCTGCGGGTGACCCAGCAGCAGGTCTTCCACTTCCGCTCGCGCGACCCGGACGCCCGCTGGCCCGTCTTCGTCCACACGGACGGCCCGCAGATCTACGGGCTCCCCTCGGGCGGCGACGGCGGCTCCCGGCCCGCGGTCAAGGTCGCCCAGCACGACGCGGGCAGACCCGTCACCGCCACCGCCAGGGACGGCGTCGTCGACCCGGCCTCCCGTGCCGTGGTGACCGCCCACGTCCGGAGATGGCTGCCCGGCCTCGACCCCGCCCCGGTGTCCGAGGCGAGCTGCCTCTACACCATCACCCCCGACGAGGACTTCGTCCTCGACCGCGTCGGCCCCGTCGTCATCGCCTCCCCCTGCTCGGGCCACGGCGCCAAGTTCGCCCCCCTGATCGGCCAGATGACCGCCGACCTGGCCCTCGGCCACACCGAGCCCCACCCCCGCTTCGCTTTGCGCCGCTTCACCTGAAGAGCCGACCCGCGTCCCGCCGACGCGACCATCGCGTACCGAGCCGGTGACCGGGCCAGAGACCACCGCGCCGCGGGGACGGAAAGCCACCGGAGGCACCTGGTCGCGCCCGGACATCGTCAGCGTCGAGACCCGGACCTTCGCCCGCCGCCGTGACCGGGGTCCTTCGCCGGGTCGGGTGGCCTCGCCCGTTGGCGAGGACCGGTGTCCGTAGGAGAGGATGGCGATGTGGTGCACATCGCTCTGTTCCATTCCGTGTACGGCCTGCGGTCCGTCGAACGTACCGCCGCCGATCGCTTTCGCGCCGCCGGGCACGAGGTCGTCACGCCTGACCTGTACGCAGGTGAGACCGCCACGACGATCGATCAGGGATTCGCCCTGATGAACCGGATCGGCTGGAAGGCCATGGTGGGACGAGCGCGCGATGCTGTCGGAAGGCTGCCCGCCGACACGGTCCTCTCCGGCATCTCGATGGGCGCCGGGGTCGTAGGGGCCCTACTGGCCGACCGGCGCGACACCGCAGGCGTGCTGCTCCTGCACGGAATAACGGAGATCCCCGCATCGGCGTGGGGCAGCCCACCGATGCAGCTGCACGTCGCCGACCCGGACACGTTCGCACCTCCTGCGGCCGTCGCCGCATGGGAGAAGGCCGCGACCGACGCGGGGGCCGCGGTGCAGGTCTTCACCTATCCGGGCGCCGGACACTTCTACACGGACGCGGATCTTTGCGATCATGACGAGGGTGCCGCCGACCTCACGTGGCAGCGAAGCCTGAGCTTCCTCCGCCACCTCTGAGCCGCTCGATTCGGGGCACGTCGGTGCCGGGCGCGTGCCCGCGCCCGAACCGGTGAACGTTTCCGCGACCATTCCCACGACGGGCTCCCACAACCCGTCGGCCAAACTCTCACGGCAGCCGGAAGACTGGTGTCACACCTCGTTCGCCGCGTACGGTGTTCGACGCGGCGGGCGGATCCGGGTGAACGGGGTTGAGCGGATGAGTGCCGAAGAAAAGCTCGAACGGGCCAGACTGCTCTACGAACGCGCGGTCTTCGACGGTGAGGCCGGGGTGCTGGAGGTGGCCGACCGGGAGCTGGACGCGGTCGAGGCCGGTCTGGCGCTGGCCCGTGGCCGGATCATGCACGCGCGCTTCTTCGAGGACGGAGAGGAGGACCCGCGCGAGCTGGCGCTGTTCGAGCGAGCGACGGAGCTCTACCGGGCGCTCGGCGACCTGCGTGGCGAGAGCGAGTCGCTGCTCTGGACCGGCCTCCTCCACCAGGTCGTCCGCGGGGACGACGACACCGCGGTCCCGTTTCTCGAACGGTCGCACGAGCTCGCGGTGCGGGCCGGTGACAAGCTGCTGACGTCGTACGCGCTCCGGCACCTGGGTACCGCGGAGCACGCCGCCGGACGGCTGGAGACGGCGCGGGAACGGCTGGAGGAGTCGGTGCGGCTCCGCCGGGAGCTCGGCTTCCTGCCGGGGGTCGCCGCGAACCTGGTGGGGCTGATCTACATCGCCGCCGCGGAGGGCCGCCGTGACGACGCGCTCGCGCTGGCCGAGGAGGCGAGCGCCCTCGCCGAGGCCGCCGGTGCGAGGAACATCGCGCGCCAGATCGAGGAGGCCCGTACGCGGGTGTAGGCGATCTCACCCCTGTCGAACCTCCGGAAGAACCGGGAGGCCGGCGCGGTCACGGCTGTCTCCTGGGCCGGGTCGCCAGGAGACTGCCGTCGGGCCGCGCTACCTCAGGAGCCGGAAAGCACCTCGTCGAGCTTGGCGGCGAAGGCCTCGTCCTGGGTGCCGAAGGCCCCGTGGTCGCCGGGGAACATCACGTGCCGCCCCTCGATCTGCTCGGCGACGACGAAGGAGGCCCGGTAGGGCGGCTGTCCCTCCGACTCCTCGCCGGCCACCATCACCACGCGCGCCGAGGAGGCCCGGAGCGCGTCGACGTCGGGGAGGTAGCTGACGAACGGCGGCACCTCGTAGCCGATGAAGAACTCCGTGTTCTTCTCCATCCGGGCCATCGCCTCCGCCATCTCGGGGGTGGGCTCTCCCTGCTCCCCGCGGGTGGCCGCCTCCTCGTGCTCGTGGCCGGTCCTGTCGAACCCGGTGGCGAAGGCCTTCATGGCGGCTTCGGTCCCCTCCTTGGCGAACGCCTCCTCCACGTCCCGGATGACGCCGCGCCAGCGGTCGCGGTCGGGCAGCAGCTCGAAGAGCGGCGGCTCGTGGGAGACCAGGACGCGCACCTGCTCGGGGTGGCGGGCGGCCAGCTCCAGGCCGATGATCGCCCCAGAGCTGTTGCCGAAGACGTACGCGGGATCGTCGGCGGTGACGCCCGCCTCCACCAGCACGCGGTGCGCGTCGTCGGCGTGCGTCTCGATGCTCTGCGGCTCCGGCGGCCCGTCCAGGGGGCTGCGCGAGTTGCCGCGCCGGTCGTAGGTCACCACCGTGTAGCGGTCGGCGAGCCGCCGGGCCAGGCCCGCGTATCCGGCGGCGTCGTAGACCCCGCCGCAGATCAGCAGCAGGGTCGGCCCCGAGCCGCGGATCTCGTAGTGAAGGGTCGCGCCGGGCACCTTCAGGGTGTTCGTCTTCATGGGCCGCATGGTCGTTCCTCCTCGAAAATCGTCGTCCGTCTCGTTCCGCCGATCGCAGAGAATCGGAGCCACGGATGCGTTCTCGACATCCCTGCCCGCAAGACCTCAGAAAAAGAGTGCCTCCTCCTGTGGCAGGCCACCCCGGGTTGGCGGCACATGGAGAACCGCACCGCCACCGTCCTCCTCGCTTCCCCTCGAGGAGGACACCACGGCCTCGCCGACCTGGCCGTCATGGCGGCCGGAGCGGGGAGGCGCGTCGTAGTAGTGCAGGTCCACACTCCTGATGATGCCAGCCGGCACCGACAGTTCCGGGCCCGAACACGATGTTCCCCGCGTTCCCCGCGTTCCCCGCGGACGCGGACGGTCCGCGCTCAGCCGGTCAGGACGGTCACCTTCGGCTCGGCGTTCCACCACGAGGCCCCGTGCCGGTCCAGCAGGGCCCGTACCTCGTCCGCCTCGGGCATGTTCCGACGTACGAAGATCTCAAGCGCCTCGGTCAGGCAGGCCCCGGCCCTGCCCGGCTGGCCGAGCCGGGAGAACGCCTGGCCGAGCGCGACGAGTGCCTTGCCCTGGATCCATTCGTTGCCCGCCTCCGCCATGAGGGCCAGCGAGTCCTCGGCGCAGTCCACGGCGCTGTCCGGCTGCCCCATGGCGAGGTGGGTCTCGGCCATCCGCAACAGGGTCGCCCCCTCCCGGACGCGCTGTTTGAGCCTCCGGTACGCCTTCCGCGACTTCACGAGCCGGGAGAGCGCCTCCTCCGGGCGCCCGGCGTCCCGCAGCACGACGGCCGACTGGTACATGATGTCGGCATCCGCCCCGCCGCCCAGCTCGCTGATGGTGCGGGTGGCCAGTTCCATGGCCTCCACCGCCTCTTCGGCCCTGCCGACCGACACGAGCGCGAGCGCCAGGTTGCCCAGTCCGGTGGTCTCGCTGCTCCGATCGCCCAGCTTGCGCCAGATCTTGATCGCCTCGGCGTACATCGCGATCGCCTCGTTCTTGGACCCGCGGTTGGCGCCGACCATGGCCAGCAGGTTGATGCTCTGCGCGTACTGCGCCAGATCGCCCTCGGCAAGGCTGAGATCCCGCGCGGCGAGGCCGTCCTCGATCGCCGCGTCGAGGTGCCAGCGGCCCGCCAGGAACTCTCCGCGCATGCACCGCGCGTGTGCCTCGGCGCGGCGATCCCCACGGGCCGCCGCCGCCTCGACGAGGGCTCCCGCCGCCCGCTCGTAGCGCTCGGGGGTCTCGTCGGTCTCCAGTACGTCGGACGCCATGTCGAGCAGCCGTATCGCGTCGAAGAGGACGCTGCCCGGAGTCCGGGCGATCTGGTGCACGCCGCTGATCACCCCTTGCTCCTCGTCCTCCGCCCAGATCACCCCGGCCTCCTCGTCCGAGAAGGACGGTCCGGGGAAAGACGGCCCGGAGAAGGGCGGTTCCGCGCCGACCGGCCGTTCCGGGCCTGACACCGGCATGCCCGGATAGGCCAGCCGGTAGGCCGCCGTCATGCCGGCGAGGTAGTAGCCGAGCAGCCTGGCCAGCGCGGCTCGCCGGACGTCCTCGTCGTCCAGCCGCGACCGGGCGAAGATCTTGAGGAGGTCGTGGTAGCGGTAGCGGCCCGGCGAGGGCGACTCCAGCATGCTCACGTCGACCAGCGCCTCGCACACCTCCTCCGCGTCCGGCTCGTCCAGGTCGAGCACGGCCGCCGCCGAGCCCAGCGAGAAGTCGGCCGCGTCGGGGATGGCCAGCAGCCGGAACGCCGAGGCGTGCGCGGCGTCGAGCTGGTCGTAGCCGAGGGCGAACGTCGCCTCGACGGCCAGGTCGTCCACGCGCAGCTCCGCCAGGCGCCGACGCTCGTCGGCCATCCGGTCGCGCATCCTGGCCACGCTCCAGGCGGGCCGCGCCGCCAGCCGCGAGCCCACGATCCTGATCGCCAGCGGCAGATGCCCGCACGCCCCGATCAGGTCCGCCGCCGCCTCGCGTTCGGTGGCCACGCGCGCCTCCCCCACCACCTTGCCCAGCAGCGCCATCGCCTCGTCGTGGGGCAGCACGCCCAGATCGACCTGGCGTACTCCGGACAGCCCGACCATCTTCGCGCGGCTCGTCACCAGTACCGCGCATTCGGCGGCCCCCGGCAGCAGCGGCCGTACCTGCGCGGCGTTCGCGGCGTTGTCCAGCACGACGAGCATCCGCCGGTCCGCCAGCATGGAGCGGTACAGGGCCGCCCGCTCGCCCAGCTCCTCGGAGTCGGCGGGGACCTCCGCCCCGAGGGAGCGCAGGAACCTGCCGAGCACGGTCTCCGGTGCGAGCGGCTGCGCCCCCGAACCCCTGAGGTTCACGAAGAGCTGGCCGTCGGGGTAGTCCGGCGCGAGCCGGTGCGCCACGTGGACGGCCAGGGTGGTCTTGCCCATGCCGCCCGCGCCCGACACGGCCGAGATCAGCAGCGCCGGGGCGTTCCCCGACCTCAGGGCGTCCACCATCTCGTCGACTTCGGATTCCCTGCCGGTGAAGTCCGCGGTGTCGGCGGGGAGCTGCCGGGGCACCTGCCTGGCGGCCGCGCTCGCCGCCTTCTTCCGGCCGAGGGCGGGGTCGGCCGTGATGATCCTCTGATAGAGCTCCGCCAGCTCGGGCGAGGGGTCGATGCCGAGATCCTCGGCGAGCAGTTTCCGGGTGTCGGTGAAGACGCCTATCGCCTCGGCCTGCCTGCCCGAGCGGTACAGCGCCAGCATCAGCAGGCCGGAGAGCCGTTCCCTGGCCGGGTGTTCCCCGCGGAGCGCGGTCAGTTCGGCGATGACCTCGGTGTGCCTGCCCTCCTCGACCTCCTGGGCGAGCCTGAGCTCCTGTACGGCGAGCCGCCGCTCCCCGAGCCGGACCCGCTGGCCCTCGGCGTAGCCCCCCTCCAGCCCGGCGAGCGGCTCTCCCCGCCAGAGCGCCAGAGCCTCGCCGTACCGTCCCTCGCGGGACAGCTCCTCCATCGTGACCAGGTCGCAGGTCCCGCCGGCGAGGGCGTACCCGCTGCCGATCGAGGTGATCACCTCGGCACCGAGGGCGGAGCGCAGGCGCGAGACGTACGTGCGCAACGTGCTCATGGCGGTGCGGGGACGGTCCTCGCCCCAGATGGCGTCGAGCAGGTGACCGTGGCCCACGGCCCTGCCCTCGGCCAGGAGGAGGACGGCGAGGACAAGCCGCTGCTGAGGCGAGCCGATCTCCACCTCGTCGCCGTCCCGCCAGACGCGCACCGGCCCCAGTATCGAGAACCGCAGTCCGGGATCACTCATTTGACAGCGCTGTCTTTCGCTCGTTCTCGAACAGTCCCACGGAAGCGCCGCCGTTCTCTCGCGCCGGGATGCTGTCCGACGAGATCCAGACCGTTTCGTCCCGTCGTACCGCTCCGCACCAGCTCACCACGAGGAAGCATCGTATGGCAGCACATCGACATTTGCCGAAAAACCGGCGAACCTCGTAATTTTCCACATTCGGGATGTTTCACCAGTGATCGCGGCGGCCGACCACAGGGCACCCACCGCGACGTCGGCGGCCACACCGACCCTCGGATCACTCACACCGGCGGACCGCCCGGACCGGCTGGAGAACCCGAACCGACGCCGGGCACCGCTTCCACCGGCACGCAAGCGGCTTCCAGCAATCCGTAAGCACTTACATGAAACTTTCCGTATAGGAACCAACGCAACATGGTCGTTACGTTTCATGTATTAGCTGAAATCTTGCAGCAATCTGTTCGTCATTTTAAGGTGTGGATACCCCCCGGGCACCACCGGCCGGCGTCTGCGACGTTCCGGCCGCGAAGCGTCCGGCTCTTCGTAAAGTGAAGGGTCAGCCGATGAAGAAGTCCGGCAGGCTAAAGGCCTGGACCATCGCCACGATCGCGGCGTTGACGGCGGGAGGGCTGGCCTCCTTACCGGTCGCCCCCGCCACGGCCGCCGCGAGGGCCGACTCCCCGTTCGACTTTCCCGGGCGCGGCGCCACCGTGCCCTTCTTCGAGATAGAGGCCGAGGACACCGCCCACTCGGGCCAGGTGATCGGCCCCGACCGGATCTACGGCCGCCTCCCCTCGGAGGCCTCCGGCCGCAGGGCGGTGACGCTCGACTCCTCGGGTGAGTACGTGGAGTTCACGCTCACCCGGCCGGCGAACGCGATGTCACTGCGCTACAGCGTGCCGGACAACGCCTCGGGAACCGGTCAGAACACCACCGCGAGCCTGCGGCTCAACGGCACGCACCTGAAGGACCTGACCCTCACCTCCAAGTACGGCTGGTACTACGGCGGCTACCCGTTCAACAACAACCCCGGCGACACCAACCCCCACCACTTCTACGACGAGACGCGGACCATGTTCGGGTCCACGCTCGCCGCGGGGGCAAAGGTCCGCGTCCAGTTCACCGGCGGCATCCCGGTCACCGTGGACCTGGCCGACTTCGAGGTCGTCGGCGCCCCGATCGGGCGCCCGGCCGGCTCGCTGTCGGTCGACGACTTCGGCGCCGTCAAGAACAACACGGGCGTCGACAACACGGCCGCCTTCCAGGCCGCGGTCAACGCCGGCAAGGCCCAGGGCAAGGAGGTCTACATCCCCGAGGGGACCTACAACCTCTACGACCACGTGGTCGTCGACGGGGTCACCCTGCGCGGGGCGGGCCCCTGGTACAGCGTGCTCGGCGGGCGCCACCCCACCCAGCGCAACCGGGCCGTCGGCGTCTACGGCAAGTACGTCCAGGGCGGCGGCTACGGCGGCGAGATCCGTCCCCACGAGGCGGGCGGCCCGAGCCGCAACGTCACGCTCAAGGACTTCGCCATCATCGGCGAGATCATGGAGCGCGAGGACAACGACCAGGTCAACGCCATGGGCGGCGCGATGACCGACTCGGTCGTGGACAACGTGTGGATGCAGCACACCAAGGTCGGTGCCTGGATGGACGGCCCGATGAACAACTTCACCATCAAGAACAGCCGCATCCTCGACCAGACCGCCGACGGCGTGAACTTCCACACCGGGGTCACCAACTCGACGGTGACCAACACGTTCCTGCGCAACACCGGTGACGACGCCCTGGCCATGTGGCCGGAGCGGATCCCGAACGTCGGCAACAAGTTCACGTTCAACACCGTGGGCGTCACGCTGCTGGCCAACAACATCGTCACGTACGGCGGCAGGGACATCCAGATCACCGACAACGTGGTGGCCGACACCGTCAGCAACGGCGGCGGCATCCACATCGCGAACCGCTACCCGGGCGTCAACTCCGGCCAGGGCACCGCGGTCGCCGGAACCCACACCGTCGCCCGCAACACCCTGCTCCGGGCGGGCAACAACGACTTCAACTGGCACTTCGGCGTCGGAGCCCTCTGGTTCAGCGGGCTCAACGAGCCGGTCAACGCCACCATCAACGTCACCGACACCGACATCCTGGACAGCTCGTACGCCGCGATCCACATGATCGAGGGCACCACGAGCACGGTGAACTTCAACAACGTCAACATCGACGGCACCGGCACGTACATGATCCAGGCGCAGTCGGGCGCGAACATGACGTTCAACAACGTCAGTGCCGACCACATCGGCGCGGGTGTCGCCATCCACAACTGCGTCGGCGCGGCCTTCACGCCCGTCTTCGGCACCGGCAACACCGGCTGGAGCCCCAGCAGCACGACCTGCACCGGCACCTGGCCCACGCCGAACTACATCTACCCCGGTGGCGGTGGCAACACCGGCGGCCTGTCCGGCTCCCCGGGCAGCCTCTCCTTCGCCGCGCGCCAGGTCAACACCACCAGCCCGGCGCAGGCCGTCACCATCACGAACGGAGCCACCACCGCGGCCCCGATCGGCTCGGTGACCGTCACCGGCGACTACGCCCAGACCAACAATTGCGGCAGCTCCCTCGCCGCGGGCGCGACGTGCACGGTCGGCGTCACCTTCAGGCCGACCGCGACGGGTACCCGCACCGGCACGCTCACCGTCGCCAGCAGCGCCCAGGGCGGCCCGGTGACCGTGAGCCTCTCCGGCAGCGGCACCAACGGCGTCGCCCTGACCGCCTCCCCGGGCAGCCTGTCCTTCGGGACGCGCCAGGTCGGCGGCACGAGCCCGGCGCAGGCCGTCACGGTCACCAACACCGGCACCGCCACGGCGACGCTCGGCGCGGTCGCGACCACCGGCGACTACGCCCAGACCAGGACCTGCGGCACCACCCTCGCCTCCGGCGCCTCCTGCACCGTCAACGTCACCTTCACCCCCACCGCCTCGGGCACCCGCACGGGCACCCTGACCGTCGCCAGCAACGACCCGAACAGCCCGCTGACGGTCGGCCTGAGCGGCAGCGGCACGAGCTCGACCACCAACCTCGCGCTCGGCGCGACGATGACGGCGAGCAGCTCCAACGGCGGCTTCCCGCCGGGCAACGCCAACGACGACAACACCTCCAGCTACTGGGAGTCGAACAGCAACGCCTTCCCGCAGTGGCTGCAGGCCGATCTCGGCACCGCGCAGAGCGTCGGCTCCGTCACCCTGAAGCTGCCCCCGCCGGCCGCGTGGGCGACCAGGACGCAGACCCTGTCGATCCAGGGCAGCACCAACGGCACCACCTGGACCACCCTGAAGGCCTCGGCCGGACACACCTTCGACCCGAGCACCGGCAACAGCGTCGCGATCCCGCTGACCAGCTCGAGCGTGCGCTACGTCCGGATCAATTTCACCGCCAACACCGGCTGGCCCGCGGCCCAGGTCTCGGAGTTCCAGATCTTCCCGGGTGGCGGCAACCCCACGCCGACCGTGGCGCTGGCGGCCTCCCCGGTCAGCCTGACGTTCGCCGCCAGGACGGTCGGCAGCACCAGCCCGGCGCAGGCCGTCACGGTCACCAACACCGGCACCGGGTCGGCGGCCCTGGGCGCGGTCGCGACCACCGGCGACTACGCCCAGACCAGGACCTGCGGCACCACCCTCGCCGCCGGCGCCTCCTGCACCGTCAACGTCACCTTCACCCCCACCGCGACGGGCACCCGTACGGGCACGCTGAGCGTGGCGAGCAACGACCCGAACGGGCCGCTGACCGTGGCGCTGACCGGGACCGGCGGTTCCGCGCCCGTCACCAACCTGGCGCAGGGCAGGCCGACCACGGAGACCAGCCACGCCCAGGTGTACGGCTCGGGCAACACCGTGGACGGCAACGCGAGCACCTACTGGGAGTCGAACAACAACGCCTTCCCGCAGTCGGTCACGGTCGACCTCGGCTCCACGCAGAGCGTCGGCCGGGTCGTCCTCAAGCTGCCCCCGGCCGCCGACTGGGCCACCCGTACCCAGGCGATCGCCGTCCTGGGCAGCACCGACGGGACGAACTTCACCGGCGTCGTCGGCTCGGCGACGTACACCTTCAACCCCGCCACCGGTAACACGGCCACCATCACCTTCCCGGCCACCAGCAGGCGCCACCTGCGCCTGACCTTCACCGCCAACAGCGGCTGGCCCGCCGGCCAGCTCTCCGAGTTCGAGGTCTACGCCTCGTAGGCTCGCAGCCTCGTGGCCGAACCGGGCACCGGATGGGGCGAAAGCGTCCCATCCGGTGCTTTTCTCGCCCCGGCTTTCATCCCGGCGCCCGCGTAGATCCGATGGATCGGACCGTTGGTGTCAACCGAACACCCTTATCCCCCGTCTCCCCTTATGCCCCATCTGTCGTAAGCAGGAGGCGACGTGCGCGTCCGTTCGGTTCTCTCAGTCGCCGTCCTGACCGGAAGCCTGGTCCTCCTCTGGCACCCTCTTCCCTCTTCCGCGGGGCAGGGCTCGGTCGTCGCGGCCGACATCGTGGAGTACGAATGCACCACCGACGGCGCGGTGGAGAAGCAGACCATCCAGATCAACGTCGAGATGACGATGCCGGCGAGCGCGACCGCGGGACAGCAGTTCACGATCGGCTGGCGCGGCACCTACTCCGGCACCGGCCTGACGGCGCCCGCCGCGGGACTGCCCGCGGGCACCAAGCTGTACGCGTACGCCTCCATCAGCGATCTTCCCGGGCTGACCTCCGCCACCGGGGTGGGCACCCTCGACACGGTCGGCGCGGGTCAGACCATCCCGCTGCCCACGGCCCAGATCGCGCTCGCCACCACATCGAACAATCCGGGCACCGCGACGGTGAAACCCGCCGCCGTCAACTTCGGGACCCAGCCCGACCAGCCGTTGATCGAGTGCGAGTCGCAGAACAAGGACGCCCTGATGACCTATCCCCTCACTGTCGCCGGGGGCGGTCAGGCGACCGATCCCATCCCGACGGACACGGCCACGGAGCCCGTCGGCCCGCCCTCGACGGATGAGGACACCGAGGCCGCCGAGACCCCGCAGGACGCGAACGGCGAGGTCGACGAGACGCCGGCCGGAGCGGCCGACACCGGAGGCGGTGGCGAGAGCGGCCCCGACGGACGGGTGCTCGTGCTCACCGGCTCCCTGGTCACCCTCGGCGCCGTCTCCGGACTGCTGTGGCGCCGTCGCGGCGCCAGGATGGCCGTGGGCCGGCGTGCCTGACCGCGCTGGAGGATGATCCCGGCTCGGGACCACGGCCGGCCCCGACGCCTCCGCCCGTCCCGGGACCCGCCGACCGCGGTCGGCGCCGGCGGCCCGGACCAGGGACGGAGCCGTGACCTGGAACTTCCTGGAATCTCGGGCGAATCTCAACCGCCTCATGGCGCCCACTTCGTGAGACATCGTCCGTCAAGCGGGACGTGGCCTCACTGGACAACCCGGCGACCGCCATACCTGTCCTCGCGGCGAACGGGGGCGCATCTCATCACCCAGCGGTGTCCGGAGGAAGCCCTCCGGGCACCGAGTCCAAGGAGGCGGCCGGAGCCGGGTGCCCCCCGATCGACGCACCGGCCAGCACCTCGCGCACTGCTCGATACCGGTACTCACACCAGCGCCTGTTAATCCACGATCGTCACCCGTGCGGAGTTCGATCCGACTACCGTTCCGGGCGCATATGATGCCGCGCAACCGTCAAGCGTGTTCTGAGAACGATCAGTTAAGCACGTCCCGAGACCTCACATCGACACGCAGAAATCAGAAGCAGTTTCCTTTGCTTTATTTCCCCATGCGGTGCCCGCCGAGGCCGAGGCGCCCACCAGGCCGGGGACGAATTCGGCAGGTTCGTTACCGGCTGGAAACAGGAGAACGGCCCGGTCGGTGACAACTCGCGCGAGGGAGGGGTTCCATGCGAAGGCACGGGATATTCCTGGCCGGCCTCGTCTGCGTCCCAGGCGGGTGCTGGCCGACAAGGCCTACTCCTCCCGCGCCGATCGCGCCCATCTGCGCCGGCACGGTGTCCAGGCGGTCATCCCCACCGAGAAGGACCAGCGGGCCAACCGCCTCAAGCAAGGTCGCCGGGGCGGTCGACCGCCAGGATTCGACCGTGAGCGATACAAGGAACGCAACACCGCCGAACGGTGCATCAACAAGTTGAAGGGCAACCGGGCGGTGGCCCTGCGCACCGACAAACGCGAACGGATCTACCGGGGCACCGTCGACGTTGCCTCGATCAGGATCTGGCTGCGTGACCCGGTTCATCGATCCGCCGCGCCGGCCGTCCCGGGAAAACGACGAGTGGCCACGAGCGCGGCCAGATCCGGTGCGAGCCGAAGCTCCGCCGCGTCCAGCCCGGGGTGATCGAGCCAGTGCATCCGCGCCTGGTCGACAGCGCCGTCGAATCGCGGCGGCCACTGCCGGGCCGGAGTCAGGTCGTCGATGACCAGCGTGCCTCCTGGCCTGAGCAGCCTGTGCGGATCGGCCGGCTTCTCGCCGCTCTTGCCTTGGCCGCCTCCATCGAGCACGAGCAGGTCATACGGCCCGTCCCGATGGATCTCCCGCCAGTCAGCACAGATCACCGAGACCTGCGGATGATCGAGGAAGATCTGGGCGGCCAGGGCCGCTCGATGCGCGTCCCGTTCGACGCTGACCAGACGGGCCTGCGGCCGGGCGCCCGAGGCCAGCCATGCCAGGCCCACTCCGCACCCGGTTCCGGTCTCCCCGATCACGTCGGCGCCGGCCGCCAGAGCGTACAGCAGTCGCCCCTGCTCAGGACGGCAGGAAGGAGCAAAGCCCGCCTGCCGGGCTGTTTGGAGCGCACATTTGACCAGTGGAGGCAACCCCGCGAGATCGGCATACGCCGCCGTACCGCCGATTGACATCACTCCAGGTTAAGGCGATTGATGTCATGGATCCACAGGACAGTCCCTGACCGAGTTCGACATAACCCTGAACCATGCAGGATCACCCCTGAAGCATTGTCCGCAAATCCGCAATTTTATGTGTTTGACGGGTCGCGGAGTGAGGTGTCAGCATGCTGGTCAAGCTTGTCTCACAGCACACGATTTTCTGATAGTGGTTCGTGACGAGATTGACCTTCACTGTCACCGGGGGATGAGAGCGATGGGCCGTCCCGAGCGTGTGCTGGATCCGGAGAACGACCCTCTTCATCGATTCGCAGCCGAGCTCAGGGGACTTAGAGAAAAGGCGGGTAAACCGAGTTACCGTCAGCTTTCCCGGCGCGCGCATTTCTCGGTGACGGCGCTGTCGGAGGCGGCCGGTGGAGTGGTCGTCCCGAGTCTCGCGGTCACGCTCGCGTACGCCGAGGCGTGCGGCGGCGATCGTGACGAGTGGGAGAGCCGATGGCATGCCCTGATGAGCGTGCTCGCTCCGGCCGATTCCGCCCCCGAAGAGAGCGCGGCCCCCTATCTGGGGCTGGCGCCGTTCGGGCCGCAGGACGCGCCCCTGTTCTTCGGACGCGAACGGCTGGTACGACAGCTACGCGAACGGCTGGCCGGCTCCTCCTTCCTCGCGTTGTTCGGTCCCTCGGGAGCCGGGAAGTCGTCGGTCCTGCGGGCGGGCCTGTTGCCGGCTCTCACGGGGTCCGGGGCGGAGGGGAACGGCGGCGAATGGCTGGTTGTTCCGTTCACTCCCGGCGAGCAGCCGCTGCGGCATCTGTCCATTCGCCTCGCCAACGCGCAGGGCATCGTGGCCGGCCCGGTCCACGAGGCGCTCACCGCCTCGCCCGATGCCATCCGCACGCTGTGCGCGCAGACGTTGAGCGGCGGAGCGGACGGAACCCATCTGGTGATCGTCGTCGACCAGTTCGAGGAGACGTTCACCCTCTGCCGGGACGAGCATGAGCGCCGCGGCTTCGTGGCGGCGCTCCTGGCCGCCGCCCGTGAACCGCGGGTGCGTGTCGTGCTCGGCGTACGCGCCGACTTCTACGGGCACTGCGCCCATTACCCGGCCCTCGTGTCCGCGTTGCAGGACAACCAGGTGCTGATCGGGACGATGGACGACGACGACCTGCGTGCCGTCGTCACCGGCCCCGCCCGGCACGCGGGGGTGAAGGTCGACCCGGAGCTGGTCGATCTGGTCGTGGGCGGGGCGAGCGGGCAGGTGGGCGCGCTGTCGCTGGTCTCGCACGCCCTTCTGGAGACCTGGCGCCGCCGTAGGGGCGAGTCGCTCACCGTGGCCGCGTTCCGGGCGACCGGTGGCCTGCGCGGCGCGATCTCGCAGACCGCCGAGCGCGTCTACGGCGAGCTCGACCCGGACGAACAGGACGTGGCCAAAGGCGTGTTCCTGCGGCTGACCATGCCCGGCGACGGAACCGAGGACACCCGCAGACGTGCGCCCCGCACCGAGTTGGAGGCGAGCCACCACGGACGGCGAACGGCCAAGGTGCTCGACACGTTGATCGCGGCGCGGCTGGTCGTGGCCGAGGAGAACACCGTGACCATCGCACACGAGGCGTTGATCCGGGGCTGGCCCCGATTACGCACCTGGCTGGAGGAGGATCGCGAGCGGCTGCACGCCCACCGGCGGCTGGCCGAGGCCGCCGCCGAGTGGGACCGGCACGACCGGGACGAGGCGTTCCTGTATCGCGGGACGCGCCTTTCGAACGGGCATGAGCATCCGGCAAGGGCGCGCCTTTGGTGTTACGCGGTCACCAGGGCATGGTGTGGTCCGTTGCCTTCAGCCCCGACGGGTGATGGGTGGCGGGAACCGGCCACGACGGGACCGCCCGCATCTGGCGCACCGACGTGGCCGCACCCCCCATCACGGTGGGGGGTTTCGCCACCACCGCCGAGAGCATCGAGTTCTCCCGCGACGGAAAGCTGCTGGCCACCGCGCACGGAGACGGCACCGTGCGCCTGTGGCGCTGCACAGCCTGTGAACCGATCGACGACCTGCTCACCCGCGTCGACCGGCGACTCGCCGGCGAATGACGTCGCAGCCCGCCGGCGAGCGACCAAGCAAGATCGACCGATGCGTCGAAGTTCTTCGGAAACCAGAAAACCGCAGATCAAAGATCTGCGGTCATGGTGCGCCGCCAGGGACTCGAACCCCGGACCCGCTGATTAAGAGTCAGCTGCTCTAACCAACTGAGCTAGCGGCGCTTGACTTCGACAAGCTTACCGGACCCGTCACCGTGGTCCGTACATGAGTAGATATATGCCGCCAAAGAGCACCGGACGGCGAGATTCACGTCCCGGGTGCGGCGGTCGAAGCTCGCGATGACCTGCGGATTCGAGTGGAAACAAAGGCGAGCGAACAGTGTTCCGCACCTGCTGACTTGGGGAAATGCCGTTTAGGGCTCCTCGCTCGGGTACGTGACCGGAGCCCGGAGTATCAAGTCAAGGGAGATGTTCAACCATGCAACCTGAGCTCTGGAACTATCGAACCGACGTGTACGACCAGGACAGGACGCTCGACGTCGCCGGGTACCACGTCGAAGCCACCGATGGGAAGATCGGCTCCATCGACGAGGCGACGTACGAGGTCGGCGAGAGCTACCTCGTCGTCGACACGGGACCGTGGATCTTCGGCAAGAAGGTCCTCCTGCCGGCGAGCACGGTGACGCAGATCGACCCGCAGGAGAAGAAGGTCTACATCGCGCGCACCAAGCAGGAGATCAAGGACGCCCCCGAGTTCGACGAGGCGAACTTCAAGGAGCCCGCGTACCGCGACCGTGTCGGCGAGTACTACGGCCGCTTCCCCTTCGGCGGGGGCCCCGGAACCTTCTGACCCGGACTTCCGGGCACGGGTCTTGTGATCCGGAACCTGCGGATCCGGGATTCCGAACCCGGCACACCGGACGAGACGACGAGAGGGGCCCCGCCGGACGGCGGGGCCCCTCCGCGTTCGCGGGACGGTCGTGTCTCACGGCCAGGTCGGGTCACCGGAGGAGTCGATGGGGCCGGGGATGACGTCAAGGCGCTGGAGAAGGGTGAGAAAGGTGGAGGCGTAGGGGGAGTCCTGGACGACGGCGGCGACGCGGTCCCAGTCGACCTGCTCGCGCAGGGCGCGGACCTGGGGCAGCAGGGAGCCGTAGTCGCAACTGTGCTCGGAGAGCGGCAGCAGCCAGGAGATGACCAGGTCGGTGGCCTCCAGGACGGGTAGGATCACCGCCGAAGCCTTCATCGGCTCCGCCCGCTTCAACAATTCGGGGGTGACCGGATGGTCGCAGATCGAGAAGATCAGATCCACCAGCCTGCCCTCGTCGAAGGCCTTGACCAGCCAGTCCTCCGGCGGCTGCCTGGACGTCTCGAATCCCAGCTTGCCCAGCGCCTCGAGCGCGAGCGGCACGTCCTCCTGGGGGAGGACGAAGTCGACGTCGTGGAGCGAGGGGGCGGCTCCACGCGCGTAGGCCGCACAGCCTCCGGCAAGAGCGAACCTGACGTCCGCGTCCTTCAACCCGCTGCTCGCTCGCTTCAGCGTTTCCAGGATCGCGTCGGTGACCTCGTGACTGTGGCTTCCCATAGCCATCGCCGTACCCCGTAACTTCCCAGGTAGGCATGCCAAACCTTTCCTTGGGTAAACGATGCGCATGATTCAACCTGAACATGCGCAAAGGGAACATCCCGAACCCGGAGAGACCCGCAAGGAACGCGTCGACCGCGAACTCGGCGAGTTGTTACAGGGCCTGCGCGTCGCGGTCACCGGCGTGCAGGTGCTGTTCGCCTTCCTGTTCAGCCTGCCGTTCGCGGCGGGCTTCAACAAAGTGGACGCCCTGGGGCGCTGGCTGTTCTTCATCGCCCTGCTGAGCGCGGCCGTCGCGTCCGTCTGTTTCATCACCCCCGCCGCCCAGCACCGCCTGCTCTTCAGGACCGGGCTGAAGGAGAAGATGCTGCACCGCGCCAACGCGCTCGGGATCGCGGGGGCCGCCGGGCTCGCGGTCGCGATGACGAGCTCGGTGGCGCTCGTCGCGGAAACGGTCCTCAACGCCTGGCCGGCGGCGGTGTTCGCCGGGGCCGTGGCCCTGCTGAGCGCCTGGCTGTGGTTCATCCAGCCGATAGTTGATCTGTACAGAACCGAGGATGATGAAGATGTTAAGTAGCGAATTGTGAGGGCAGAGGCGGGTTATGGCTACCTTGCTTTGGATCATCGCAGTCGTTCTCGTCATCTCCGGGATCTACGTCATCCTGGCCCGTCGCGATTTCCTCTGGGGAATCGTCCTCATCGTCCTCGGCTTCCTCGTCGGCCCCGGGGGTGTGAGCATCTTCAATGTGTGACGCGAGCCTCGCGCTCGCCGCACACAGACCGGTGCGAGCCCAGTGCTCGCACACCCTCCAGGTGCGGGCCACACGACCCGCACACGATCCCGTACGGCCTGATGTCCGTACGCCACCCGGTGCGGGCCCGAGGCCGGCACACTTCTCGACGTGGGCACCACGCTCGCGAAGAACATTCGTAAGAAGCATGTAAGCGCCCCGAACTCCCACAGAAGCCTCGCGGGCCGGGTGTCCCCCGGCCCGCTTCTTCATGCCCGAGGGCATGAAGAAGACATGGTCAAGGCCGTACGAGTCCGTCCGCTACCTCTCCTCGGGCGGGACTCCCCGTGCCGGACTCCCGCCGTCGGATTCGCCCGCCGAACGGGCGCGCCGGATCCGCGCGTCAGAGCGCGGCAGAGCGCGTCAGTCAGAGCGCGTCAGAGGAGATACACGCCGTACGCCCGGCCCAGCACCGGCAGCGCCACGTTGCGCACCCGGATACCGCCCGGCGTGACACCCTTCTCCGTGCCGGCGTGGGCGTGCCCATGGATGATCAGATCGGCGCCCTCGGCGTCGACCGCCTCGGCCAGCAGGTAGCTGCCGAGGAAGGGATAGATCTCCAGCGGCTCCCCGGCGAGGGTGTCCTTGACCGGCGAGTAGTGGGACAGCACGACCCTGCGGTCGGCCTGCAGCTCCTTCAGCGCCACCCGCCAGCGGTCGGCGATCCGCTTGGTGTGCCCGACGAACGCCTTGATCTCCGGCTCGCCGAAGTCGCTGGCGCACTTGCCCGCGTACCCCCCGCCGAAGCCCTTGCCGCCGACCACCCCGAGCCGCACCCCGTCGATGTCGAGCACCGTCGCGTCGTCGTGCAGGACCTCGATCCCGGTGTCGCGCAGCAGGGCGGCGATCTCGGCGGGCCGGTCGGAGTGGTGATCGTGGTTGCCGAGCACGGCCACCACCGGGATCGGCAGGTCGCGGAACTCGTCCGCCACCACCCGCCCCTCCTCCATCGTGCCGTGCCGGGTCAGGTCCCCGGCGAGCAGCAGGACGTCGGCCTTCTCACCGATGTCGTGGAGGTGCTCGCGATAGCTCCCCTTGCGACTCTCGTCCAGGTGTACGTCACCGACCGCCGCGATCCGCACGTCTCTCACAGCCTCTCCTCCCCCACCGGGTCCCGCACGTCCACGATGTCCATCTCGTTGTGGATGGCCAGCCCGGGGGCCGCCTCGCCGGCGACTTCGGCGATCAGCTTGCTGCGGTCGGTGCTGGCGACCTGGCCGCGCAGGTAGAGCTGATCACCCCGGATGTCCACCCGGATGCCGAGTTCCGTGGTTCTCTCGTCCTCGGCGAGCGCGCGTTGCACGCGCGCCGCGACGTACTGGGGAGCCTCCATCGTCGAACTCCTTTCCGTCCAAAACTGCTCGCCTTCCCGTGAATCCCAAGGTCAAACACGTTTAAAGTCCCCGGTCAGGGCAGGGGAGGCCGGTATGCCTAGGACGCAGGCACGCCCGCCCCGTACACCCGGTGGAGCCGTGTCGATGAAGATCGCGATGGTGTCAGAGCATGCCAGTCCCCTCGCAGCCGTCGGCGGAGCCGACGCCGGGGGCCAGAACGTCCACGTCGCCGCCCTGTCCCTCGCGCTCGCCGCGCGCGGGCACGAGGTGACCGTCTACACCCGCAGGGAGTGCCCCTCCCAGCCTGAGGAGACCTCCCTGGCCCCCGGGGTCACCGTGGTCCACGTCCCCGCCGGACCCGCCATGCCCCTGTCCAAGGACGACCTGCTCCCCTGGATCCCCGACTTCGGCCGGTGGCTCGCCAGGCGTTGGAGCGCCGCGCCACCCGACATGGTCCACAGCCACTTCTGGATGAGCGGCCTGGCCGCCCTGGCCGCCGCGAGGGACGCCGCCGTCCCCATCGTGCACACCTTCCACGCCCTCGGTACGGTCAAGCGCCGCCACCAGGGCACGGACGACTCCAGCCCGCGCGAGCGCCTCAAGATCGAGGCGATGGTCGCCTCCCAGGTGGACGCGATCGTCGCGACCTGTGCCGACGAGGTGGCGGAACTGCGCAGGATGCGGATTCCGCGGAGCCGGGCGAGGGTCGTGCCCTGCGGCGTCGACGTGCGCTCCTTCACCCCCGCCGGCCCGAGGAGGGACCTCGGCCCGGGGCCCGTCCTGCTCGCCATCGGCCGTCCCGTCCGCCGCAAGGGCGTGGACACCACGATTCACGCCCTCGCCCGCGTTCCCGGCGCCACCCTGGTCGTCGCCGGCGGCGACCTGGACGACCCGGAGGCGGACAGGCTCTCGCGCGTGGCCGCCCGGTGCGGCGTGGCGGACCGCGTCAGGTTCCTCGGCAGGGTGGACAGGGAGAGCGTCCCCACCCTGATGCGCTCCGCGGACGTCGTGGTCAGCATGCCCTGGTACGAACCGTTCGGCATCGTGCCGCTGGAGGCCATGGCCTGCGGCGTACCGGTGGTGGCGTCCGCGGTGGGCGGGCATCTGGACACCGTCGTCCCCGAGGTCACCGGCCTGCTGGTCCCGCCGCGAGAGCCGCACACGCTGGGCGGGGCGCTGCGCCGGTTGCTCGCCGCGCCGTCCCTGCTGGCGGCCTACGGGGCGGCGGCCGCCGCCCGGGCACGCTCACGCTACGACTGGAACCGGATCGCCGCCCAGACCTCCGCCGTGTACGCGGAGGTGCTCTCCTCCCGTGTCCCGGCGCGGCGGTCGGCCGGCGCCCGCCCGTGTCCCGGAGCCGCCTGACGGTCTCGGACGTGCGAAGGCCCCCGGTCCCGCAGACGGGATCGGGGGCCATCCGGCGCGAGGCCGGCCGCCGGTGGTGACGGCGGCTACCTCACGGGGTCACTTGCCGGTGGCTCTGTGGATGCTCCGGGACGCGGAACGGTCGATCGCGGCCTTGACCACACCGAAGATGGCGCCCTGGATGGCCGACGCCACGAGGATCTCGCCCCAGCCGTACTCGTCCGACGTCGCCTGGGGGGCGTCGTCCTTGCCCGACGCGAGCTTCCAGACCTGCTTGAAGATGACCCCGGCGATCGCGCCACCGAGCATTCCGCTCACGGCGCTCGCACCGCGGGATACGACTCTGCTCACGTCCTGTGCCCTCCGTTCGCGTTCATTGAAACGGCACGCCTACCCGTGGGGACCGCTTTCTAACGGACCCGGATCGGCCGGCGGTACCCGCCGATGTCGCGGCTCCCCCGCCGGAGAGGTCCGCGGGATCACACCGCCGGGGGGTCGTTGTAGTGGCGCTCCTGGTAGGTGCGGCGCTGGGTGACGGGGTCGTCGATCACCGTGGTGGTCGTCGAGTCCGGCACCACCGCCCGGCGGGCGAGGCTGAGCCGGTACACGGCGAACAGGAGCCACGCGAGGCCGCCGATCATCAGGATGACACCGACGATGTTGATGTCGAATCCGGCGATGTCGAATTCGACCGCCCACGTGAGAATGGCGCCGAGCATAATGAGAACGATGCCGCCTGCGATGGTCATGGGATCTCCTCCTTCGAGCCAACCCACCCCATCTATCCCCCATGCGGATCTCAAACGTCACCTCATGGAGGTAGATGCGGACCGCGGCCTCCCGTTCGTCGTCACAGGCCCGCCGGTCCTGGAAAAGCCGTCGGCCGCGCCCCCCGCGAGACTGGCGGGGAGGCGCGGCCGAGGCGTCGCGCGGGAGATGGTGACCGCCCCGGGGCGGATCACCGGAAACGGCACCGGACGGAGCACCGGGCGGGTCACTCGGCGGGCAGGACCGCGCCCTTGTACCTGTCCTCGATGAACTTCTTGACCTCGGGACCGGTGAGGAGCTCGGCGAGCTTCTTCACGCGGGGGTCGTCCACCTTGCCCGGGACGGTGACCAGGCCGTTGGCGTACGGGTTGCCCTCGCCCTTCTCCAGGATCAGGGAGTCGGTCGCGGGCTGCAGCCCGGCCTCCAGGGCGTAGTTGCCGTTCACGATCGCGGCGTCCACGTCCTCCAGGGAGCGGGGCAGCTGGGCCGCCTCGAGGGGCTTGAACTCCAGTCCCTTGGGGTTGCCCGCGACGTCGCGCTCGGTGGCCTTGACGCCCACGCCCTCCTTGAGGGTGATCACGCCGTTGTCGGCCAGGAGCTTGAGCGAGCGGCCGAGGTTGCTCGCGTCGTTGGGCAGTGCCACCTGGGCGCCCTGGGCGAGCTCGGAGACGTTCTTGATCTTCTTGGAGTACAGGCCGAGCGGCTCGATGTGCACCGGGGCGACCCAGCTGAGCTTGATGTCCTTGCCCTTGGAGAACTCCTCCAGGTACGGGATGTGCTGGAAGTAGTTCGCGTCCAGGTTGCCCTCGTCCAGCTGGGTGTTGGGCTGGACGTAGTCGGTGAACTCGACGATCTCCAGGTTCAGCCCGGCCTTGGCGGCGAGGTTGTCCTTGACGTACTTGAGCACCTCGCCGTGGGGCACGGGGTTGACCCCGACCCTGAGCGGGGCGTCGGCCTTCGGCGTGCCGCCGGCGGGCTGGGCCGTGTCGGTGGACGTCCCCCCGCACGCGGCCAGGGTCCCGGCCAGGACCAACCCGGCCACGACCCCAAAGATCTTGCGCATGACTCTCCCCTTAATTCCCCTTATATCAAGTAGGGAATATATCTCACATAAGGGAGTGTAAGGACAAATCCTTACTGGTCGCGCAAGGCCAGCATCTGCGCGATCTGTGCCGTACGCGAGACGTCGACGCGCCTGGCCATCTCGGTGACCTGGGAGTGCAGCCCGGTCGCGACCTCCACTTTGGCCATCTGGGCGGCGTCGTCCTGCTGGGCGATCAGCATGTCGAGGAACCTCCGCTCGAACTCGGCCGGTGGAGCGGCGATCAGCGCCGCCATCTCCTCCTCGCTCACCCCCGGCATCCCGCCGTGGGCGGCGTGCTCGTCGTCCTTCGCGGTCGCGGGCCGCCCCCAGGCGTTCAGCAGCCCGGACATCGAGGCGGACTCGCGTTCCTGGGTCACGCCGATCGCCTCGGCGAGCTCCTTGACCTCGGGGCGGACCGGCCGCTCGCGCACCAGCCGCACCAGCCGTACCCCCTGGGTGTTGTGGGGCACCATCATCTGCAGGAACATCACGTCGGGGGCGTTGAAGGCGACTCCCGCGGCGGTCCCCGCCGGCGGGGCGGGCGAGGGGCTGGGCAGTCCCGCGCCCGCGCCGTGCGCCGAGTGGTCGGAACCATGATCGGCGCCTTGGCCCGAAGCCCGGCCGGGATCCTGGCCGGACCCCTGCCCGGAGCCGCCGTGCGCTTCGTGGCCGGAACCCTGGCCGGAGGCGCCGGACGTGCCCTGGGCGGGAACGGGGGGCGGCGGCTGGACGGGGACACCCGGGGTGCCGTGCGCCCCGTGACCGGCGGGGCCTCCGCGGAGTTCCTGGATGTTGCCGGCACCGCAGCCGGAGAGCAGGAGAACTCCCAGGACGACCGCCGGGACCACCGGAACCGCACGCTTCATGACGAACTCCTCGGTTCTCGGGAGGATTCTCGGGAGAGCGACGATCCCGGCCGGGGCGGCGGCGGCCACCCCGGCCGGATCTCACCGGGTCAGACGCGTCGCCACAGGGCCGCGACGTTCGGCGGCTCCCAGCCGGTCAGCGCGGTGTGCGCCTGCAGGCACTGGTAGGTCACGCCGCCGTAGGTCACCGTGGCGCCCACCGCGTAGGCGGTGCCCGCCTTCCAGGTGCCGCCCGGCTGGCTCGTCGGGGTGGGCGTCGGGGTCGGGGTGGGGGTCCGCGTGGGAGTCACCGTCGGGGTCGGCGTGGGGTCGGGGCTGGGGTTGGTGCCGCCGAAGTTCACGTCGGAACAGGTGTAGAAGGCCTCCGTGCTGCCCACGATGCGCTGCCAGATCGAGAAGATGAGCTGGCGGCCGCTCCGCTGCGGGAGGTTGATCGTCCAGTTGGTGAACTGGGTGGGGTTCTGGTTGTTGAAGGTCCTGATGTGCTCCAGATCCGACCAGCGCAGCGGCTGGGTGGGACTCCAGCTCTGCTTGGTGATGTAGAACTCGAAGTTGCTGTTCGCGTGCGGCGCGGTCGCGTGGTAGGTGACCGTGAGCGGCCCCGGGGAGACCGAGGTGGCGGGCCAGTCGGCCCTGGCGAGGTTGAGCCCGCGGTACTTGTCCCGCCCGGCGCCGCACAGCTGGCCGTCGGGGATGATCTGGCGGTGGTTGCCGCCCGCTTCGAGCCGGGACACCTCGTGCCAGTCGTAGAACGCCTGGGTGCCCCCGGCCGCGACGGCCGCCTTGCACGCTTCCGACTTGGGGGTCTCCGGACCTTCGTTCTTGCAGACGTAGGCCCGGCTGGGCGGGTTCGACATGGACCCGTGGGCCACCGCCGCGGTGGACGGCAGCAGGGCGAACAGGGACCCTACGCCGATCGCGGCGGCGGTACCGGTGGCCAGCTTGTGTCGCAGATGCACGTGGACTCCTCCTGGAGCGAGAAATGGGAGGCGGGACTGTCCAACGAGCCGACGGATAGCACGTTATTAACAAGAAACCTTACTAAGGGTTCTGGTCATAAGACCAGCGATACGGCCATATCAGTCCATGACCAGCACGACCTTGCCCCGCCCGTGCCCGGTGGCGACCTCGCGGTGGGCGTCCGCGGCCCGCTCCAGGGGGTAGGTACGGCGTACCGGGAAGACGAGCCTGCCCTCGGCGTACAGGGCGGCGAGCTCGGCCAGGCGGGACGCCAGCCGCACCCCCCTGGTCACCTGCACCCCCAGCTCCGCTGCCCTGCCGTGCTCGACGAGCGTGACGATGCGCTCACCCTTCACCAGTTGCAGGGAGACCTCCAGCGCCTCGCCGCCCGCGCCGTCCAGGACCATGTCCACCCCGCCGGGGGCGAGGGCGCGCACCCGCTCCAGCAGGCCCTCGCCGTACGTGACGGGGATCGCGCCGAGCTCGCGCAGGTAGTCGTGGTTCTCCTCGCGGGCCGTGCCGATCACCGTGGCCGCCCCCCAGAGCCGGGCGAGCTGGACCGCCGCGGTGCCGACCGCGCCCGCGGCGGCGTGGACCAGGACCGTGTCGCCCTCCCCCACCCCGAGCTGCCGCAGCGCGATGTGGGCGGTCTGGGTCCCGGCGGTGAAACCGCCCGCCACGTCCCAGGGCATGTTCGCGGGCTTGGGCGTGACGTTCTCCGCGGGCACGACCACGTACTCGGCGTAGGCGTTCAGCAGGTTGAAGCCCAGGACCTCGGCACCGGCCGAGACCTCGCCCACCCCCGCGCCCACCTGGTCGACCACCCCGGCGAACTCGTTGCCCGGCACGCGGGGCAGCCCACCGCCGACCCCGTCCGGGGTCCACCCCGACCTGATGGCCAGGTCGAACGGCTGCACGCCCGCGGCCCTGATCCGCACCCGCACCTGCCCCTCACCCGCCTCGGGCGTCGGAAGCTCCGTCGCCCGCAACACCTCGGGACCGCCGAACTCGAAAAACGCGGCTGCCTTCACAGGATTCCCCTTCGCTCATGTACGTCGCCGCCCAGCCTGCGACCTCAAGCGCTGTTGAGGTCAACTCACGCGCTCCGGGTCCCGGCTCAAGGACTTCCTCCGTTCCTCGCGTAGAGGTCCAGGCGCCCCCGGTGGATTCCCCGCGTCACCACGGAGATCAGTCCGCCCCCACCGCGATTCGGTGTGATCCAAAACGGTGAACGTGTCCGCTCCTGGTCACCGCACTAGACAAAGGCCGTGACGCCCTCGTACTCCGCTACCGGGGCGGCGCCGGCGGTCTCGTACCGGAGCAGCAGCAGGCCGTTCGCCGTCACCTCGTGATGGACGAGCCGAAGGCCGACGGGACCGCTCGGGTGGTCGAGCAGCCGCCGCCCGGAACCGGTCACGACCGGGGCGACGACGAGCCGGAGCGTGTCGACGAGGCCCGCCGCCAGCAGGGCGTTGCCGAGTCGCGCGCTCCCGTGGACCTGAAGTTCCCGTCCTGGCCGCGCCTTGAGCTCCCCGACGGTCTGGATCGGGTCGCCGCGGAGCACGGTCGTCGGATGCCAGTTCCCTTCGGTGAGGGTGTTGGTCACCACGTACTTCGGCAGTGAGTTCATCCGCTCGGTGTACGGGTCGTCCGGGTCGGTGATCCGCGGCCAGTCCCGGGCGAACGCCTCGTAGGTTCGCCGCCCGAGCAGCAGACCGTCGGCGAGGTCCAGCCACTCGGAGGTACGCCGGACGAAGAGCTCGTCCAGGTAGGGCACGAGCCAGCCGCCTCGGGTGAAGCCGTCGCTCGTGTCCTCGGCCGGCGAGCCGGGCCCCTGGCTGACCCCGTCGAGGGTGACGAACTCCGTGAGAGTGATCTTCACCGCGCGGCCCGGCTCTCCGCGAGCACGGCGAGTTGCTCGGTGACCGAGCCCACGCCGTCGAGGAAGCCGAGTTCCTCGTGGCGGGCGCGGGCGGCCGGATCGCCGTGCCGGACGATGATCCGGTAGTCCGTGCCGTCCGGATGGTCGCTCAGCGTGATCTCGGCCGTCATCGGCACCGGCGCGGGATTCGCGGGGCGCCAGGCGCTGTCGATCGCGTTCGTGTACACGATCCGCTCAAGCTCGTCGACGACGAGGAAACTCGCGTCCATGTGCGGGACGAAGTCCACCCCGCCGTCGCTCAGCCGCGTCACGATCGCCCCGCCAGGCCGGACGTCGAGGCGCTCGACGCGGCACACGGTCGGCGCCGGGACCCACCACCTCTCGAAGAGGGACGGGTCGGTCCACGCGCTCCACACGGCGGCGCGGGGCGCGCGGATGACCCGCCGCAGGGTCAGGTCGAGATCGGGGTTCACGGGTGTTTCTCCTTGGGATCGGTGACGAGGCGTTCGAGCCGGTCGGTGCGCTCTTCCCAGACCTGGCGCTGCTCTTCGAGCCAGCCGTCGACGAGAGCGAGACGGTCGCGGTTGAGCACGCAGGTGCGCACCCGGCCGAGCTTGACCGTGCGGATCAGGCCGTTCGCCTCCAGCGTCCGCACGTGCTTCATGAAGGAGGGAAGGGTCATCGGGAACTCGCGGGCGAGATCGCCCACGCTCGTCGGGCCGCGGCCGAGGCGCCGGATGACGCCGCGCCGCGTCGGGTCGGCAAGGGCGACGAACACGCCGTCGAGCTCAGCCGAATACTGTGCCATGCGGCTAAGTATTTCCCGCAGAAACACTTAGCGCAAGGGCTAAGTGTTCAGGGCGTCCGGGTGCCCGGCCCACTGCGTTCAGAACAGCCGCGGAACCCGTTCGGTGTCGTTGCAGAGCGCTGGGCCGGCCACTTTTCAGAGTCCGGTGGCCGTGCGGATGTTCTACCTCTCAACGTGTCGATAAGGAGCGGCCAGTTGCGATGTTCCTCGCGTGGGAGCTGTGACGCTCCCGGTAGGCTCCCCGAGTTGCGGTAGAGACCGGGGAGGCCATTGTCACGCACGGGGTGCAGGAGATCGAGGTCAAGTACCGGGTGGATGACCTGGCGGCGCTGGAGGACGCTCTCACTCAGAGAGGAGCTCTGCTGTCGGCCCCTTCGCACCAGGACGATCAGGCGTACGCCGAGGACGGGTGGACCTACGCCGACAGCAAGATCGGCAGGTCGTTCGCCAGGCTGCGCACCCAGCAGGGTCGGCACCTGTTCACCGTGAAGCGGCCCGTTGACAACGCGATGGCGTGCCTGGAGCACGAGACGACCGTCGCCGACCGGGAGCAGATGCACCACGCCATCACACTCATGGGCTTTCATCCCACGGTTCGCATTGTGAAGACCCGGCGCACCGCGGCGTTGGGGGAGATGACGATCTGCGTCGACGAGGTGGAGCACGCCGGAGCGTTCGTTGAGATCGAACGCACCGTACACGGGCAGGAGTCCGGCATCGCCGTTCAGGAGGAGCTCGACTGCTTCGCACGGTCGCTCGGCGTCCCGTTGGAGCGTACGAACGACACCTACGACTCGCTGGTGCGCACCGCACCGGCCCCGGCCACGTCCCTCTCGCCAGCCGGCGCGTCTGAGCGCGTTTGAGTCCCCCTCCACCCCGGATCAGGTACCCGGCGGTCTCTCTGGGTCGCGGGGGCAGACCAGCACGACGGTGGTCTGGACTACCCCCGGCGGCGAGAGATTACTTCTGCAGGGACTTCTTGTAGGCGGCGGCGGCAGCCTTGATATCACTGGTGGCGGTGCTGGGGTCAAACATGCTGTGGACGGTGATATGCGCGTCGGGGCGATTGCTGTACGGCCATTCCCCACCTTTGTCGCGGTCCCACAGACGCAGGCTCTGCTGGTCTTCGCAGTGGTCGAGGAGGCGCTCACAGCCACCCGCGACGACTTTCCAATTGTGGAACTTGGCGCCACAGGCGGGCCGCTCGGTGAAGACCCAGTCGATGACGTAGTAGCGGGGCCAGATTTCCGCTTCCCGCAGCGCCACGAATTCCTGGTTGTTCTGGTAGAGCTGATACTCCGAATGGCTGGTGTTGAGGGTGATGGTCTTCCCGCGGATACCGACGTCCTGCTTGAACGCCATGCCCAGGCTGGGCACGGTGATGATCCGGTCCGGGTATTCGGCGGGAGACAACCAGTCCGTGACGGTGCCCTCGTCGTCCATGTCGCGCCGCCGGGTCAGGTGGAACGTCGCGATGTTCTGGCCCGGCGTGATGCGCGGATTCTCGATGCGGTACTTGGCGGTGGAAACCGAGTACGGATTGGTACCGTACTGCTCCGGGCCGATGACAGCTTTAATCATTGAGGCCGCTCCCATGATTTTCCGACACGGACCCTGAACGGTACGACTTGGTATCGGCGCTGTCGAGGTTGGATCCTGGCCCTCGCCTGGTATCGGGACGGTGGGACGACTCGCAAAACCGAACACAGCCCGGACTTCTATCGTCGCCTCTTCTGCGCTCCGCCAGATGATGACCGTCCGCTTCGGGAGAAGAGCCGGGAGGCGCGTCGGGGGCGGCGTTAGCGTGACGTCATGCCGATAGAGATCGTGTTCGAGACACATTCGTGGAGCCAGGACAACGATCGGGGGGTCGCCACCGGATGGCTGCCCGGCCGCCTGTCCGAGCGGGGACGGCACCTGGCCGGGGAACTGGGCGAGCGACGGCGCGAGGACGGCCTGGCGGCCGTCTTCACCTCCGACCTCGCCCGGGCGGTCGAGACCGCCTCCCTGGCGTTCGCCGACACCGATATCCCGATCCTGCATGACTGGCGGCTTCGGGAGTGCGACTACGGCGCCGGCAACGGCATGCCCGCGATCCGGCTGCACCGGAACCGGTCCGAGCACCTCGACACGCCATATCCGGGAGGAGAGAGCTGGCGGCAGGCGGTGCGTCGCGTGGGCCGCTTTCTCGGTGACCTGTCCCTACGCTGGTCCGACACGCGAGTCCTGGTGATCGGCCACGTCGCGACACGGTGGGCGTTCGATCACCTCATCGACGATGTCCCCTTGGAGAAGCTGGTGGACGCCGACTTCGGCTGGCGCGAGGGATGGGAGTACCGGCTGGCCTGACGGGCAGCCGAAAACCGGCCCGCACGATCACCGCGGCGGGACGGGGACCCCGCACGCGTGAAGGCCGGGCGCCACCTGCGTGGCGCCCGGCCTCACGATCGGGTCAGGGTTACCGGTGGGACGACCCGGCTACCCGATCAGGTGCTTCATGATCTTCTTGATGGTCGCGGCGCGCTCGGCGGGGCTGGCCACCTGCTCCAGGCCGAAGCCGAGGAACACGGAGTCCTTCGTCGAGACGGCCGCCGTCTTGTCGGCCTGGGCCCTGGTGAAGTCACCGGCGTTCGCCGGGCTGCCCGGGGGCGGTCCGGGGATCGCCCAGGCGCCGAGACCGGACTCGAAGCCCTCGGCGGCGAGCTGGCCGCCGGTGGTGGTGATCCTGGTGTCGTCCACGAACGCGCCGACGCCGCCGGTGCCGGGGTCGGTCACGTAGCTGATCGACACCTCGACCTGCTGGCCCGCGTACGCGGACAGGTCGAAGGCCACCTGCTGCCAGCCGCCGGAGCTGCCGGTGAAGGCGTTCCAGGAACCGCTCGTCCCGGTCGGCGTGCAGGGGTTGCCCGGGGTCAGGTAGCGCAGCAGCCACGGGTGCTCGTCCAGCAGGAAGCCGGCCTCGCACTCGGTCGGGACGTCGGTGGCGGTGCCGCCGTTGAGGTCGGGCAGGGTCGTCCAGTTGTCCTGGCCGACCGTGTGCGCCTCGACGATGACGTTGTCGTAGCCCTGCTCGGTGTTGTACGAGAGCTGGAACTGGAGCTTGGGCTGCTGCGCGGCGGGGACCGCCGCCAGGTCGATCGTGCGCGTCAGCCTCTTGTACGCGTCGTCGGTGTGCGGGCCCGCCACGTACCAGTCGCCCTCGACCGGGTCGAACGGACCGGTCGCCCCGATGTAGTCGGCCGCGGCCGAGCTCTTGAACTGCGGGAACTGCGCGGGTGGCAGCGTGTCGCTGGTCACCTGCAGGGTGCCGGCCTCGTCCAGCGGGTTGTCGGCGACCGCCGGGCCGCCGAAGGTGCCGCTCGTGCCGTTCAACCCGGGACCGGTGCCGGTGAAGCCGGTCGGCCCGACGCGCGGGTTGCGGCCGTAGACACCGAGGTAGTACTGGGCGAAGTCGTCGGCGAGGATGAGGCACTCCTCGAAGAAGCCGTCCTGACTGGTGATGACGCAGTCGGAGTCCGGCGCGCCGTCCAGGCCGTAGTAGATGCCGCCGAGGCTGGTGCCGAAGAAGCCGAAGTACGCGGCGGTCTCCCCGGTGTAGAGCAGCTTGCCTCCCTCGTTGAGGTAGTCGCGGACCGAGACGGTCAGGTCCTGCTGCTGCCGCTTGACGTCCATGTCGGGAAGCGGGCCGAACGGGGTCTCGGTCTCCACGTCCTGGGCGTCCATCGCGAGCCGGTCGTCACCGAGGTACCAGGCCACCGCCTTGAAGTGGCCGAGCACCCCGAGGTGGTGCGGCACGCCCTGGGCGTCGACGTCCCACGTCTCCGAGGAGTATCCGGCGGTCTGCAGCGCCTGCCGGTACTGCGCCGCGTACTTCGGCGCGGTCACCGACGCCGGGTAGTCCGGGTTGAAGCCGGTGTAGTCCTCGTTCGCCACGACGAGCACCTTGGCCTTGGACTTCTTCTCCAGCTTGTACGTGAAGTGCTCGCTCTCCACGGTCCCGGTGCCGGGTTTGTAGCCGGTGAACCAGACCTCGACCTTGTCGCCCGGTTTGGCGCCCTCCACCTTGGAGCGGTACTCGGCGAAGTACAGGTCGTTCTCGTCGCCGTACCGCTCGCCGCCGTTCCACTCGCTGAGGCCGCGCAGGCGCACGGGGCCGCCGTTGATCCGGAAGCGCAGCTGCTTGGTCAGCAGGGAGCGTCGCATGGTCACGGCCACCGGCTGCGGGTCGCCGTACGAGACGGTGAAGCTGTCGGGCCGGAAGTCGGGGACCGTGCAGTTCACCGGGGAGACCGGGTTGTCGGGGTTCTTCACGGACTTGGCGAGGTCGACCGCGAGCGGGACGTTCTTGGCGAACTCCGCCTGGATCAGGGCCTCACTGTCGGGGAAGGTGAAACCCGAGCCGCCCGCGCAGTCGGCGAGCGTCCACTCGTCGTCCGGGACGCTCTCGACCGCCACCTCACAGGTGGTCATCTCCGGCGTGATCGTCAGCGCGTCGTGCTTGTTGGTCATGTGACCGTCGGTCTCGCCGTTGGTCGTGTAGAGCTCGGCGCCGATGTCGGGGTCGTAACCGGGTACGGCGGGCGTCGCGTCGTCGCCGAGCAGCGCCTCGAAGATGAGGTCGTCGGGAGAGGGGGTGGCCTGCTGCCAGCCGATGCCGTACAGCAGCAGCTGCGCGGCCGAGTGGTAGTTGAGGATGTAGGTGAAGTCGACCCGCCCGGCGAGGTTGTCGACGGCCTTGGTCTCGGGCTCCGACTGCGCGCTCGGGCCCCGGTAGGTCTGGCTGGCCGGGTTGTCGGAGGAGCCCTCGTTGTCGTAGCCCCACTTGTAGGCGAAGTTACGGTTCAGGTCGACGCCGTCGGCGCTGGTGAGCTGGCCGTCGCCGTTGTTGTCGCGAAGGTTCTTGCGCCAGAGGCGGTTGTCTCCGGTGAAGCTGTGGTCGTAACCGTCAGGGTTGGCGACCGGGATGAACCAGAGCTCGACGGTGTCGACCAGCTTGGTGATCTCGGGGTTGGTGCCGTAGCCGTTCAGATAGTGGAGCAGGAGCCTGCGGGTCATCTCCGGGGTGATCCACTCACGGGCGTGCTGGGCGGACATGTAGAGCACGGCCTTGCGCGCCCCGTCCTTGAGCTGCCGCGCGTTCTTGGTCACCTTGATCGCGGTGAGCGGCTGCCCCTTGACGGTGGTGCCGAAGTCGACGACCTTGGCGATGTTCGGCTTGGCGTTCGCCGCGTCGACGATCTGCTCGCGGATGCCTCCGGCGCCGCTGTACGGCTTGAAGACGCCGTCCCCCTTGGCCGCCTGCCTGCTCGCCGCCGCGGACTGCTGGATCTTCAGGCCGAGGCCCGCCTTGCGGAGCTGCTCCGCCTGTGCCGCGCCGAGGATCGCCTCGACGTTGACCTTCTTGCCGTCCGCGGACTTGGTGATGCGAATTTCCTCGCGCTCGACACCCGACTTCAGCAGCGCGTCCAGCTGCTGCGCGGTGAGCTCGCCGACGTAGACGTGTACTCCGTCGTCGCCGGCGGGTGGATCGGGTATCGCCGCCGCGGGTGTGCTCACGACCAAGCCGAGGAGCAGGACCGCGATTGCGAGAATGGCTAATCTCGCACGTTTCATTGCAACCTCCGTACATCCCCCGAAAAACAGGAATGCCCGAAATCTGGGTGATAGCCGGACCTGAGTCAACGTCAATCCTCGCCAGCTTTTCGCTGTGACCTGATGTGGTCAGAGCGAGCCCGGGTCTTCCGAAATCACGAGAGACGTGCAAGGCCTGAAGACAGATCGCCCGCACGGTCTGTCGTCCGTACAGCAGGTCACCGACGTACCGGCCTGGTCGAGTGCCATAACGGGCTTGTCGTCCGGTCGCGGGTCGGCGATGTGCCGCGCCCCACGCCGCGCTCCCGTCCTCCCGGGGACGGCATGAGGAATCCCCGGGGCCGCGCCCCGGTGGCGACCGCCCGGAAACGACGAGAATCCCAGGCCGGTGGACCGGCCTGGGATTCTCGTCCAGGAAAGAGCGGGAGACCTCGGGGCCCGCCTTCGCGGCCCCGGCGACCTATCTGCCGTAGACCTCCAGCTCCCACAGGGAATAGCCGTACGGGGTCGCGCGCTGGGTGCCGTACACCCGCACGTAGCGGGCGCTCGTCGCGGTGAAGCTCACGTCGTCCACGCCGCCGTCACCGGCGGTCGTGGCGTGCGCCTGCGTCCAGGTCGTGCCGTTGGCCGAGGTCTCGATCCGGTACGCCCTGCCGTACGCGGCCTCCCACTGCAGCCTCACCCGGCTGACCTGCCTGGCCGTGCCCAGGTCCACCGAGATCCACTGCGGGTCCGAGAACGCCGACGACCAGCGGGTGCCGCCGTTGCCGTCCACCGCGTTGCTCCCGACGAACGCCCCGTTCTCCGTGGAGGAGGTCGTGACCGGACGCCCGGACGACAGCAGCACGACACCCGGGCTCGGCGTGGGGGTGGGCGTCGGGGTGGGCGTCGGGTTCGGGGTGGTCCCGCAGTCGCCCGAGACGACCCCGGCCGCGTAGCGGAGCCCGCCGTACAGGTGCGCCCGGAAGTTCGGCTCGGTGTAGGACGCGATGGTGTGGCCCAGGCCGGTGTACCAGGACCGGCCGCCCTGGTAGGCCTTGCACCAGGAGATCGGGTGGTCGGCCCCCATCGACCCGCCGGAGTAGGTCGACTCGTCCAGCGTGGCGAGCACGTGGGCGGTGGAGCGGGGGTTGGTGCGGTAGTTGTACAGCTCGTCGGTGCGCACCCAGTTCGCCGGGAGGTGGGCCGTCGAGGGGTGCGTGCGGTCCTCCACCCGTACGGTCACCTGCTGGATGGCGGGGTGGGAGGCGAAGTAGGCGCCCACGAGGTTGCCGTACCAGGGCCAGTCGTACTCGGTGTCGGCCGCGGCGTGGACGCCCACGTATCCGCCGCCGCCGGCGATGTAGGACTCGAACGCCGTCTGCTGCGTGGCGTTGAGCACGTCGCCGGTGGTCAGCAGGAAGACGACCGCCCGGTACTGGGCCAGGTTGGCCGTGGTGAAGGCGCCGGCGTCCTCGGTGGCGTCGACGGTGAAGCCGTTCTCGGTCGCCAGCCCGCGCAGCGCGGTGATGCCCGCGGGGATGGCGTCGTGCCGGAACCCGGCCGTCTTGGAGAAGACCAGAACCTTGTATGCCGGATCGGCTGCCAGGGCCGGAGCACCCAGACCGATCATGACGACGAACAACGCGGTGACAACCGCGATGACATTACGCACCGTAGACCTCCATTTCCCAGAGGGAGTAGCCGTACGCGGTCGCGCGCTGGGTGCCGTACACCCGCACGTATCGAGCACTGGTCGCGGTGAGGCTCACGTCGTCCACGCCGCCGTCACCGGCGGTCGTGGCGTGCGCCTGCGTCCAGGTCGTGCCATTGGTCGAGGTATCGATCCGGTACGCCGTGCCGTACGCGGCCTCCCACTGCAGCCTCACCCGGTTCACCTGCCTGGCCGTGCCCAGGTCCACCGAGATCCACTGCGGATCGGAGAACGCCGACGACCAGCGGGTGCCGAGGTTGCCGTCCACCGCGTTGGACCCCGCCGAGGCGGCGTTCTCCGTCGAGGACGCGGTGACCGGGCGCCCCGCCGACAGCAGCGTGCCGGTGGGCGGGCCCGTCCCGGTGGTCAGGGTGAAGTCGTCCACGTCGAACAGCGGGCCCGTCCCCCCGGCGAAGACCAGGAAGAGCCTGGTGGTTCCCGCCGGGGCGTTCGTCAGGGTGGCGGAGACGTCGACGAACGTCTCCCACCCGCCGGTCGGTGCCACGGTGGCGGTGCCCAGCAGGGTCCCGGTCGCCGACCCCGCCCTGGCCTGGATCGTCCCGCCGACCCCGCCGGAGGAGACCCGGGCGGTGAGCCTGGTGGCGCCGCTCAGGACGTAGGGGTCGAAGGAGATCCAGTCGCCGTTCTCGATGCTGCCCACGGTCTTCGCCCCGTGCGCGGTCGGCTTGTCGTACTGGACCACCCCCTGGGAGGTGGTGTAGTGCTCGGCCTGCCGGTTCCTCGGCTGGGTGACGTGCTGGGTGTGGGTGGTGAGCCCGCCCGCGTCGGTGTACTCGGCGTCCCAGACCCCGAACAGGTTGGCGGCCCCGTCGTGCTCGCCGTTGCCGGGCGTCTGGATCGTGCCCGAGCAGCCGTTGGCGGTGGCCATCGGGTGCCCGTGGGTGTCGTGACCGAGGATGTAGGTCATCTTCACCTTCGCGCAGTCGATCGTCGTGTCCTCCGCGTCGGTCACCGTGATCCGGTACGGCACGGCGTCGCTGAAGCCGAACACCTGCCCGTTGAGCGGGAGGTCGATCCTCACGACGGGCGCGGTGTTGCCGACGTTGATCTCGACGTTGGCCGTCGCGGTGTTGCCGGTGCCGTCCCGCACGGTCAGCGTGACGATCCGCCTGCCGTCGGTGGTGTAGGTGTGGGTGGGGTTGGCCGCGGTGGAGGTGCCGCCGTCGCCGAACGCCCAGGAGTAGGTGAGCGCGTCGCCGTCCGGGTCGGAACTGCCCGCCGAGGAGAACGCCACGGTCAGCGGCGCCTTCCCGGAGACCTTGTCGGAGGTCGCCCTGGCGATGGGCGCCCGCCCACCGGCGCCGATGTGCTCGATGCGGTACAGCGCCGAGTCCTGGTTGCCGTTGAACCAGCCGGTGCCGTAGTCGAGCACGTAGAGGGCGCCGTCGGGGCCGAACGCCATGTCCATCACCAGCTTGCCCGACCAGGGGAAGGGCTGGATGGTGCCCCGGGTGCCGTTCGCGTTGACCTCGATGTCCTTGATCCACTGACGCTGGAGCTCACCGGCGAGGAAGTGCCCGTCGAGCGACTGCGGGAACTTGACCGGCGAGTTCAGCGCGGCGGAGTAGCGGTAGACGACGCCGCCCATCGGCGACTCGGCGCCGCAGCCGAACTCCGGAACCAGGGTGCAGCCGTCGTAGGTGATCCAGGCGGGCTTGGCCGCGGGCAGCTTGACCAGGCCGGTGTTCTTGCGCGAGGTGTTCTCGGGACCGCCCGCGCAGTCGTACTTCGCGCCGATCGTCGAGGTGTCGTAGTCGTAGCGGGCGTAGGTCTCGGCCGGGGTGTTGTTGCCGGTGCAGTACGGCCAGCCGAAGAAGCCGGGCCCGGTGATCCGGTTGAACTCGACCTGGCCGCCGGGCCCGCGGGGACCGGCGGTGCCGGCGTCGGGGCCGTAGTCGCCGAGGTAGACGACGCCGGTCGCCTTGTCGACGCTCATCCGGAACGGGTTGCGGAAGCCCATCGCGTAGATCTCCGGGCGGGTGTTCGCGGTCCCCGGGGCGAACATGTTGCCGGCCGGGATCGAGTACGACCCGTCGGCGTTGACCTTGATCCGGAGCACCTTGCCGCGCAGGTCGTTGGTGTTGGCCGCGCCGCGCTGCGCGTCGAGCGCGGGGTTGCGGTTCGGCCTGTCGTCCAGGGGGGCGTAACCGTCGTTGAACCCGGGCTCGCTGTCGTCACCGGTGGTCAGGTAGAGGTTGCCCGCGGCGTCGAAGTCGATGTCGCCGCCGACGTGGCAGCAGGCGCCGCGGCTCGCCCTCACCTCCAGGACGCTCTTCTCGCTCGCGAGGTCGAGGGTGCCGTCGGTGTTCAGCCTGAAGCGCGAGAGCCGGTTGACGCCGTCGAAACGCGCGAACTCCGCCGGGGTGCCGTCGGGCGGGGAGCCGTTCGGCGGCGTCGACAGCGGCGGCGCGTAGTAGAGGTAGACGAACCGGTTCGTGGCGAAGCCGGGGTCGACGCCGATGCCCTGCATGCCCTCCTCGTCGTTGAAGTAGACGGAGAGCTTGCCCGACACCTTGGTGTTCCCGGCGGCGTCGGTGATCCGGACCGTGCCGTCACGGGCGGTGTGCAGGACGGAGCGGTCGGGCAGCACCGCCATCGTCATGGGCTCTCCCACCTCGGCGACCCCCTTGGCCAGCGTGACCTGCTGGAACTTGGTGGGGTCGACGGGCGGGGCGGCCGCGCTCGCCACGGCCGAAGCCGAGGTGGCCGCCGGGGCCGCGGCGGTGGCCGGGAGCGGGTGCAGGAGGGCTGTGAGGGTGAGGAGAGCGGTCAGGGGTGGTAACCATCGGCGGAGCGAGGCCATGGGCGAGACTCCAGGTCTCTGTGGGGGGTGAAACCGGTGGTCAGGGTCTCGGGACGGTGGTTCGGAATCCCTGGCGGGGACACCGAGAAAAAAGCTGAGGGAGCGCTCTCCCAACCCGAGATTGCTCTTGCTCGACAATCGTTGTCAAGGGGCTGTTTAACCTGAAGGAAACAGCTCGCACACCGCGGACGAACACCGGCACATTTCAGGGAACGTTCCCTGATGGCATGTTGTACCGTGCCAGGCGCCGCTGACCTGGTCGAATCGGAATCTCTTCGAGGAAACGTTTTCCCGGTTTCGCGCCGTCCGCCGGCGGACCGGGCGGGACCTGCCGTTGACAGGAAACGTGAACGCAATCATCCTTTGCCAGGGAGCGCTCTCTTCATGATCGTGAAATCGCCGGTGGCCGACACGCCTGTTCGCTCCGCTCCGGACCACGGGCTCGCAGCAGGACCCCGGAGCAGAACCCGGACCGTGACTTCGGATCACGACTTCGGATCACGACTTCGGATCACGACTTCGGATCACGACGAGGAAGGGCCCGGCGAAGCGGCGCGCTCCGGGCCGGGGACGACGCGCCGACCGGGTCAGTCCGGCGCGGAGGCCTCAAGGGCGGGAACGTCGTTCCCGAGGTTGACCGGCCGGTGGGCCCGGAACTGGTCGCCCGGCTTCAGCCCGTGTTCGACGACGCGGTGGTCGGTGCCGTAGCCGGAGCGCTGCTGGTAGGCCCAGTAGGAGGTGCGTTCGGCGTCGGCCCACCGGTCGAAGATGACGACCGCGCGGGCGGTGTTGCCGCCCACCGGGTCGATGACGAGATCCCCCTGGAGCAGCTCGGTCATCTTGATACGCCGGCTGAAGTTCGATGAGGCCAGGCTGATCGTGTTGGGGCCCGGCTTCGGGAGCCCGAGCGTCATGGAAACGTAGCCGGAGCCGTCGGTCCGGTAGCCGCCGTACGTCTTGAACTGGCTGTAGGGCACGCGCCGCGCGGTGGCCGGATGCCAGCTCCTGGCACGGCCGATCATCCCGGCCCGGTCGACGGCCGGTTTCGCCGCTCCGGTGACACCGCCCGCGACACCGCCGGAGACCGGCCTCGCCGGCCCTGCGCCATCGCCCGCCCGGCTTTCGAGAGCCGATCCGCCGAGCACCACACCGGCGGCCACGCCGACGGACAGGCCCAGCGCGGTCCCGATCAGGAATCGCCGCCGCGGGCGGCTCGCCCACCGGCGCGGCGCGGGCGTGCCGGGCTCTCCCTCCTCCCCGTCCTCGGCCCCCTCCCCTGGCGGGGGTTCCGCGTCCCCTCCTCCGGAGAGCTCGGCGTTCCGCTCTCCTTCGGAGACCTCGATGTTTCCCTCGTCTTCTGAGACCTTCGCGGTCGCCTCCCGGATCCGCTCGCCCGCCTCCGGGACGCCCGCCATCCGCCGTGCCTGTTCGGCCGCCTCCCACAGTTCACGGAACCGGCTCTCGTCCTCCCGGCACAGCCGGGCGAGCCCTTCCACGGCGTCGAGGGGAATCCACGTGTCCCCGGCGAGCCACCGCCCCCAGGACGATCGGCTCGCGTGGGTGGCCTGCTCCAGCGCCCGCAGATCGAGCCCCGCCCGTTCCTTGAGAGCCCTCAGCTCCCGCAGGAGAACGCGGGTCGGCTCGGGCAGATCGTCGGGCAGCGGGCGCTGTCGCCGGCTCCGGCTCGTGTTCTCGATCCCATTCACCACGGTGATTCGTCCCAACCTTGTCCCAGCGGCCTGAGTCATCGCAGGTCATATCGTCACACTGGGAACTATTGTCCCAACTTCCCCAATTTCACGATGTGTTTCAGGAATTTCCTGCCAGCGTGTGTCCCGCCAACCGAACGATCAATGGCAGGGACAAGGAGAGCACATGCCCTCGAACCGAAGCTCCTGGATCACGGCGGGAAACCTGGCGCTCATCACGGTGCTCGCCTGCGGAGGCGGCCTGGCTCCGGCGGCGTCCGCGCAGGCGGCGAGCACTCTCACCGACCCGCTGGCGAAGGCGACCACGACGCCGGCACCCACCCCCACCCCTACTCCCACTCCCACGACGACGCCGCCGCCGGCCGCGCCGGAGGACGAGACCGAGACGTCCGCGGAGCCGGATGAGGAGGAGGCGCAGACGCTGGCCGCCGCGGCCCCGGTCACCCGCTCGCAGATGATCGCCCGGGCCAAGGCCTGGAAGCCCGGCACCGCGCAGCGCGTCCCCTACAGCCAGACCAAGAAGCACGGCGGCTACCGGACCGACTGCTCCGGCTACGCCTCCATGGCACTCGGCCTCGGCAAGCCCGGACAGATCACCGTCGGGCTGGCCAAGAGCGCCTACACCCGTCCCATCAAGATGTCCCAGCTGCTCAGGGGCGATCTGGTCATCGACGCCATCGGCAGCAACACCACCCGGCACGTCGTCATCTTCGACCGGTGGGCCAACTCCGGACGCACCTCGTACTGGGCCTACGAGCAGCGCGGCGGTTACGGGACGGACTACCGGACGCGCAACTACGGGCTGGCGGCGAAGAGCGAGTACAAGGCGTACCGGGCGCTGAACATCCGCGAGGACGCGCCACCGGCGCCCACCACGGTCACCCGCGCCCAGGTGATCGCCCGGGCCAAGACCTGGAAGCCCGCCACCGCGCAACGCGTCCCCTACAGCCAGACCAAGAAGCACGGCGGCTACCGGACCGACGGCTCCGGCTACGTCTCCATGACCCTCGGCCTGGCCAAACCCGGACCGATCACCACCGCCCTGGCCACCAGCGCCCACACCCGCCCCATCAAGATGACCGACCTGCTCCAGGGCGACCTCGTCATCGACCCCATCGGCGGCAACACCGCACGACAGGTCGTCATCTTCGACCGGTGGGCCGACGCCGGACGCACCTCCTACTGGGCCTACCAGCAGCGCTCCGGCTACGGCACCGACCACCGCGTCGTCAAACACGGCCTCACCACCGGCACCCAGTTCCGCGCCTACCGCCCGGTGAGGATTCGCTAGTGCACCGGTCACGGCCCTGTGCCGGACCGGCCGGTCCGGCCCATCCGGGCACATCGGCAGGCCCGGGTGGACCGGCAGGTCTGAACGAATCAGCAGGTCTGGACGGATCGGCACGTCTGGACGGATCCGCAGGGATCGCGGGAGCGCTCCTCCTCGCGATGGCCATGGGAGTGAGCGTCCTCGGCGCACCCGCGGCAGCGGCCGCCCCCCTGCCGACCGCGCCCTGCGACAGCGGCGGGGTGACGGCGGGCGACACGGAACTGGCCGCCACGCTCAACGGCCGGCTCGCGATGAAGATGCGCGGTCACCTGGACGGCTACCGCGTCTCCTGCGCCCGGGCGGTGGTCGCGGCGGTCCGCGCCCGCGGGCTCCCCCGGGAGGCGGCGGTGATCGCGATCACCACGGCCATCGTCGAGACGGGCGTGCGGAACATCAACCGGGAGGTGGACCACGACAGCCTGGGCGTGTTCCAGCAGCGGGCCACCTGGGGCAGCGCCGCCCAGCGGCTGGACGTGCCCTGGGCGACCGGCGCGTTCCTCGACAAGATGCTCCGCAAGTATCCCGACGGGTCCTGGCGGACGGCGGTGGTGGGTGACGTCTGCCAGCGCGTGCAGGTGTCGAAGTATCCGGAGCGGTACCAGCCCCAGGCGGCGGACGGACAGCTGATCGTCTCGTCGCTGTGGTCCGAACCCGGCGTGCCCCGCGCCCAGGTGATCGCCCGGGCCAAGACCTGGAAGCCCGCCACCGCGCAACGCGTCCCCTACAGCCAGACCAAGAAGCACGGCGGCTACCGGACCGACGGCTCCGGCTACGTCTCCATGACCCTCGGCCTGGCCAAACCCGGACCGATCACCACCGCCCTGGCCACCAGCGCCCACACCCGCCCCATCAAGATGACCGACCTGCTCCAGGGCGACCTCGTCATCGACCCCATCGGCGGCAACACCGCACGACAGGTCGTCATCTTCGACCGGTGGGCCGACGCCGGACGCACCTCCTACTGGGCCTACCAGCAGCGCTCCGGCTACGGCACCGACCACCGCGTCGTCAAACACGGCCTCACCACCGGCACCCAGTTCCGCGCCTACCGCCCGGTGAGGATCCAATGATCCGGACCATCCGCTGATCTGGAACAGGAGCCCGGTCGCGCCCGTGACCGGGCTCCTCGACGGCTCACGGCATGACCGCGGTACAGGTGGCCGGCCGATCCGACCATCGCCACGCGTCCGTGAGAGCGATACCGGCTCAGGCTCGCCATCGCCCAGGCTGAGCCGATTGTCGGTGTCGTCTGGTTGTGTGAGCGGCACAGATCACCGGGTCGGTCATGAGAGGTGGCGACGGACGTGAACGGTCAGCGGCTCCCCGTGGGGGACGAGAAACGTTTCTGGGACCTGGTGGAGGCGGCCTGGGCGCCGTTGGGGGTGGAGGTCGATCAGGCACGACGTGCGCTGGCGCATAGGACGCCCGTACCCGGCGAGGACCTCCACGGCAAGCCACCGCTCGCCGTGGTCGAAGCCGCTCTGGAGAGGTTTCTGGGTAACCTCGCCGCCGTCAGCGAGGGGTTGCCTGCGGACGAGTTGGCAGATCTTGATCGGGTGGTCGAGAGGAGGCTCCACGACATCGACCGCGCGGACATCCACGCGGTCACCGACGGTTCCGATGACGGTTTCCTCTACGCACGCGGCTTCATCGTCGCGCTGGGCCACGACTTCTACACCGCGGTGGCAGAAGACCCGAAGAAGGCGGTGCTGGACGCCGAGTGCGAGGAGATGTGTTACTTCTTCGCCCACCTGCACCGCGAGCGCCACGGAGCCTTTCCGAAGACCGGGTCGGGCATCTCCCGCGAGTCGTTCTCGAACCCGGCCGGCTGGTCCGGCTGATCCGGTACGCGCCCTTTTGGGCTCATTCGACCAGATCTACCTCCGGGTCTTCCGAAGGCCGGCGACCCTTCCCCGGCATCGAACATGCGAGGGGATCTCACTCGGCGAATTTCACGAGAATCACCAATAGCGTGGCGTCAGCCCGTTTCCGACCGAACAATTCATCGGCCGGGGTGATGATTCCGGCCTGCTCCGGCACGCGGGACGCCCCGGACGCGGGCGGTGCCCAGATCATGCTCCTCGCCTGGCAGAGGGCAAGGAGTCCAGAGGCCCAGAGGATCATCCTTCCCGGGCCGAAATAAGCCGCTTATATGGTCAAATGCGACGAAAGCGAAAATTTTCACGATAACCGGAAAGGTGGCAAAGCCCCACTACCTGGATCGATGGCTTACCTCCTGGAAAACAGTATCCGACCGCTACCTTTCACCAGTAATCTTCGTAAGGCGGTCCGTGGTCGCAGATTTCCTCGCAGAGGAGGGTCGTCAATTGATCGACGTTTTCATCTCCTACGCCCGCGAGGACGCCGAATGGGCCGGAAAGCTGGCCGAACGGCTCGCCCGCCACGGGGTGAAGATCTTCTTCGACGAGTGGAGCCTCCTTCCCGGAGACGTGGTCGTGCACAAGGTCGACGCGGCCATTCGCGAGTCGCGCAACGGGATCGCGATCGTCAGTCCCGCGTCCGCCGCCTCGCCCAGGGCGCTCGAGGAGTACGCGGCGCTGGCGCGGGCGTCGGCCACGCGCGGCCTGCGCTTCATCCCGGTCCTGATCGGCGAGCTGCCCCTCGCGCCGTCCACCGAGAACCGGGTCTGGCGGGACTTCCGCGACGTGAGCGGGCGCCGCTACGAGGAAAAGGTCGCCGAGCTCGCCGCCGCCGTCCTGGGACTGGAACCGGAGGTCGGCGGCCCCGTGCCGTGGGAGAACCTGTGGGCGGGGCTCCCGTCGCGTCCACGGCCCGTCACCGAACCCGACCGGCACCGGATCGTGATCTGCTACGTGGCGGCCGACGCGGAGTACGGGCGGCGGCTCGCGGCCCAGCTCCATGCGGCGGGGCTCCCGGTCTGGTCACTGAGCGATCTCCGGCCGGGCGACGAGGAGTTCTGGGTGATCCGGCGGCAGCTGCGGCACGCCATCGCGGTGATCGTGCTGATGTCCCCGCAGTCCCAGGAGTCCGACGACATCACCCGCATGATCCTGGAGGCCCGGGCGTACGGGCGGACGTTCTTTCCGATCCTTCTGCTGGGCGGCCGCAACTACCACCTGGCCGCCACGTGGTACGTCGACGCCCGCGACGGCCGGCTCCTCGGCGGGGAAGAGCTGGCCATGCTGGCCAGGCTGCACGAGGCCGACGCGGCGGGCAGCCCCCTGAACCCGGTGGAGGTGTTTCCCACCCCGCCGGCCCGGCCCACCGCGCGGGCCGTACGGGTCCCCGGCGCGGTCTCGCTCCACCGACTCGACGCCTACCTCGCCGAGGGTGAGCTCGGGTACGCGGACCTGCTCACCACCGACCTCCTGCTGGAGGCGGCGGGCCGCTCGGCCGAGGGCTGGATGCGTGAGAAGGACGGCGGCGGGCTGTCGTCGGAACTGCTGGCGGGGGTCGACGCGGTGTGGGCGGAACGCTGCCACGGGCGGCAGGGGTTCGCGGTGCAGTCGAGCCTGGCGCGGGTGCGCCGCGGGACCTACTCGGAGTTCCTGGAGCTGGCGACCGAGTGCGGCTGGTGCGACCCCGAGGACGGCGCCGCACCGGGCGACTACCGCGGCTTCGCGGAGCGGGGCGGCGGGCGGATCGGCTTCTTCCCGACCCTGCGCAACCCGCAGAACGAACGATACGTGGACTGGTACGACCAGTGGGCCGAGACCGTGCTGGCGGTCCACCTGAGGTCTCGCGCCTGGGAGGGCACACGGTGATGGCGATACTCCTCGTTCTCCTGGTGTTATCGGTGATCGGCGCTTACATCTGGTGGGCGGGCCGCGTGGTGGTGGAACCCGACCACGTCGGCCTCGTGCGCCGCAGGATCGGGCGCCGGGACCGGAAACACCCCAAGATCACGCCGTACGACATGCGCGGCCCGCAGGCCCGCACGCTGCCTCCCGACTCACCGAGCTGGCTGCTGCCGTGGGTCTACACGGTGGAGTCCGTGCCCTGGACGCACGTCCCCGCGGGGATGATCGGCCTGGTCGAGGCGCATGCGGGCGCGAAACGACCGCGGGAGCGGCGGCTGGGCCGCCGGGTCGACTGCGACGACTTCCAGGACGGTCAGGCGTTCCTGTGCGGCGACGGCGAGCAGGGCCCTCAGGTGGACGTGCTGACCGGGGGTCAGTCCTACTACATCAACACCGACCTGTTCACGGTCACCCTGGCGCCGTGCACCTACGTACCGCCGGGCACGGTGGGGTTGGTGATCGCGAACGCGGGCCGGGTCCGCCCGCCGGACCAGTCGTTCGGGCGGCACGTCGACTGCGACAACTTCCAGGACGGCCAGGCGTTCCTGGACGGGCACGGAGAGCAGGGCAGGCAGCTCGCCATCCTGCCCGGCGGCACCTACTACGACATCAATCCCGCGCTGTTCCAGGTGATCACCGTGGACAACCACGAGAGTTCCCGGGACGGCCTGACCCCCGCGCACCTCCACGAGATCGCCATCCCCGTCGGCTACACGGGCGTGGTCGTGACCCTCGAAGGCGCCGCACCCGCCCGGCGGGGAGAGGACACGGTGGGGCCGCGCGTGATGGGCCACCACGGCTTCCGGCGTCCGTGGGTGTTCCTCGAGCGGGGAGGAACCTTCGGCGTACAGGAGGAGACCCTCGGCGAGGGCATGCGCTGCGCGCTCAACCCGTGGTTCGTGCGGGTGGTGCTGATCCCGACGAGGGAGCTGATCCTGGAATGGAAGGTCAAGGGCGACTCCGAGGCCAGAAACTACGACGCCGAGCTGGAACAGATCACGGTCACCATCCAGGGGCACAGGGTACGGGTGAAACTGAGCCAGACGTTGAAGATCCCGGAGGAGGCGGCGCCTCGGCTGGTCAGCGCTTCCGGCGGCACCGACCACTCCGGGCTGGGCGGCCTGGTGCACGACCCGCTCCCGGTGCAGCGTTTCGTCGAGAAGGTGCTGGGCTCCGCCGTCGTCTCCTACTTCAGCGGGATGGCGGCGGCGAGCAATGTCGGGGAGTTCATGCAGAAATGGGCCAAGGCCCGCGTTGAGCTCGCCTCTCAGGTCCGCAAGGCCCTGGAGGCCAGGGGTGTCATCGCGATAGCCACCAACCTGGAATCGTTCGAGGCCGACGACCCGGTGCTCAACGAGGAACTCCAGCGGCAGGCCGCCCTGGACCTGCGTGTGGAGAGGCTCGACGCGGAACGCATGATCGTGCAGGCCGAGGACGAGATGGACGGGGTCCGGATCAACGCCGACCGCAGGCGCGTGGTGCTCGAGCTCGAAGCCGAGATCGCCATCCTCGGCCGGGAGAACGTCGCCATGATCCGCATGATCCGCGAGATCGCCAAGATGCCGGTCCCCGACTACATCGGCGGAGACGTCGGCAGCTACGTGGAGGCCCTGCCGATCCACACGGTGCAGAATCTCATCGGCCGCCTGCGGACACTGCGCAGCGATTACGAGGTGACCGCGGAGCCGCCCCAGGAACTGGTCTCCGAGGACGGCGCGGAGGCCCGGAGGGTGAGATCCGACCACCACATCGACTGACCGGGCCGAAACCGGTGCTCGGGGCGCGCTCGACACCGGTCATCGGCCGATCGGCCCGGTACGGACCGGGGTGAAAACCGGTACGGACCGGGGTGAAAAACAGACCAGCGCGTCCCGCGATGTGATCGGGAACGCGCTGGTCTGGATTGTTGTGCGCCGCCAGGGACTCGAACCCCGGACCCGCTGATTAAGAGTCAGCTGCTCTAACCAACTGAGCTAGCGGCGCTTGCAACGGAGGTAACTCTAGCAGCAGCTTCAGCGCGCTCGCACCCCGGTTGATCCCGGCAGGCCCCGGTCCGTTTCCTGGAGAAACCGGACCGGCCGGACGCCGTCCGGCCCTCCACAGGCTCGGGGCCGGACAGTCCCCCAACTGTCCGGCCCCGGCCTCTTCGCGGGCTTTGCCGTCGTCTCCCCCAAGACTTCGGCGGCTCCGCTCAGGAACGCGATCCCCCTCGCGTTCTTATCCGGTGAAAAGTCTCTGCAACGCTCCCCCCGGGCTTCGCAGACCCCTCGACCTGCAACAACACTACCTAGCCAAATGTAACGGGCGCGTCATCCAAAGGTTGATTTTGCGCCTACACCCAACCTTGACCCGGTATCACCGAAGCGCCGTCAGCGGGCCGCCCGGTGGGGACCGTCAGGGAAGTTCGAGGTTGATCTCCATGTTGTCCCTCAGAGCCCGGCTCACCGTGCAGTACTTCTCCTCGACGCGGTGGGCCACGGCACGGAGGACCTCGGCGGCCTTCTCGTCCCCCTCGGGCAGCTCCACGTCGTAGGTGATGGTGATCGTCCCCAGTTTGGACGACTCGACCTTCTCCGCCTGGACGGTCATCGCCAGGCGGGTCATCCGATGGCCGCGCTGGGCCGTCAGCGGCTCCACGGTGACGATGTTGCAGCCGCCGAGCGCCGCGAGCAGCAGCTCGACCGGGGTGAACACCCCCTGCTCGTCACCGCCGCCCATGGCGACCTCGGCTCCGCGATCGTTGCGCGCCACGAACCCGTCGTCGGTCCGTTCCACTCTCACCTGTGCCATGGCGTTCCTCCCCCTGAATCTGCGGATCACCCTACAGAGGCCCGCGAAGGGAGGAACGCCCGGGTGAGGCCGAGAACGAGGCCGGCCTCAGGCCTCTGGATGTTTGGACAGGTAATCGATGTAGAACGGCCGCAGTGCCTCGCCCAGTTCCCCGTGGCCCGAGGCCATCGCGTCGCTGAGCAGGGCCGAGACCCGGCTGAGGTCGTTGGTCGTCTGGTCCTCGTTCCCCGCGGACGCCTCCGCCGCGGGAATCAACGTGAGCAGCTCCCACAGGAAGCCGAGATCTCCGTGGTGCACGGCGTAGTGGACCGCGCGATCATGCAGTTCCTGGGCCGACAGCGACTCAAGCTCGTCCGTTTCCAACAGACCCACCCCCTCACGCCCCTTCTGCCCCGAGAATATGGCCATCATGCGCAATTGACGGTATGCACCGTCAGGGCACCAGCCGGACCAGCATCTTTCCGGTGTTGGCCCCGCGGAGCATGTCGATGAACGCCCGCGGGGCGTTCTCCAGGCCGTCGACCACGGTCTCGGTGAAGGTGATCTTGCCCTCTCGGAGCCAGGCGCCCACCTCGGCGATCATGTCGGGCAGGCGCGCCTGGTGGTCGAACACGATGAATCCGCGCAGGGTGAGCCGCTTTCCCACGGTCAGGCCCATGTTTCTCGGGCCGGGGACCGGCTCGGTGGCGTTGTAGGAGGAGATCGACCCGCACATCGCGGCCCTGCCGTACGTCCTCAGCTCGTCGATGGCCGCCTCCAGGTGCTCGCCGCCGACGTTGTCGAAGTAGACGTCGATCCCTCCGGGGGCGGCCCTGGCGAGTTGCTCGCGGATCTCGCCGTCGCGGTAGTTGAAGGCGGCGTCGAAGCCGAGGTCGCTGATCAGGTGGGTCACCTTCTCCCGTGACCCGGCGCTGCCCACCACGCGCGAGGCGCCCTTCAACCGGGCGATCTGCCCGGCCATGCTGCCCACCGCGCCCGCCGCGCCGGACACGAACACCGCCTCACCCTCCTCGAAGCGGGCGATGTCGAGCAGGCCCACGTACGCGGTGAGGCCGGTCATGCCCAGCGCGCCCAGGTAGGCGGAGAGCGGTACTCCGGGGATCTCCTCGACCTTGCGGGCCTCCTTCGCGTCGAGGACGGCGTACTCGCGCCAGCCGTATCTGTGGGTGACGGTGTCTCCGGGCGCCAGGCCGGGCGCGCGTGACACGACGACCTCACCCAGCGCGCCGCCGTCGAGGGGCTCGCCGACCTGGAAGGGCGGGATGTAGGACTTGCCCTCGTTCATGCGCCCCCGCATGTACGGGTCGACGCTCATGAAGAGGTTGCGGACGAGGATCTCCCCTTCGGCGGGGGCGGGCGGCTCGACCTCCGCCGTTTCGAAGTTCTCCGGAGCCGGCCACCCCGAGGGCCGCGACGCGAGCCGGATCTCCCTGGAGACCGTACGTCCCTCCCCGCTCGGCGTACGACCGGTGGTCCCCGTTCCCGGCTCGGGTCCTGTTCCCGGCTCGGGTCCTGTTCCCGGCTCGGGTCCTGTTCCCGGCTCGGGTCCTGTTCCCGGCTCGGGTCCTGTTCCCGGCTCGGGTCCTGTTCCCGGCTCGGGTCCTGTTCCCGGCTCGGGTCCTGTTCCCGGGGCGGGGCCGGGCCGGGGAGGGGGACCGGGCTTGGGCGGGCCGGGCTTGGGCGGGGGGCCGGGTTTGGGGGGCGGGCCGGGCTTGGGGACGGAATGGGCCTCGGTTCCGGTTCCGGGCGCTGTCCTGACTCCGGCGGACGGCTTCTCCGGTCGGCCGGTGAATGATCGGGCGTTGGACATGATGAGGTCCCCTCGGCGATTCGTGCTCCTCACCTGGGACTTTCCCATCCGGCGGCGTTTCTCCACGGCGGGGAGCGGCGCACCTGACATGATCTCGCCACTTTCATGACCGCATACGGTCACGGATGCGAAACTTTCCGTGGCGGCCGGGCCGGCTCACCGTCCCGGCGATCGTGGCGGCCGCCGCGTCCTCACCGCCCGGGGTGAAGGGAGCGGTGGATACGCGGCCGACCGGAAAACACCTGTTATGCGTATATATCCACATCCGGGGTGCGAACCTACCGTCCGTCCAGCTATCCATGCGAGGATCCCGAAACGTGAAAGTAATCATCAAAATATTGGTCGTAGCAGCCGCTCTGTGGGCGGCGACCCGGTTCGTGGACGGCATCACGGTGTCCGCACAGACCCCGGTCAAGGAGATCGGCACGCTCATCGCCGTCGCTCTCGTCTTCGGGATCGTCAACGCGGTCCTGAAGCCGATCATCGCGACGCTCGGCTGCGCCTTCTACATCCTCACGCTCGGCCTGTTCGCCCTGGTGGTCAACGCCGGGCTGCTCCTGCTGACCAGCTGGATCGCCGGCGAGCTCTCGCTGCCCTTCCACGTCGACGGCTTCTGGGCCGCGTTCTGGGGCGCGATCGTCGTCGGCCTGGTCAGCTGGCTGCTCGACCTGATCCTCGACGCGATCGTCGGCGACTGAGCCGATGACCGTCGTCCTTGACGGCGTCCACCTGACCTGCGAGCAGGTCGACCGGGCGGCCCACGGCTCCGGGATCGCGCTGGGCTCCACCGGCCGTGCGGAGACGGCATGGCGGATGGCCGGCCTGCTCAACGGGCCCGTCTACGGCCGGACCACCGGCGTGGGCGCCAACAAGGACGTGGCGGCCGAGGACACCGGCCTGGACCTGCTCCGCAGCCACGCGGGCGGCGCCGGACCGGCGATCGAGACGTTCCGCGCCCGCGCCACCCTCGTGGTCCGCCTCAACCAGCTGCTCGCCGGCGGCTCGGGGGTCGATCCCGCGCTCCTGCCGGTGCTCGCCGCCGCCGTCAACCGCGGCCTCACCCCGCCGATCCGCACCTACGGCGCCATCGGTACCGGCGACCTGACCGCCCTGGCCACGACCGCGCTCTGCCTCCTGGGCGAGCTTCCCTGGACCTCGCCCTCCGAGGACGTACGGACCGGGGCGCGGGGCGAAGACACCGGGACCGAAGCCGGGAACGGAGGGGGGAAGAACGTGGAGGGCGGCCCGCCCGGGACGCGGGCGGGAGATCCGGTGCCCAGGTTCGCGCTCGCCTCCGGTGACGCGCTGCCGTTCATCAGCTCGGGCGCGGCGACCCTGGCGGACGCCGCGCTGGCCTGTCACCGCCTGGGCGTCCTGCTGTCCGCCGCCACGGCGGTCGCGGCCCGCTCCTTCCGGGCGATCGAGGCCTCGCTCGAACCGCTCTCCCCCGTCGTGCAACGCGGCCCCGAGCAGACCGAGGTCGCGACCGCGCTGCGGGCGCTGGTCGGCTCCACCAGCCCGCGCCGCGTCCAGGACCCGTACGGCTACCGCGCCTTCCCGCAGGTCCACGGAGCCGTCCTCGACGCTCTGGGCCGGGCGGAGCGGACGATCGTCGAGGAGATGAACGCGGCTCCGGAGAACCCGCTGATCGCCGACGGCCGGGCCTGGCACAACGGCAACTTCCACTCGGCACGGGTCGCGCTCGCCCTCGACGCCCTGCGGGCCGCGCTCGTGCAGACCGCGACGCTGAGCGCCGCCAGGCTCGCCACCCTGAACGATCCGGCCCATACAGGCCTGCTCCCCTTCCTGGCCGAACGTCCAGGGCTGTCCGGGGTCATGATCCTCGAATACGTCGCGCACTCCGCGCTGGCCGAGCTGCGCCACCTGGCCGCGCCGGTCACCCTGGGCGGCGCCGTGCTCTCCCTGGGCACCGAGGACCACGCGAGCTTCACCCCGCAGGCGGCCCGCTCCGCGCTCGCCGCCGCCGAGCCGCTGGAGATCGTCCTGGCGTGCGAGCTGGTGGCCTCCGTACGGGCCCTGCGGCGGCGCGGCCTGCCCTGCGACCTGCCGCTCGATCCCGCGATGGAGGACCGTCCCCTGGACGCCGACCTCGACGCGGCACGCGGGCTCCTGCCCGGCCTCGTTCCCTGAGACCTGCGAGTCAGCCGACCGAGCCGCGCTCGCGGAGCTGGGGTGCCTGGACGATGCGGCGGCGACGCGTGTTGCCGTCGGCGGCCGCCACCACGATGCGGACGGCGGCCCGGACGATGCCGTCGATGTCCCAGTCGACCGTGGTCAGGCCGGGGGTGAGCAGGCCCGACATGGGGTGGTCGTCGTAGCCCATCACGGACACCTCGAACGGGATGCCCAGCTTCCGCTCGGTCGAGGCCGCGTAGACGCCGTAGGCGATCGAGTCGGCGAAACAGAAGAACGCCCGGTGGCCGGCGTCGAGCATCTCGCCCGCGACCTGGGTGGCGGTGCCCAGCGACTGCGAGGCGGTGACCATCTCGATGTCCAGGCCCAGCCGCCCGGCCTCGGCCAGGACGTGCACGTCGGCGGGCCGGTCGGGGGTGCTGGCCCGCGTCGAGGTGAGGACGGCCAGGCGCCGGTGGCCCCGCCGGCGCAGATGCTCCAGGGCGAGGGTCACCCCGGCACGATTGTCGAAGACGACCTCACCCGCCGTACGCGCCCCGGCGAGGGCGTCGCCGATCGACACCACCGGCAGTCCCTCGCACAGGTCGGCCCAGAGCGGCGCCGCGGGGTCGACCGGTTGCACGATCAGCGCGTCCACCCGCTGGTCACGGAGCTGCCTGGCGAGCGTGTTCTCCCTGGCCGGATCTCCCGCGGCGTCCAGGATCAGGGCGTAGCGGTCGTTGTCCTTGAGCGCCCGGCCGATGCCGACGGCCAGCGCCTGCTGCCAGAGGTCCTCCAGGGAGCCGCAGAGCAGGCCGATCATCCCGGTCCGGCCGCTGGCCAGGGCGCGGGCGATGGGGTCGGCCTCGTAGCCGAGCTCGGCCGCGGCCTGCCGCACCCGCTCGATGGTCTCCTCCGACACCTGCATGCCGCGCAGGGCGTACGAGACGGCGGCGGGCGACAGACCGGTGGCCTTCGCCACCTCACGTATGGTCGCTCGTTTCCGGGGCTGGGGCATCCGACCAGCCTATTCCCCGAGGCCTTCGAAGGCGCGTTCCCCGCGCGATCGGCGGCGTCGCGGGACATCGGGAGGTATTGACACGAAGCCAGGTGAAGCGGTTCACTGAAACGGTTCACTGAACCGTGTCACTGTTGGATGTGGCGAGGTGAAGGCGTTTACCCCTATTCTAGGTAGGTAATACCCCGAAGGTGCGAAAGGAGGGGACCCGTCGTGACCGTCGACGTTCACCAGCATCTGTGGACGCCCGCGTTCGTGGACGCGCTCAGACGTCGCACGACCGCGCCCCGGCTCGACGGCTGGACCCTCCACCTGGACGGCGAACCCGCCTACGAGGTCGACCCCGCCGACCACGACCTCACCGGTCGCCTCGCGCTGAACTCGGGGCTCGACCTGGCTCTCGTGTCACTGTCCAGCCCGCTCGGCATCGAGTCGCTGCCCCCCGACGACGCCTGGCCGATCATCGACGCCTACCACGAGGACGCCCTCGCGCTGCCCGCGCCCTTCGGCGCCTGGGCGGCGACCTGCCTCAGCGAGATCGATCCCGCCAGGCTCGCCAAGACCCTCGACGCGCGAGACGGCGTACAGAACGACGCGAAGGACGCGAAGGACGCGAAGGACGACGGCGGCGCGCGGGGCGTGGGGCCGGGGTTCGCCGGGCTCCAGCTGCCCGCGACCGCCGTGCGCGACGCCGTCGGCCTGGCCGGGGTCGCCCCGCTGCTCGACGTGCTCACCGAGCGCGACCTGCCGCTCTTCGTGCACCCCGGCCCCGCCACCGAGCCGGAGGGGCCCGGCTGGTGGCCCGCCGTCGTGCCGTACGTGCAGCAGATGCACGCCGCGTGGTACGCCTTCGCCGCCTTCGGCCGGGCCCGCCACCCGCGCCTTCGGGTCTGCTTCTCGCTGCTCGCCGGGCTGGCCCCGCTCCACTCCGAGCGCCTGGCCAACCGGGGCGGCGAGGGCCGGGGACAGGTCGATCCCGGCCTGTTCCTGGAGACCTCCTCCTACGGCCCGCGCGCCATCGACGCCATCGTCCGCGAGCTCGGCGTCGACATCGTGGTCAGCGGCTCCGACCGGCCCTACGCCACCGCACCCGACCCCGCGCTCGGCGACGCCGCCTGGCACGCCATCGCGGTCACCAACCCGAACCGCCTGCTGAACGGAAAGGAGTCGCGCAAGTGAACCAGTACCAGGGCCGCGAGAGCTGTGCGCTCCCGGCGAAGAGAGCCGTGAGCGAGCGGCGCACCCGAGCCGCCGGGCCCGCCGGCCTCGCCGGTCACGCAGGACCGGACGAGTCCGGCCGGCTCGCCGGGCGGGTCACCACCGCGGGCTTCGGGCCGTCCGGCGGTGAGACCTCATGAGCTACATGAGCTACGAGGCCCTGCCCGCCCGCGCCCTCGACCGGCGCGAGCTCCTCGACCTGGTCAACGATCTGGCCGCCGACCCGTCCACCTGGCAGGACCAGGTGGAGTTCCCCGAGGAGGGCGGGCGCCACTTCGCCTCCCTCTACCGCGACTCCCACGTGGACGTCTGGCTGCTGTGCTGGCGTCCCGAGGACGACACCGGCTGGCACGACCACGACACCTCCTCCGGGGCGGTCCGCGTCGTGGCCGGGACGCTCCTGGAGTGCAACCCCCGCATCGGCGGCGAGCACCTGGAGACCGTGATCTCGGAGGGCGAGTCCTTCTCCTTCGGCCCCGACCACATCCACCGGCTGACCGGCGCGGTGCACGGCAGCGTCTCGATCCACGCCTACTCGCCGCCGCTGTGGCGCCTGGGCCAGTACTCCATCAGCGACAGCGGCGTGATGCGCCGCGTCTCGGTGAGCTACGCCGACGAGCTGCGCCCCATGGACGACGCCGAGCGGATGGTCGAGGTCGCCTGAGGGACGCGGTTTCCGCTGAAAATTTGACAGAAAGTCATCCCGGACCGTTGCCGGATTTGATCAAAAACGCTTTGATCAAATCTGGTAACGGAAGGGGACCTGTGAACATCCCGACGATCGTCCGCGGCTCGCTGGCAGCCTTATGCCTCCTGGTTGCGAGCGCGTGTGCGAACGCCGACACCGGCAGCACCTCCGCGACGGGCTCCGGCGCGCCGTCCGCGCCCGCGGCGGCCACGAAGATCACCTATCTGACCTCGTTCAACGTCTTCGGGCGCGACGCCTACGCCTATGTCGCCCTGGAGAAGGGATATTTCAGGGACGCCGGGTTCGATGTCACCATCAGACCCGGCAGCGGCACGGCCGACTCCCTCAAACTGATCGCGAGCGGCCAGGCCGACTTCGGGATCACCGACCTGACCGGCTCCATCGTCACTCTGGCGGGGCAGAAGCTGCCGGTCACCGGCGTGGCGGCGATCCAGCAGCGGTCGCTCACCGCCGTCATCGCCCTCGAGGGCTCGGGCATCGCCGCGCCCAAGGACCTGGAGGGCAAGAAGATCGCCGACCCGCCCGGCTCGGCCGTGAAGCTCGTCTTCCCCGCGTACGCCAAGGCCGCCGGGATCGACCCGGCCAAGGTCACCTTCGTCCCCGCGCCGCCGCCGTCGCTCCCGCAGCTGCTGTCCTCGGGCAAGGTCGACGCCATCGGCCAGTTCGTGGTGGGCAGGCCGACCATCGAGCAGGCGGCCCAGGGACGCAAGGCCGTGGTCCTGCCGTACAGCGACCACGTCAAGGAGATGTACGGCAACATCCTCACGACCACCGCGAAGATGGCGGCCGAGAAGCCCGAGGTGGTGACGAGGTTCCGGGACGCCCTGCTCAAGGGGCTGGAGTATGCCGTCGACAACCCCGACGAGTCAGGAAAAATCCTGAACAAGTATCACCCGACCCAGAACCCGGTCACCGCGGCCGCGGAACTGAAGGAGATGGCCGCCTTCGTACGGCCGTCGGAGGCCGGGGTACCCGTGGGTGCGCTGGACGAGAGCCGTGTGGCCGCCGTCATCACCATCCTCGAAGACGCGAAGGTGATCCAGTCCGGTTTCAAGCCCTCCGACATCGTCACCTTCGGTCTGGCCCCCGGATCCTGACATGATCGAAATATCGGATCTGTCCTGCGTGTTCCCCGGCAGGGCCGGACCGGTGACCGCGCTGGAGGGAATCGGCCTGCGGGTGCGCGAGCACGAGTTCGTGGCGGTGATCGGGCGCTCGGGCTGCGGGAAGTCGACGCTCCTGCGGCTGATCGCCGGTCTCATCCCGGCGACCGGCGGGGAGGTGCGGGTCGCGGGAGAGCCGGTGACCGGGCCCCGTCCCGATGTCAGCCTCATGTTCCAGCGGCCCGCCCTGCTCCCGTGGCGGACGGTCCTCGGCAACGTGCTGCTGCCCGTGGAGTTCCTCGGCAGGTCGAAGGCCGCCCATCTCGGCCGCGCGCGCGAGCTGCTGCGCGTGGCCGGGCTGGAGGGGTTCGAGAAGCGGCTCCCGCACGAGCTGTCGGGTGGCATGCAGCAGCGGGTGGCCCTGTGCCGGTCGCTGATCTGCGAGCCGAAGGTGATGCTCATGGACGAGCCGTTCTCCGCGCTGGACGCGCTCACCCGCGAGGAGCTCTCCGCCGAGCTCCAGCGGATCCGGGCGGAGAGCGCCGCCACGGTCGTCCTCGTCACCCACTCCATCGAGGAGGCGGTACTGCTCGCGGACCGGGTCGTGGTGCTCAGCCCGCGGCCCGGCCGGGTCCGGGAGATCGTGGAGATCGACGTGCCCCGGCCGCGCTCCCTCGGCCGCGACGCCCACGCGGAGCGGCTGGCCGGGTACGGCGCGGAGCTGCGCTCGCTGCTCGCCGAACCGCTCGGCGAGCAAACCGGCGAACAAGACGGCGAGCGGACCGACATGCGGACCGGTGCGCGGGCCGGCGAACAAGACGGCGAGCGGACCGGCGAACAGAGCGGTGAACGGGCCGGTGAGCCGGCTCCGGGCTCGTCCGGGGAACCGACGGGGAGAACCGCCGGATGAGGGTCTGGGTGCTTCCCGCGGTCGGCGCGGCACTGACCGTGGCGGCCTGGTGGCTGGCCACGGTCGCCTTCGACATCGCGCCGTACGTCCTGCCCGCGCCTCCCGACGTGCTCGCCGTCTTCGGTGAGCACGGCGGCTACCTGATCGACCAGACCTGGGTGACGCTGGTGGAGACGCTGCAGGGGTACGCGCTCGCCGTGGTGGCGGGCGCGCTGATCGCGGTCCTGATCGCCACGTTCCGGATCGTCGAGGAGAGCGTCTACCCGCTGCTGATCGCCGTGAACGCGGTGCCCAAGGTGGCCGTCGCGCCGATCCTGGTCGTGTGGATGGGGTTCGGCCAGCTCCCCAAGGTGGTGATGGTCTTCCTCGTCTGCTTCTTCCCCATCGTGATCTCCACGGCCACCGGCCTGAGGTCCACCCCGGCGGAGTTCGTCGAGCTGAGCAGGTCGCTCCGGGCGAGCTGGTGGCGCCTGTTCCTCCAGGTGCGCTTCCCGCACGCCCTGCCGCAGATCTTCGTCGGGCTGAAGGTCGCGATCTCGCTGGCCGTCATCGGCGCGGTGATCGGTGAGTTCGTCGGCGCCCAGGCGGGGCTCGGCTACGTCATCGTCCAGTCCGGCGCGAGCGCGGACACCGCGCTCGCGTTCGCCGCGATGGTCCTGCTCGGCGCGATGAGCATCGCGCTGTTCTACGTCCTGGTCGCGATCGAGCACCTCCTGTTGCCGTGGGCGCGCGAGACCACCGCCTGAACCCGGCTCTCCCGGCAGGCACCCGCCACATCATCCGAGTCGACACGGAGGTATCCGATGAGTGATCCAGAAGCGGGCGAGACCGGGCTGGGCCCGGTGGGCCAGCACGTCGTCTTCGAGAACGAGCTGGTCAGGGTATGGCAGATCGAGCTGGAACCGGGCCAGACCCAGCCCCTGCACCGGCACGACCACCCGTACCTCGTCATCGCGGTCGAGGGGGCCCTCAACGTCATCGAGACCGCCGACGGGCAGCTGATCGACGCGCCGGAACCGCGCGGCTCGGTGATTTTCAGAGATCCGGGCGCGGTGCACAAGCTGACGAACGTGGGAGAGACGAGATACGTCTCGCGCCTGGTGGAGCTGAAGAATGGCTGACCGCCCGACCGCCGGCGAGCGGCCTGTCCCGGCCTCCGGCGAGCGGTCCCCGTCGGCCGGCGGTGAGCGGCCCGCTCCGATCGTCGTGGCCGGCGCGGGTCCCGTGGGGCTCGTCACCGCGCTCGGGCTCGCCCACCACGGCCTCCCGGTCGTGGTGCTCGAGGAGGACGAACGGCTGTCCCCGGACACCAAGGCCGGCTCGCTGCTCACCCGCAGCCTGGAGATCCTGCACCGGTACGGGGCGCTGCCCCCGGTGCTCCGCGCCGCGCTGCGCGTCGACGAGATCGGCGAGTTCGAGCGTGCCACGGGCCTGCCCAGGTTCCGGGTGCGTACGGACGCGCTGGCCGGGGACACCCGGTTCCCGTTCCTCGCCAACATCCCGCAGCACCACCTGGAGCCGGTGCTCCGCGACGAGCTGGAGCGCAGGGTGCCGGGCGCGCTGCGCATGGGACACCGCGTGACCGGTTTCCGGCAGGACCCGGACGGGGTGGAGGTGACCGCCGAGACGGCCTCGGGGCCGCGGGTGATCCGCGGGTCGTTCCTGCTGGGCTGCGACGGCGGGCGGTCGTCCATCCGGGGGGCGCTCGGGGTGACCGTCGAGGGCCGGACGCTGGAGGAGCGGTACGTGCTCGTCGACCTGGAGGTCGACCTCGACATCGACACCCCGCGCGACTATCCCTACCTGGGCTACTTCTCCGACCCGGAGGAGTGGGTGGTCGTGGTGCGCCTGCCGCACTGCTGGCGCTTCGTCTACCCGCTCAAACCGGGCACGCCGGAACCGGACGAGGCGGAGCTGCGGGACAGGGCGCTGCGCTTCCTCGGGGAGGTGGGCCCCTCGCGGCTGGTGGGCTGCAACGTCTACCGCGTCCATCACCGGATCGCGAGCCGCTGGCGTGACCACCGGGTCTTCCTGCTCGGGGACGCCGCCCACCTGATCACGCCGATGTGGGCCCTCGGCCTCAACACCGGGGCGCTGGACACCTCCAACCTGGCGTGGCGCCTGGCGTGGGTGCTGCGGGGGTGGGCGGACGACCGGCTGCTCGACGGGTACGAGAGCGAGCAGCTGCCGGTGGCCTCCCTGGGCTCGGGCAAGATGGCCGAGGCGGCCCGCGCCGTCATGGCCCATCGCGGTGCGGACGCCGCGGCCATGACGGAGGGCGGCTGGGGAACCGCCCAGACGCGCACGCTGCTGGGCGTGCGGCTCGACGTGGACGGCACCGGCGACTGGGGCATGGTCAAGACCGGTGACACCCCCGCGCCGGTGCGGCGCGGTGACCGCGCCCCGGACCTGCCGCTGTTCGGCCCCGCCGGGGAGGTCCACGTGCACGACCTGTGCGCGGACTCCTTCGTGGCGCTGTACTTCACCGACGCCCGGCGGGCTCCCCTGGTTCCGCCCCCCGACTCGCCCGCGCTACGGCAGTACGTGGTCAGCAGGTGGGACGTGCCACCGGGCTCGGAGCTGCGTGACCGGCTCCTGCTCGACCCCGGCGAGCGGGTCCGCCTGCGGTTCGGCGTCCCCGACGACACGCTGGTGCTGGTGCGGCCCGACGGGCACATCACCGCGATCAGGCCGTTCGCCCCCCGGGGAGGCGAGGGCCTGGCCGAGGACCTCTACACGGCCGTCACGGACAGGCCGCCGCCGGCCCCCTCCCCCGTCCGCTAGCCGCGTTCCCGGCCCGCACGGGGTCCCGCGTCGCGAGACCCCCGTGCGGATCGCCGTACCCGGGTGATCGGGGCCGAGGGGTGCTAGAAGACGCGCTCCCTGACGGCGTTGGCCATGCCCGGGTCGTCGGCGAAGACGCCGTCGACGCCGAGGGAGTAGAGCCTCTCCAGCCAGCCCATCACGTTGCCGGTGGCGCGCGGGTAGGCCGGGCTCGCCGGGTTGCCGAACCGGAAGTCCACCGGGAGCTGCGAGTTCTCGTTCCTGACGGTCCAGGTGTGGACCTTCAGACCGGCCCGGTGGGCGTCCCGGACGAGCGGGGTGGGCGGCAGGAGGCGTCCGTCGGGGCCGGCGGGCACGATCCGCCTGGTGTCGACGCCGACGCCGTCCGCGTAGCTCGCCACGTCGCGGAGCCCGGCGGGGGCGACCATGGTGTCGTAGGTGCGCGGGTCTCCGGCGGCGACCCAGTCGTACGGGGCGCCGGTGGCGGTGATGAGCTGGATCAGCGGCAGCTTGGTCCGCTTGCTCAGCTCGCGCAGGTTGGCGGTCTCGAAGGACTGGATGAAGACCGGGTCCCGGCTCCCGCGCCAGCCGTGCCGGCCGAGCACGTCGAGCAGCGGCTCCTCCAGGGAGAGGCCGATGGAGTCGAAGTAGGTCGGGTGCTTGGTCTCGGGGTAGACGCCGACCCCGCTGCGCTTGGCGAGCGCGACGACCTCGTCGAAGGTCGGGATCTCCGCGAGGCCGTTGAAGGCGGTGTTGTCCGGACGCAGGTCGGGAACGCGCTCCTCGGCCCTGAGCGTCTTCAGCTCCGCGAGCGTGAAGTCCTCGGTGAACCAGCCGGTGATCGGGGTGCCGTCGATGGTCTTGGTCGTCCGGCGCGCCGCGAACTCGGGGTGGTTCTCGACGTCCGTGGTGCCGCCGATCTCGTTCTCGTGCCTGGCCACCAGCACGTGGTCCTTCGTCGAGACCAGGTCGGGCTCGATGTAGTCGGCGCCGAGCGCGATCGCGGTCTCGTACGAGAGCAGGGTGTGCTCGGGCCGGTGCGCGCTGGCGCCCCGGTGGGCGATGACGAGGGGTTCGCGGCCGCGCGGCTCGGCGGTGGCGGGTTCGGGTTGTTGCAGCACAACGGCGACGGTACCGGTCGCGAGGACCGTCAGCGCCGCGGCCAGAAGCCTACGGATCATGTTCAGGAACGTAGGCCGCTTGGATGACCATTGGAACAACGACTCGCGAAGGGAACGGGACGTGCGGGCGGCCGATGGTCCGCGCCGCCCCGGAGGGCGGGTCCGGACCTCCCGGGCGCCTCCGGCCTCCGGCGGGCGGCGGGGCCACCACCACCGTCGCGGTGCGCGAGGAAGGCGCGCACCGGCCCGTCCAGGAAGCCGTGGTGTCCACGGTGTCCATGATGTCGGTGGGCTCCGTCCATCGCGCCGTCACCTCTCCCGGGAGGATGTCACTCGAACGACTCCAGGTGCAGAACCGCCCCGAGGCTCTCGTTGTCGCCGTAGTCGACCGGCACGTCGACGACGACGGGACCCGGCGTGTCGAGGGCCCGGCGGAGCACCGCGGGAAGCTCGTCCGCGCAGGTCGCCCGCATCCCGGCCGCGCCGAAGCTCTCGGCGAAACGCACCGTGTCGATCGGGCCGAAGTCGACCCCCGACGTCCGCCCGTACTTCAGCCGCTCCTGGAAGGCGACCATGTCGTAGGTGCCGTCGCGCCACACCAGATGCGTGAGGTCGGCGCCGACGCGCACGGCGGTCTCCAGTTCCATGGCGGAGAAGAGGAAGCCCCCGTCGCCGGAGACGGACACCACCTTGTGGCCCGGCCGCACCAGCGCCGTGGCGACGGCCCGGGGCAGTGCCACACCGAGCGTCTGCTGGCCGTCGGAGAACAGCAGGCCGCGTGGCCGGTAGGTCCGGAAGTGACGGGCCATCCAGATGTAGTGGGAACCGACGTCGCAGACCACGGTGGTGTCGTCGTCGACCGCCTCGCGCAGGGCGCGGACGATCCGCAGGGGATGGATTCGGCCAGGACGGGATTCGGCGGGCGCGGTGTCCAGCTCGGCGAGCCTGGCGCGCAGCCTCGCGACACGGGCCGCGGCGCCGGGTGCGAGGGCCAGCCCGTCCAGCCGGTCGGCCAGTGCCGTCACGGTGGCCGCCACGTCGCCGCGCAGCTCGACCGACGGTCGGTAGTGATTGTCGATCTCCGCCGGGCAGTCGTCCAGGTGGACGATCTCCGGTCCCACCCCGGGGCCCGGGTTCCACAGCCCGGGGTCGTACTCGACATGGTCGTACCCGACGGCGAGGACGAGGTCCGCCTGGCCCAGCGCCTCGTCTCCCGGCTGGTTGCGGAACAGGCCGACCCTGCCGAGGAAGCGTTCCTCCAGCTCCCCTCGCGGCACCACCCCGGCGGCCCGGAAGGTCTCCACCACCGGCAGCCCGGTGCGCGCCATCAGGCCGCGCACCGCCTCGGCCGTGACCCGGTCGCCGGTCCGGGCCCCGAGCAGCACGACCGGCGTCCGGGCCCGCCTGACGGCGTCCGCGGCCCGGTCGACCGCCTCCGGAGAGGCGGGCCCGAGCCGTGGCACGTCCGGAGTCCCGGCGGGGGACTCCGTGGTGGCGTCACCGAGGAGGTCCTGCGGGAGGATGACGGCCACGGCCCCGCGGGGCGAGGTGGAGGCCGCCCGGTAGGCGTTCGACACGACCTCGGGCAGGGCCGCCACGTCGTCCACCTCCCAGGTGGACTTGCAGACCGCCCGGAGCAGGCCGGCCGAGTCCATCGACCGGTGTGTCCGCTTCAGGCGGCCGGCGCGGGGCGCCGCCCCGGCGAACGCGACGACCGGGTCGCCCTCCGTGGTCGCCGTCGCCAGGCCCGTGGCCAGGTTGGAGGTGCCGGGCCCCGAGGTCACCAGCACCACGCCGGGCCGCCCGGTGAGCCGGCCGGCCGCCGCCGCCATGAAGGCGGCGTTCTGCTCGTGCCGGCACACCACCAGCCGTGGCCCGGCGTCGACCAGGGCGTCGAACACCGCGTCGATCTTGGCGCCCGGGATCCCGAAGACGTACTCGACCCCCGACCTCTCCAGGCAGTCGACCAGCAGATCCGCGCCGGTGGCGGGGACCCGCCTCACGAGCCGTCGCGCCGTCGCGACCATGTCCGCCTCCCCGTCCACATCGCGGGGAGCCCCGATGACACGGGGTTGTCGTCGCGAAGAGAGTCGCAAAGAGAATGGAATGACGGCCACCCCGGATCCGGGTGAACGCGATGCCGTACGGCGTGCCGCCGATCGCGGCTCCGCCCTTCGGTCATCCGGTGGCGGCCCCGTCCCACGCTACGCGCCCGCCCGGAAAGCCACAAGAGGCCGATTCACCCCGCTGACCAGGGCTTTCACGGCACACAGGTCAGGCCAGGGAGGGCGAGCCCTCGGCCGGACGAGGCTCTCCCGCCCCGGACGGCGCGACCGGGCGCCCGGCCAGGAACCCGGCCGCCAGCTGCAGGCCGCACGCGCCGAGCCCGGCCAGCAGCGGCAGCGTCCAGCCGCCCGAGAGCTGGTGGAGCGCGCCGATCAGGAGCGGTCCGAGCGCGGCCAGCGTGTAGCCGACGGACTGGGCGACGGCCGACAGGGCGGTGACCGAGACCGGGTCGGGCGCGCGGAGCGTGATGATGAGCAGGGCCAGCGCGATCGAGGCGCCCTGCCCCACCCCGAGGACGATCATCCAGAGCCACGGCAGGGCGGCGGGGGCGATCAGCACTCCGAGGTATCCGGCGATCGTGAGAACGGTCGCGGCGGTGACGTACGGCACCTGCGACCGGGCCCGGCCCGCGAGCACCGGGACGGTCAGCGTGGCCGCCACCTGGGCCAGGTTGGTGAGGCTGAGCATGTATCCGGCCTGGTCGGCGGGGAGTCCCGCGTCCTTGAAGATCGTCGGTATCCAGGCCAGCATGATGTAGAAGGTCAGCGACTGCAGGCCCATGTAGACGGTGACGTACCAGGTCACCCGGCTGCGGAGCAGCAGGGCGAACGGCCTGGGCGCGACCTCCGGGCGGGCGGGGCGGCGCAGCGCCTGGGGCAGCCAGAGCGCCGCCGCCGCCAGTGCCGGGATCGCGGTCATCGCCGTCACCTCGCGCCAGCCGAGCCCGGTGGCCCGCTCGATCGGGACCACCGAACCGGACGCCACCGCGGCGCCCAGCACCAGGCCGGAGACGTAGATCGCGGTGAACGGCCCGACCCGCGTGGGGAAGTGCTGCTTGACCACGCCGGGCATCGCGACGTTCATCACGGCGATGGCCGTACCGGCGACGGCCGCGCCCGCGTAGAGCGCGGGGACGCTTCCCGTGCCGCGCAGCGCCACTCCGGCCGCCAGGATCAGCAGCCCGGCCATGAGCGTGCGGTCCAGGCCGAAGCGGCGGGCGAGCAGGGGGGCGAGCGGGCCGAGGACGCCCAGGCAGACCACCATGACGGTGGTGATCGCCCCGCCCCCGGCGGCGCTCAGCCCGAGATCGTCCATGATCTCGTCCAGTACCGGGGAGATGCCCGCCAGCGCGGGCCGCAGGTTGAGCGCCGCGAGCACGAACCCCGCGACGAGCAACACCCGCGACATCCACGACACCCGCGACATACCGACTCCCCGCTCGAACATTGCCCAACTCTCCCATAAGCCTCACGGCGCACTATCAGGGGAGGTTATGCAGCCCGCCAGCAGGGAGTCAGAAGGGATACGTCGCGATATTTCCTTGCATCGTCACCCAGCGGGTCTCGGTGAAGGCCTCGATGTTGGCCCGTCCCCCGCCGAAGCGTGAGCCGGTACCCGACGCGCCGACCCCGCCGAACGGGGCCACCGCCTCGTCGTCCACCGTCTGGTCGTTGACGTGCACGATTCCGGTGGGAACGAGGTCGGCCAGCGCCAGGCCGCGCATCGCGTCGCGCGTCAGGATGCCCAGCGACAGGCCGTACTCGCTGTCGGAGGCCAGCGCGGCGGCCTCCTCGATCGTGGAGAACGGCACGACGGGCGCGACCGGGCCGAACACCTCCTGGACGTACGCGGGAGCGTGCGCGGGCAGGTCGGCCAGGACCGTGGGCCGGTAGAAGAGTCCCTCGTAGGTGCCGCCCGCGGCCAGCCGCGCCCCGGCGTCGACGCTCGCGGAGACCAGGCCGTGGACCTTGTCCCGCTGGCCGGCGTCGATCAGCGGGCCGAGCGCGACCTGCCCGCCCGCCGGATCGCCGACCGGCAGGTGGTCGGCCTTCTCCGCGAGCCGCGCCACGTACTCCTCCGCGATCGAGGAGTGCACCAGGTGGCGTCCGGTGGTCATGCAGATCTGCCCCTGGTGCAGGAAGGAGCCCCAGGCGCCCGCCGAGACGGCGAGGTCCAGGTCCGCGTCGTCCAGGACGATCAGCGCGCTGTTGCCGCCGAGCTCCAGGTGCACCCGCTTGAGCAGCCGTCCGCACGCCTCGCCGACCGCGCGCCCCGCCGCGGTCGAGCCGGTGAAGGAGATCACCCGTACCAGCGGATCGCCGACCAGCGCCTGACCGGCCGCCACCCCTCCCGGCAGCACGTGGAGCAGCCCGGGGGGCAGGCCCGCCTCCTCGAAGACGCGGGCGACGGCGACACCTCCGGAGACGGCGGTACGCGGGTCGGGCTTGAGGATCACCGCGTTCCCCAGGGCGAGCGCGGGGGCGACCGAGCGGATGGCGAGGACCAGCGGGAAGTTGAACGGGGCGATCACCCCGACCACCCCGGCGGGTACGCGGCGGGCCAGGCTGAGCCGCCGCTTGACGGTCGGCAGGATCTCCCCCAGCGGCTGGGACGCCAGCGCGGCGGCCTCGTGGCACTCCTGGGCGGCGACGTGCGTCTCCACGCCCGCCTTGGGGCGGATCGACCCGGCCTCACGGACCAGCCAGTCCTGGATCTCCTCGGCGTGCTCCTCGAACAGCCTCCCGGCCCGCCGCAGCACGGCCGCCCGCTCCTCGAACGAGGTCGCCGCCCACTCCCGCTGTGCCCGTACGGCGCGCACGGCCGCCGCCGCCACGTCCTCGGGCCCGGCCACGCCGACCCGGCCGAGCTCCGCGCCGGTGGCGGGCTCGACCACGGCCGCGTCGCCCGCGCGCGAGGTGCTCCAGCCGTCCCCGAAAACCTGCCCGGTCCACGTCTTGGCGTCCATCAGCGGCATGGCGTCTCCTTTGTCATGTTGAGTCATGGTGAGTCACGGCTGGTCATGGCCGGCCAGGGCGGCTGGGGAACGACGCACGGAACCTTCCGGAGGGAAGAGGTCGGGGATGGGTGTGCGTTATGCGAACAACCATTCCCTGAACGCACGATGCGTATCGCGGAAGCTACGCCCCGGCATCCGGCGTGTCAAGGAATGTCGGGCCGTGAAGTTGACCGTCCGAACGACACCTCAGTATGTTCATTCAGAGAACATTCGTACGCATGACGAACGTCCACCGATCCGGGTAACGAGGACGCGCGGGAAGGAACGATGGCCACGGTGGCCCCGCTCGCCGAGCCCCCGGCCGACAGGAGCCTCCGAACGTGAACGACGTCTACATCCTCGACGCGGTCCGCACGCCCATCGGCCGGTACGGCGGGGCGCTGTCGGGCGTCCGCCCCGACGACCTGGCCGCGCACGTCGTCCGCGCGCTGGCCGACCGCGCCCCCGCGCTCGACCCCGCCGCCATCGAGGACGTGTTCTTCGGCGCGGCCAACGGGGCGGGCGAGGACAACCGGGACGTCGCGCGGATGGCCGTGCTCCTGGCCGGGCTGCCGGTGACGGTGCCCGGCACGACCCTCAACCGGCTGTGCGGCTCCGGCCTGGAGGCGGCGATCGCCGCCTCCCGCGCGGTGGCCGTGGGCGACGCCTCCCTGGTGGTCGCCGGAGGTTCCGAGTCGATGAGCCGGGCGCCGTGGGTGATGCCCAAGCCCGCGCGGGGCTTCGACCGGGGAGAGCGGACCCTGCACGACACCGCCCTCGGCTGGCGCATGGTCAACCCCCGGATGCCCGCCGAGTGGACGGTCGCCCTGGGTGAGGGCGCCGAGATCCTCGCCGACCGCTACGACATCGGCCGCGAGGCCCAGGACCGGTTCGCGCTGCGCAGCCACCGGCGCGCGGCGGCGGCCTGGGAGCGCGGCGTCTTCGACCGCGAGGTGGTCCCGCTCGACGCCCTCGGCCACGACGAGTCCGTCAGGGCCGACTCGACCGAGGAGTCCCTGTCCGGCCTGAAACCGGTCTTCCGCCCCGGCGGCACCGTCACCGCGGGAAACGCCTCCCCGCTCAACGACGGCGCGGCCGCGCTGCTCGTCGGCGACGAGGCGGGGGCCGCCCGGTCCGGACGGGCCCCGCTGGCCAGGATCGTGTCCCGCGCGGTGATCGGCGTCGAGCCGCACCTGTTCGGCGTCGGACCGGTCGACGCGGCCCGTACGGCCCTCAAGCGGGCGGGCGTCGGCTGGTCCGACCTGAGCGTGGTCGAACTCAACGAGGCGTTCGCCGCCCAGTCGCTGGCGTGCCTCGCCGAGTGGCCCGACCTCGACCCCGAGATCGTCAACGTCAACGGCGGCGCCATCGCGCTCGGCCACCCCCTCGGCTCCTCGGGGGCGCGTATCCTCGGCACCCTCGCCCACGAGCTGCACCGCCGGGGCGGCGGGTACGGCCTGGCCGCCATCTGCATCGGCGTCGGCCAGGGACTCGCCGTCGTCCTCGAGGGAATCGGTTCCTGAGCGGCCATGACCGGCGTCCGAACCACCCGGAGGTGGACATGACCTCTCCCTCTCCCGCGAGCGGCGGCCCGGTCTCCGGCCTGTTCTCCGGGACGTTCGCCAGGGGCGAGGCCTCGGCGGAGGTGTCGGACGTCGCGTGGCTGGCCGCCATGCTGGACGTCGAGGCCGCGCTGGCCGGCGCGCAGGCCGGGATCGGCCTGGTCCCCGCCGAGGTGCCCGCCGCGCTGGCGCGGGCCTGCCGCCCCGAGCTCTACGACGTCGCCGAGCTGGGCGGCAGGGCCGCGCGGACCGGCAACCCCGTCATCCCCCTGGTCGCCGCCCTGCGGGAGCGGATCGAGCCCGGCCTGCGGGGGTTCGTCCACTACGGCGCCACCAGCCAGGACATCAACGACACCGCCGCCATGCTGGTCGCCCGCCGCGCGCTGACACCGATCCTGGCCGACCTGTCCGCCTGCGCGGACGCCTGCGCGCGACTGGCGTCCGGCCATCGCGGCACCGTCATGGCCGGCCGCACCGTCCTGCAGCACGCCGTGCCCGTCACGTTCGGGCTGAAGGCGGCGGGCTGGCTGAGCGCGCTGGACCGCTCGCGGTCCTGGCTGGCGGAGGTGCCGCTGCCGGTCCAGTACGGCGGGGCGGCCGGCACCCTGTCGGTCCTCGGCGAGCGGGGCCACGAGGTGCCGCCGCTCCTGGCGGCCGGGCTGGGACTGGCCGAGCCGCTCGTCCCCTGGCACACCGACCGGACCCCGGTGGCCCGGCTGGCCTGCGCGCTCGGCACCGCGGCGGGAACGCTCGGCAAGGTGGCGAACGACGTGAAGCTGCTGGCCCAGACCGAGGTGGCGGAGGTCGCCGAGCCCACCGGGCCCGGCCGGGGCACCTCGAGCGCGATGCCGCACAAGCGCAATCCGGTGGGCTCGATGTCCGTGCTCGCCTGCGTCCAGCGCGTCCCCGGGCTGGTCGCCTCGATCCTGGACGGCATGGTCCAGGAGCACGAGCGCGCCGCGGGCCCCTGGCAGGCCGAGTGGGAGACGCTGGGCGAGCTGCTCCGGCTCACCGGCAGCGCCGCCTCCTGGCTCCGCGAGGTGCTGGAGGGCCTGACCGTCGACCCCGCCCGGATGCGCGCCAACCTCGGGGCGACCCGCGGGCTGCTGATGGCCGAGCAGGTCGTCGTACGGCTCGGGGGCACCCCGCAGGCCCGGCGGCTGGTGGACGCCGCCTGCGCCCGCGCCGCCGAGGAGGGCGCGGAGCTGCGGGAGGTCCTGCTCGCCGATCCCGGCGTCTCCCTGACCGCCGGGGAGATCGACGCGGCCCTCGACCCGGCGGGCGCCCTCGGCTCCGCCACCGCCTTCGTCGACCGGGCACTCGCCGCCCACGAGAACCTCACGGGAGCCGGCGGATGAGCGAACGGGACACCGGCGAGAGACGAACGGCACGAACGGACGGGAGAGCGGGCGGATGAGCGGGGAGACCGCGGGAACGAGCGGTACGAACGGGCAGATCAGCGGGGAGACCGCGGAGACGAACGGCACGAACGGGTGGGCGGCCGGGGACGCGACACGCCGGGCCGTACTCGGCGACGAGCACGTGGACCGCGCCGTCGCGGGCACCACCCCGTTCACCGCGGACTTCCAGGAGTTCATCACCACGTACGCGTGGGGTGAGATCTGGACCCGTCCCGGCCTGGACCGGCGCACCCGCAGTTGCATCACGCTGGCCATGCTCGCCGCGCTCGGGCACGAGCACGAGCTGGCCATGCACGTACGGGCGGCGCTCCGCGTCGGCCTGACCGAGGAGGAGATCAAGGAAGTGCTGCTGCAGACCGCGATCTACGCGGGCGTGCCCGCCGCCAACCGGGCGTTCGCGGTGGCACGGACGGCACTAGAGTTCGACCGGAACGAGGAGGGCGGGGATGGTCGAACCGGTTGACCGTGGCTCGGACCACGTGCAGTCGCTGGCGCGCGGGCTCTCGGTGATCAAGGCGTTCAGCGCGACGAGCCCCGAGCTGACGCTCAGCGAGGTGGCCCGCGCGACCGGCCTGACCCGGGCCGCGGCCCGGCGGTTCCTGCTGACGCTCGTCGACCTCGGCTACGTCAGGACCGACGGGCGGCTGTTCGCGCTCTCCCCCCGCGTCCTGGACCTCGGGTACGCCTACCTGTCCAGCCTCTCGCTGCCCGAGGTGGCCGAGCCGCACCTCGAACGCCTCGTCGCCGAGGTGCACGAGTCGGCGTCGGTGGCGGTGCTCGACGGCGAGGACGTCGTCTACGTGGCCCGGGTGGCGACCAGCAGGATCATGCGGGTGACCATCAACATCGGCACCCGTTTTCCGGCGCACTGCACCTCGATGGGCCGGGTGCTGCTGGCCTGGCTGCCGCCCGACGACCTCGACGCCTACCTCGGACGGGTCGAGCTCCACAGTTTCACCCCCAAGACGATCACCTCTCCCGTCGCCCTCGGAGCCGAGCTCGACAGGGTGCGCGCCCAGGGCTGGGCCATGGTCGACCAGGAGCTGGAGGAGGGCCTGCGCTCGATCGCCGTCCCCGTCAGGGAACGCTCGGGACGGGTGACCGCCGCGATCAACATCTCCTCCCACGCGAGCCGTACGACCTCGGAGTCCGCCCGCCGCCACCTGCTCCCGCCGCTGCTCGCCACCGCCGCGCGGGTGGAGGCCGACCTGCACGCCTCGGGTGTCGGGGGCAGCGCCCTGTCCCCCCGCTGACCCCGGCCACCGCCCCCGGCACATCGCCTCAGCCTTGATCCGCCGGACAGAACCCAGCCGCCCGGCCTGATGACGGCGGCATTACCTGTCAGTCGGTTCGGATGACCACCTTTCCGAAGGGCCTGCCGTTGAGGCGGCAGGGGTGGCGCTCGTGCAGAATGAGCGCGTCGCGTCGGTCGAGCGAGACCGCGTGGACAAGGATGCCGGCCGGCGTCGGCACCGGTTCTTCACCTGGCACGATCCCGTCAAGGCGGCCAGGCCTCTCCAGACGGCAAGAACGCATGGCCGCCCCACGGTTGTTCGATTCGCCTACCGTCCACACGCTCATCCCTCGATGAACTGGTAGTCGGTCCGAATCCGGCCGTCCTCGCCGAGGACGAGAATCTCAAGACCGGCGCCTACCGGCTCACCACCGCCCGCGGGCACCATCTCCCAGTTGAACTTGACGACATCGGCGAGACGATCGGCGTTGTCCCGCCTCCTGAAGAAGAACTTTCCGGGCGCGATGAACTCCTCGTACGAGCGGGCCACCCTGACCTCGAGTGCCTCGTGTCCGCGAGCCTCGAGGACGGGGGTGAGGCCCAGTGCCGCGGCGGTCTCCCGGATCTCCTGAGGTGGCTGGAGTATCTGGACACCGTCCTCGGTCCACAGCTCGGCGACGGCCTTACGGCGCAGCTCGGCGTCCGGCTCGTTCCAGACCGCCACGTAACGGCCGACCAGATCCTCGATATCGATCACAGCTTTTCCTCCGTCGTGATGCGTTCGTGACGTTGCCGATCCTGACCGCGACGTCGTGGCCCGACAATTCCCTCGAAGGAATGGCTGTACGCCGTTCACTGCGTTAGACAAGGTCAGGTGACCGGCACTTCGGAACGCGGCGGGTTCGCCGGTGTCCTGCGCGCGTGGCGCGGACGCCGCGGCGTCAGCCAACTGGACCTCGCCCTGCGCGCTGGGACCACGCAGCGGCACGTCAGCTTCATCGAGAGCGGCCGATCGACCCCCGGCAGGTCCATGGTCGTACGGCTCTCCGAGTCGCTGGAGATACCGCTTCGGGAACGAAACGCGCTGTTGCTGGCTGCGGGCTACGCCCCCGCCTACCCGGAAACCCCGTTCGACGACCCCGAACTCGGACCGGTCCGCGTCGCGCTGGAAGGCGTCCTGCGAGGGCACCACCCGTACCCCGCGGTGATCGTCGATCGGCACGGCGATCTCGTCTCGGCCAACGACCCGTTCTGGGCGCTGACCGAGGGGGTGGCGTCCCATCTCCTCGCGTCGCCTGTCAATGTCCCCCGCTTGTTGCTGGATCCTCGAGGAATGGCGCCGCGGATCATCAATCTGGACGTATGGGCCTGGCACGTGATCGACCACATCCGGCTGGAAGCGGCTCGCAATCCCGACGACCGGCTTGAGGCGCTGGTCACCGAGCTCACGAAACTGGTACCCGATTGCCTCCGGAAACCGGGGCCGGATCATCTCGGCTTCGCGGTCCCGCTGCGACTTCGCTTCGGCGACGGCGAGCTTCGACTCCTGACCACTCTGACCCACTTCGGGACCGCGGTCGACGTCACCGTCGCCGAGCTGCGGATGGAGGCCTTCCTGCCGGCCGACGCGGCGACGGCCTCCGCCCTCGCCGAACTCGGACAGGCCCTGACCAGGTGAACACCTCAGCTTCCACCGCCGGTGGCCGTCCTGGAACCGTCGGCGATGGCGATGGCGATGACCGCGAGCGTCGTCCCGCTCACCGCGCTGCGCCCGACCGACCCGCACGAGTGGAGCGCGTCGTCACGAGTGTCCGACATCGTCCCACACCTCCCCCACGGCCTGATGGCCACGACCGCGTACGACCGCCCGACCCGGCCCACCGCGCGCACGGCCGTCGGCGCCACTCCGGGGAGGGCGCCCACCGATCGTTCGCCCGTGGCGGATCCGATCAGGGCGACGCGGCGGGGCGAGCAGCATGTGACGCATGACGATAAGACTCACTAAATTCGGACATGCGTGTGTGCGGCTGGAGAAGAACGGGCGGAGCCTCACCATCGATCCCGGCGCGATGACCCCGGAGGCCGATGCCGTCACCGGCGCCGAGGCCGTACTCGTCACGCATGAGCACTTCGACCACTTCGAACCCGAACGTCTGCGCGCGGCCGCCGCCGGGGACCCGCGTCTCGTCGTCTACACCTGCCCCGGCGTGGCCCGGCACCTGACCGGACTCGGCGACCGCGTACAGGTCGTGCGGGAGGGGGACGTGCTGTCGATCGCGGGTTTCGAGGTGACCGTCGTCGGGGAGAAGCACCACTTCAGCCACCCCGACGTGCCGCCGGTGGACAACGTGGGATTCGTCGTCGACGGGGAGGTCCTCCACCCGGGCGACGCGCTGACCGTCGTCGACGTGCCGACACTGCTGGTGCCCGGCCAGGCTCCCTGGATGACGGTTCCCGACATGATCGCCTACCTGCGGGCGATGACGCCCCGGCGCGCGTACGCGATCCACGACGGCTTGATCAACGAGTGGGGCGTCAAGGTGCTGGAGGACGTGCTCGCCGGCGAGGCCGAAAGACTCGGGGCCGACATCCGGCGGCTCAGGCCCGGCGAGAGCGTCGAGCTCTGACCCCCCGACCCGGCGGCCGAGACCTCGCCGGCGTGCCGCCTGGCGGCACCCATCACCGTTAAATCACGACATAACTCGAAAACAGGAAGGGCCTTGCCGCCCGCCCTGTTCTATACGTAGGCTTATACGTATACGGGATGAGGATGGAACGATGCCCAATAAAACGATCTACGTCTCGGACGACGACCTGCCCCTGTTCCAGCGGGCGCAGGAGCTCGCCGGGGGCAAACTGTCGACGGCGATCAGCGTGGCGCTGCGGCGCTACGTCGAGATGGAGGACGGCCGCCAGGAGGGCTACGACGAGATCATCGTGCAGGTCGGCCAGGGCGGCACGGGCCGCAAGCAGCGCTTCTCCGGGGTGCTGCTCGGCGAGTGGGGACGCACGACGGGCAGCCGGGTGGAGATGTTCCGGGTGTACCGCTCGCGTAAGGACAAATACGTCCTGCACGTCGACCGCTCGCCCGACTGGACGGACAGCCTGACGTCGGGAGCCGACAACTGGCTGGAGGGTCTCCTCTCGCGCGGCGCGTGGCGGAGCTATCTCGGCCTGGCCGACTCCAGCTGGGGCTTCGTCCAGGGCGAGTCCACGCTTGAGGTCGTGAACACCTTCCAGGAGCTGCGCGGCAGGATCCCGGACGAGTTCTACGACCTGATCGCCGACATGGCCGAGCGTCCCGCCGTGGAGGACCTCGACATCTAACTCCATCCGACGAACGCAACCGGACGGTCGACAGGCGACCGCCCGCTACCCCGTCACGCCCTCATCCCGCTCATCCCGCTCATTCCGCTGTCCCCCCGTGCCCTCATCCCGCCGCCCCCGACACGAACGAACGAAGGAGAAACCCGCATGCCCCCCGCGATAACGGCCGAAGGGCTGGTCAAGAAGTACGGCGACGTCGTCGCCCTGGACGGGATGGACCTGTCCGTCCCCGAGGGCACCGTGTTCGGCCTGCTCGGCCCCAACGGCGCAGGAAAGACCACGGCCGTACGGATCCTGACCACCCTGTTGAAACCGGACGCCGGCCGCGCCACGGTCGCCGGGTTCGACGTCGTCGCCGACGCGTACCGGCTGCGCGCCCACATCGGCGCCTCCGGCCAGTACGCCGCCGTCGACGCCCACCTCACCGGTGCCGAGAACCTGGAGATGGTCGGCCGCCTCTACCACCTGGGCGTCAAACGCAGCAGGCAGCGGGCCCGCGAGCTGCTGGAACGCTTCGACCTGAGCGAGGCGGCCGACCGCCCCGTGCAGGGTTACTCCGGCGGCATGCGACGCCGCCTCGACCTCGCCGGAGCGCTGGTCGCCGCCCCGCCGGTGCTGTTCCTCGACGAGCCCACCACCGGCCTCGACCCCCGGGCCCGCACGAGCCTGTGGGACGTCATCTCCGAACTCGTCGCCGACGGCACCACCGTGCTGCTCACCACGCAGTACCTGGAGGAGGCCGACCGGCTGGCCAGGACGATCGCGGTGGTCGACCACGGCCGGGTGATCGCGCTCGGCACCGCCGACGAGCTCAAGGACCAGGTCGGCGGTGACCGCGTCGAGCTGACCATGACCAGCACGGCCGACCTGCACACCGCGCGGCGCGTGCTCGCTCCCCTGGCCGTGGGGAACACGCGGACCGACGACGCCACGCTCCGGCTCACGATCCCGGTCGGCGACGGCACGGCCTCGCTCACCACGGCCCTGGGCCACCTGGCCGCCGAACGCGTCGCCGTACGCGACGCCGGACTGCGGCGGCCGACGCTCGACGAGGTGTTCCTCACCCTCACCGGACACCCGACCGCCGACCCCACCACGACGAAGACGAAGGAGCACACCCGATGAACGCCCTCCAGCTGGCGGTCTCCGACGGCATCACGATCACCAAACGCAACGTCCTCAAGATCAAGCGAGCGCCCGACCTGCTGGGCGGCGTGATCATCCTCCCGATCGTGTTCGTGCTGCTGTTCGCGTACGTCTTCGGCAGCATGATGAGCCTGCCGGGCATGTCGTACCAGGAGTACATGATTCCCGGGATCTTCGTCCAGACGATCGTGACGAGCGCGCAGATCACCGGCTACACGCTCACCCTGGACCTGCAGAAGGGCATCTTCGACCGGTTCCGCACGCTGCCCATGGCCCCGTCGGCGGTGCTGACCGGCCAGACCTCCAGCGACGTCCTCATGAACGCGAGCAGCGTCGTCGCGATGGCCCTCGTCGGGCTGGCCGTCGGCTGGCGCATCCACTCGGAGCCGCATCAGGCCGTGCTGGGCTTCCTGTTGCTCCTGCTGTTCTCGTACGCGTTCTCGTGGGTGACCGCGACGGTCGCGCTGGCCCTGCGCAAGCCCGAGGTCTTCAACAACATCGCCACCATCGTGTCGATGCCGCTGGTCTTCCTGTCCAACGCCTTCGTCGACAGCACCCGCCTGCCCGGGCCGCTGCGGGTCGTCGCCGAGTGGAACCCCGTCTCCGCGGTCGTCCAGGCCGCTCGCGAGCTCTTCGGCAACACCAACGCGGCCATGCCGGTGCCCGGCGCCTGGCCGCTCCAGCACGCGGTGCCGGCGACGCTACTGTGGTCGGTACTGCTCCTGGTCGTCTTCGTGCCCCTCTCCATCCGGCTGTACAAGAGGGCGGTCAGCCAGTGATCCGGCTCGACGAGACAGGGCAGGTGACGGAGCGGATGGAACCACGGATACGCGTCTCCGACGGAGAACGCGACAGGGTCGTGCGCCAGCTCCAGCAGGCGTTCGCCGACGGTCGCCTCGGCCCCGACGAGATGGAGGAACGGCTCGAACGCGCGCTCACGGCGAGGTCCCACGGCGACCTGCTGCCGTTGGTCGCCGACCTGCCGGACGCCCCGGACGGCCCGAACGCACCGGACGACGTACTCCGGCTGACGTCCACGGGCGGACGAATCAAGCGGTCGGGCGACTGGCAGGTCCCGCGCCTGCTGCGCGTCGAATCCGAGTACGGCGGGGTGCGGCTCGACCTGTCCCAGGCCCTCGTACGGTATCCGGAGATCGACATCGAGCTCCGGCTCCCCTACGGCTCCGCCACGATCGTCCTGCCGTCCGGCGCGACCGCGAACGTCGACGGGGTACGCACCGGGTGGGGCAGCGTGACCTGCGCGCTGCCCGGCCGCGCACGTCCGGGCGCGCTGCACGTCCGGATCACCGGAGAGCTCGAATACGGCCGCCTGCGCGTCCGCACCTCGCGCGAGTGGTCCGGCCCCCGCCGGTAAGACCGCAGGGCAGGGCGTCGAGAGCGCGAGCCGCCCGCGCCGGGTTCGCCGATCCGGCTTCCCCGGGGGTGCGGGCGGCTGTCACGCGGGCCGCCGCCCGCCGGCTCTCAGCGACCGGTGCAGGGCGAGCGAGGAGAGGACGGTCGCGGCTCCCACGAGGACGATCGCCGTGTGCGGGGCGGTCAGCTCGGCGGCGACACCGACCAGGGCGCCGCCCAGGGCCTGGCCGGTCATCATTCCCGCCGAGGCCAGGCCGAAGGCCTGCCCCCTGACCGCTTCGGGGACCGCGTCCACGAACCACCGCTGCAACCCCAGCTGGCAGACGGCCGACGCCGCCGTGGCGAGCAGCACGATCAGCGCGGCTCCCGCGAGTCCCGGCCGGGCGGCGAAGGCGAGCAGGGGAACGCCGGACACGATCGCGAAGGGAAACGCCAGCCGTTCCCGGCCGGCGGGCGAGACGAACCGGCCGACGACGAAGTTGCCGGCCGCCAGACCGACGGAGGCGGCGGCGAGCGCGAACCCGGCGGCGTTTCCCAGGTAGGGGACCATCATCGCCTCGGCACCCACCACGAGCGAGACCGGCAGCCACTGCGCGAGCAGCAGGCCGCGCACCCGGGGGTCCGCCAGCAGGGCCCGGTTGACCCGCAGCGTCTCCCGTACGGGGCCGTCCCCCTGCGGGTTCGCGGCGCTCGCGTTCCTGGCGGGGAAGTCGGGCAGGCCGTAGCGCAGCACCACGGCCGACAGGGCGGACAGCGCGGCGGTGGCGGCCAGCGCCCCCGCGGGTCCCGCGAGGGCGAGGACGGCGCCGCCCGCCGCCAGGCCGCCGATCTGGGCACCGGCGGACGTCACGTTCAGCACGGACCTGGCCAGGACGAACGCGTCACCCGGCAGCAGGTCGGGCAGGAGGGCGCTGCGCGCCGCCCCGAAGACGGGCGAGAACAGCCCGGTGGTCAGGACCAGGACGAGCATCGCCCAGACGGGCAGGCCCGTGAAGGCCAGGAGCAGGCAGGTCACCACCCGCACCAGCTCACCGGCGACCATCAGCGCACGCGGGCGGATCCGGTCGGCCAGCGAGAGCAGGAAGGTCCCGCCGACGATGTAGGGCAGGAACCCCACCATGTACGCCGCCGCCGACAGTCCCGGCGAGCCGGTCCGCGCGTAGACCAGCGCCGACAGGGCCAGCATCTTGACCTGGTCCCCGGCCACCAGGAGGGTGAAGCTGCCGAACAGGACACGGAACTCCCGGTTCGCGAAGACCTCCGTGTAGGTCGCGCCGCGCTCTTGTGTGGTCATGAACACGATGGTGGAAGATGTCCGGACGGCTGACTAAGCTTTCGGATATATCCGAAAGGTCACTCCGTGATCATCCGCATCGAGGTCACCCCGCAGGACATCATGGCCAGCAGGTTCGCCATCTCCCCCCTCATCGTGACCAAGCACGCGCTCTGGATCCTCTCCGGCAGGAGGGAGGCCGGGGAGTGGCGGTCGTGGGCCGGCAGGATGCGGGAGCCGTACGAGAGACTGCTGCTCGCGTACCCCGGGCTGAGGCCCATGGTGGCGCTGTTCCGCGAGCGGCACTACAACGCCGACTTCCCCGCGCCGCCGCCGACCGGGGTGAACACCCCGGTCGAGGCGGAACTCGCGGTGGTGCGCGCCACCCCGGTGGCGCGGGCGCACGCCGAGATCGCCAGGAACCTGGAGGGGATGCCGCGCCTGCCGGGGCCCGTCAGGGACGTGCTGTTCTCACCGGACGTCGTGCGGCTGTTCGCCGAGGCGCTGGGGGCGATCTGGGAGGAGATCGTGTCCCCCGCGTGGCCGCGCTTCCACGCGATCCTGGAGCGGGACGTGGTCCAGCGGGCGGGCCGCCTGGCGACCTACGGCTGGGCGGCGGCACTGGACGACCTCACCCCCCGGGTCCGCTGGCGTCCCGACGGTGTCATCGAGGTGCTCTCCAGGGACGCGGACGAGACCTGCCGGCTCGACGGGCGCGGGCTGCTCTTCGTGCCGACCGTGTTCCCCACCGGGATCGGCTTCTACCTGGAGACCGACTGGCCGTACGCCATCAGCTATCCGGCCCGGGGCACCGGCATCCCGCCCGAGGCGCCGGACGGCCTGGCCGGGCTGATCGGCAGGACCAGGAGCCGCCTCCTGCTGGAGCTGGCGACCCCGGCGACCACCACCCAGCTCGTGACCCTGCTGGAGCTGAGCCTGGGCACCGTGGGCGGCCACGTCTCCGCCCTGCGCAGGGCGGGCCTGGTCACCGGGAGCCGCACCGGCCGAGGCGTCCTGTACCACCGCACCGCGCTGGGCGACTCCCTGGTCAGCCCCTCGGGACTCCGGCCCTGAGGAACCACCCGGAAACGGACTTCCCGGCGACACGGAACACCGAGACCGGTTCAGGGGGCGCCGCGATATCCGGCGGCGCGCAACCGCGTGGCGATGCCGTCCAGGCCACAGGGATCGGCCCAGCGGGAGGCCGGATTGATCTCCTCCATGCCGCCGATCACCCGCAGGCCGCTGCCGAGGAGCGCTCCCTGCGGATGGGTCGTGTAGATCGGCGTCCCGGCCGGGAGAGCTGCCCGGTCCTTGACCACGGGCCACTCCTTCCGGGTGTCCGGGTAGACGAACAGCAGGACCCTGGTGCCCTCGGGCACCCCCCTGCGGAAGTCGGCCACCGAGTGGACCGGGGTCTGGTTCCGCCATATCCCGCCCTGGAAGAACCTCACATGGACCAGACCGGCGGACCGCCCCTTGAACCGCTCGCTCACCCGCACCGGCATCAGCACGTAGTGCGTACGGTCGCCGGGGATCCCCTCCTCGAGGATCGGTCCCGGTACGAAGCCCTCGACGGTTCCCCCGACGACCAGCGGCGTCTTCGCCGCGAGCTCCTCCGGGGAGTTGAGGGGGTCGTAGTCGAAGGCGATCTGCCGAAGCAGTTTGACGTCCAACCTCTTGGAGGAGGCTGGAGCACACGTGGATCCGGCTCCCGCCCCCGCCTCGGTCTCGGTCAACGCCGGAGCCGGAGCCGGGGCCGCCGGTGCGCCCGTGCTCCGATCCACGGTCGTGGGCGCGCCGCAGGCGGTCAACGCGACGAGAAGCGTGAGGACGGTCAATCGCATGATCATGAGACGTCCGCGGGCCTCGTCCGGTTCAACCTCCCGGAGGCCGACAGGTCGTGGAGCCGGACGAGAACCGGCCGAGGAGAGCGTGGACGGCCGTCGTGGGGACGGATGCGGGCGGGCCGGAGCACCGGGGCGCCGGCGGTTCCGCCCGCGACGACGCGTTCACGTCGCGTGCGACGGGAGCGGGACGCCGGTCAGCTTGGCACACGCGTCGAGGAGGCCGTCCTGCACCTCGGGCGACCGCGCGGCGGGGTGGGCGAAGCGCGTCTCCTGGTGGTGGAAGTAGCTACCGGTCACGGTGGCCTCGGGGTCCTGGCTCGTGGCCAGCCACACCTGCGTCACGGGGCCCAGGGAGAGGTCGTCGGGCGCACCCGGACCCCCCATCTTCGTGGCGACCCAGCCGGGTTCGAGCGCGTTGGACAGCACGTCCGGCCATCGGCGGGCGACCGCGAACGCCAGGACGACGTCCAGCAGCTTGCTGTCGGCGTACGCCCGCGAACCGTCCCAGTTGCGGGTGCTCCACTGGAGGTCGTCCAGTTTGGGGTCCCCGCCGCGATGCATGCCGGAGCTGAGATAGACCAGCCGGTCGGGTGGGGTGATGAGCGCCGTGAGCAGGTACGGGGCGAGCACGTTGACCGCGAACACGTGGGACAGGCCGTCGGCGGTCACGATCCTGCGCGGTTCCCGGTATCCGACGGCGGCGTTGTGGATGATCGCATCGTAGCGGCCCAGCTCGTTGGCCTGAGCCGCCACGGACCGCATCCCCTCGATGGTGATCAGGTCTCCGACGACGACGGCCTCCGCCTCCGGCAGCGCGTCGCGCGCGTCGTCGGCGCGGGTGTCGTTGCGGGCGTGCAGCGTGACGTCGTGACCGTCGTGAACCAGCAGCCGGGCGGCCATGAGCCCGAGGCCGTCAGTGGAGCCGGTGATCAGAATGCGCGCCATGAGAACGATCCCCTTTGCGAGAACATGCTGGTCGTTAACTACCCAGGGGAGGGGAGCACACGCCGTCGAACGCACATCAAGCCAGGTCAGGACCCGGTCAGCCGCCTCCTGATCGCCTCAGACGCGCTGGACGGCCCCGTCGGACAGCGCCACGACGGTGACGCCGAAGTCGTGGATGGTCGCCGACAGCTCGTCGGGCGAGAGGCCGGGGGCCACGACGACGAGGGAGCCGCGCATCAGCGCCAGCCCGATCAGGGTCGTCATGGCCAGGCTGCATCGCAGGGGCCAGGTCACCAGGAGGACGTCGGACTTCCCCAGCTCGGCGCCCTCGTCGAGGACGTTCATCCGTACGATCAGGTCGTGGTGGGTGAGCACGCCCCCGTCGTCGATCAGGAGGGCGGGCTGCACCGCCGGGTCGAGGAAGGGCAGCGGGACGGGCTCCAGGAGCAGCAGGTCGGCGAAGTCGACGGTGTCACGGGCCTGGCCGAACGCGATCACCTGCCGGACCCGCGAGTCCTCCACGGCCCGCAACGACGCGTCGGCCAGGCGCGGGGTGGTGATGAGCAGCCGCGCGTCCCACTCGGCGAGCAGGTCGGCCATCTCCTCGCACCCGGAGGTGATCGGCGCCGCCACCCCGCCCGCCGCGATGACCGTGTGCACCGCCAGCGTCTGGGCCACCGCGCTGTCGACGTGGATCCCGGCCACCTGGCGCCGCCGGGCACCCCGCCTCACCAGGCCGGAAGCTCCCCGCGTCACCTCCGCGGCCAGCCGGCGGTAGCCGTACACCACTCCGGCGCCGAGGTCGATCAGGGCGGGCCGGTCACCTCGACCGTGCGCGTAGCCGAACACCGCTTCGGTGAGGGTGCAGCTGGTGGACGGAGAGGTGGGTCTCATTCCGCCGACGGTAGGGCCGCTCGATCCACGCGGGCATCCGCAGATGTATGTAGATGACTGTGTATTCGGCCCCCGCCTCCGCCCGGTGCCCGGTCCCACCCCTTCGGACAGTGCCCGCTTCCCCTGGACGGCGCCCGGTTCCCGCTCGGGTAACGCCCGGTTTCCCCTCGGACGGAGCGCGCTCCGCGGGTCCCGACGCCGGGCGAAAAGGAGAAACCAGGAGAAGAGCCAGGAAAAGCTATGGGCGGGCCCGAGCCCTGCGCGACTCGAGCCCGCTGTCACGTGACCCATGGCCAGGGCCCCCACCCCTCCGAGGAGACCCCGGCCATCAACGGGGACACGCGACGTCCGTAGCGTGCTCGACCGAGACGCCCGGGATGGTGTGGACCTGCCGTCCCGGACCGGAACGGTGGCCGGCACGGTGCGGAAGGCTGGACGTCATCGGTCGAACACCAGGAAAACGTACGGTGTGCGGCGGGCACGACACATGCTCCGGACTGCGTATCCCGGGATGTATCTTCACTCCCGCGAAACCCTCGCGGATGTGTAGTCCGGAGTATGTAAAACTCACGGCCGCCGGGCGAGGCCTGTGAACGGGCGAGCCGGTCGCGCCGGTCAGGATCGGTTCTGCTCGATGACCCAGGTGGCGACCTGCGTCCGGGAGGAGAACCCGAGCTTGGCCAGGATGTTGGCGACGTGCCGGGCCGCGGTGGCGGGACTGATCACCAGTTCGTCGGCGATGGCCTTGTTGCTCATCCCCCTGGCGATCAGCTCGGCGATCTCCCATTCCCGGCAGGTGAGCGTGGTCATGGGGGCGACGACCGGATGCTTGCCGAGCAGCAGGGGCGTCTCGTAGGGCTCGTCGAACTGCAGCGCGTAGCGGACCGCCTGCTCCTGGGACATCTCCTGGCCGTGCGCCCACAGCTGCGCGACCAGCGCGTCACCGAGGCGCACCCGGGCGGGCTGGAGCAGCTCCTCCATCCGCGCCCCGAACCCGGGCGGCAGCACGGCGCCGCCCATCGCGCTCCTGATCGCGGCGGAGGCCCCGGCCAGGCGCACCGCCCGGCGGTCGTCCTCCTCGGCGAGCGCGAGCTGCGCGAGCGTCTCGATGCGGCGGGCCACGCCGAGCCGCTGGCCGGTGCCGATGCAGAGCCTCAGGCTCTCGATCAGCCTGCCCCGCGCGGTGGGGAGGTCTCCCTGGGCCAGCGCGATCCGGCCCAGCCCGGACAGGCAGGTGATGGCCTGCCAGTGGGCGGTGATGTCCTGGAGCATGTCGAGGGCGCGCTCGTAGTGGGCGCGGGCCTCCGCCAGGTCGCCGCGGAGCCAGGCGACCTGGGCCAGGCCGATGAGGGCGACCGGCGCGGCCCAGTGGTTGTCGAGCTCGTGGGCGATGGCGAGCGCGGCCTCGAAGGACCGCTGCGACTCCTTCGCCCTGCCCTCGGACAGCGCGAACGTGCCCTCCATGGACCGGATGACCGTCTCGTGCCAGGGGTCGTCGACCGTGCGTACGGCCTCCAGCGCGTCGTCCAGCAGGGACCTGGCCCTTTCGGGACGCCGCTGGTAGATGGCCACCCAGGCGAGGATGGCGAGCGCGCCGCTGAGCGGTCCGTACAGGCCGGCCTCGCGGCACAGGCCGACCGCGGCGGCGCAGGCGATCTGCGCGGTGTCGGGGTCGCCCTGCCCGAAGGCCACCTGCCCGCGCAGCGCGAGCGCGTCGCCGCGTACGGACGGCGTCAGATCCTCGGGGGCGGCGTCGAGCAGGCGGTCGAGCCACTTGTCGGCCGGGGTGAACCTCCCCCCGGCGATGATCGGCCAGCGCAGCAGGACGAGGAGGCGCAGCGCGCTCTCGGGGTCGCCCGCCGACTCCGCCGACCAGCGCACCGCCGCCCACACGTTGGTCTGGAGCTCGTCCAGCATGACGAGCATCGGGCAGATCTCGGTCCAGGCCGGGCGGGGGCGCCGGACGATCGTCCCGTGGATCCGGGCGGCGATCTCGATCATGTGGTCGCGGTGCAGCCGCCGGAACTCGGGCTCCTCGCCCGAGGCGTCGAGCTGCTCGGTGGCGTACTCGCGGATCGTCTCCAGCATGCGGTAGCGCGTCTCGCCCGCCACCTCTGCGTCGGCCAGGACCAGCGACTTGTCGACCAGGTCGCAGAGCACCCCCAGGACGTCCTCGGCCCACAGCGCGTTGCCCGCGCAGACCTGTTCGGCCATGTCGAGCGTCCACCCGCCGGTGAAGACCGCGAGCCGGCGCAGGAGGATCCGCTCGGGCTCGTTGAGCTGCTGGTAGCTCCAGTCGACGGTCGCCCTGAGCGTCTGCTGCCTGGCCGGGGCCGTCCTGTCGCCCGCCGACAGCAGCCGGAACCTGTCCCTGATCCTGGCGTTGATCTGCTCCACGGTCAGCACCCTGCACAGGGCGGCGGCGAGCTCGATGGCGAGCGGCATCCCGTCGAGCGCCTCGCAGAGCCCGGCGATGTCGGCCGCGTTCTGCTCGGTGACGGAGAAGGCCCGCGAGGCGGCGGTGGCGCGGTCGACGAAGAGGCGCACCGCCTCGCTGGTGCCGAGGTCGTGGCCGTCGCTCCTGGGCAGGGTGAGCGGCGGCACCCGCCACACGGTCTCCCCCGCCACCCGGAGCGGCTCGCGGCTGGTCGTGAGCACGCGTACGTCGGGACAGACGGTGAGCACGGCGCGGCAGAACCTCGCGGACTCCTCGATGAGCGACTCGCAGTTGTCCATGACCAGCAGCAGCCGCCGGTCGCCGAGCGCGTCGATCAGGGTGTCGGCCAGCGCGCGGGACGGCTCGGCCTTGACCCCGAGCACGGCGGCCACCCGGGGCTCGATCTGGTCGCCGCGCACCGCGTCGGCCAGCTCGACCAGCCAGACCCCGCCGGGGAACTCCCCCGCCACCTGGCCGGCGACCCGGACCGCCAGCCTGCTCTTGCCGATGCCGCCCGCCCCGCAGAGCGTCACCACCCTGGCGACGCCCAGCAGGTCGGTGAGCTCTTCCACGTCGGCTTCACGCCCCACGAAGCCGTTGGGTTCGAGGGGGAGGTTGCCTCCGGTGAAGGAGGAGTGTGCGGTGTCCTGGGTCATCGGCTCTTAGAGAGGTCGCGGATAGAACCGTCACAGAAAGTGTGACATCAATTACCGAACCATGCCCAGTCTTAGACCTTTTCCGACCTATGGATTATCCTGCCCCGCCGTGGCCGCCCACGGCCATCCAATGGCCATCGCCGGTGCGGCGACTCACACTGCTCCCATGACGAACTCCCCCGCCGACCCGGTCCCCGAGATCGGCGAGATCAGCGTCTCCGGCTGGTACGCCCACACCGACAAGATGACGAAGGTCGGCTTCCTGACCATCGCCCGCAGGCTTCCGGCGCTGGTGTCGCAGGCCGTCAGGCTGGCGTGGCTGGCCAGCCCCCGCGACACCGTCATCGCGATCGCCCTGAGCCTGCTGAGCGGGGTGTTCACCGCGTTCGGGCTGCTCGCCACGACCGGGGTGCTGTCGGCGCTGTTCGAGGCGGGGCCGACTCCCGACCGGGTGCGGGCCGCCCTGCCCAGCCTGATCCTGGTGGGGGTGGCCGCGACCCTGCGCACCCTCACGCAGGCGGGCGCGGGCTGGGCCCAGTCACGTCTGGAGCCCCAGGTAGGCCGGATCGCCGAGGAACGCCTGTACGGGCTGACCAGCCGGGTCGGCCTCGCGGCCTTCGACGACCCCGACTTCCACGACGCGCTCCAGCGGGCCAGGGCGCGCGGGGTCGGCGTCGCGGACGAGGTGGTGGGCACGGCCATCAACACGCTGACCGCGGTCATCGGCATCGTCGCCGCGGCGGGCGTGCTGGGGGTGCTCCACCCGGTCCTGCTGCCGCTGCTGGTGCTGGCGGTGCTGCCCGACGCGTGGGCGGCGGTCCGCTCGGCGCGCATGCGCTACACGACGATGTACGCCCTGATCCCGGCCAGGCGCCGTAAGTGGATCATCGCGGAGCTGCTCGCGGACCGCGATCCGGCCGCGGAGGTGCGCTCGTTCACCATGCGCGGCTTCCTGATGCGGATGTACGACGCGGTGGCGACGGCCGAGCAGGCGGTCATGCTCGGCCTGGCCCGGCGGCAGGTCCTCGCGCGGGTCGTCGGCGAGGCGCTGGGCGGCGTCGGCACGGCCGTCGTCTACGTCGCCCTGGGCGTGCTGCTGGCGGTGGGGGCGGTCCCCCTGGCGGTCGCGGGCACCGCCGTACTGGCGATCCGTTCGGGCCAGACCTATCTGGCCAACCTGATGTACGCCACGAACCGGCTCTACGAGGAGGGCCTGTACTTCACCGACTTCCTCGACTTCTGCGCCGAGGCCGAGGGCAGGCTGCCCGCCGGACGCCCGGCGAGGGCACCGGAGGGCTTCGAGCGGATCACCGCCGAGGACGTCGTCTTCACCTATCCGGGCTCCGCCGGACCGGCGCTCCAGGGGCTCACGGTGACCATCGGCAGGGGCGAGGTGATCGCCCTCGTCGGGGAGAACGGCTCGGGCAAGACCACGCTGGCCAAGATCCTGTCCGGGCTGTACGAACCGGACGGCGGCCGGGTCCGCTGGGACGACACGGACCTGGCGGACGTCGATCCCGACGAGCTGCGCGACCGCATCGCGGTCATCGCCCAGGACCACACGCGCTGGCCGCTGACCGCCCGCTACAACATCAGCATGGGCACCGACAAGGGGGAGCCCGCGCTCGTCGCGGCGGCCGAGGTCGCGGGCGCCGACCAGGTGGTGGCCGAGCTGCCGCACGGCTACAGCACCCTGCTCGACCGGCGTTTCAAGGACGGCCAGGAGTTGTCCGGCGGCCAGTGGCAGCGGATCGCGGTGGCCCGCGGCTTCCACCGGGACGCCCCGCTGCTGATCTGCGACGAGCCCACCGCGGCCCTGGACGCCCGCGCCGAGCACGCCCTGTTCGAACGCATCCGGCAGCACGCCGACGGGCGTACCGTGCTGCTGATCACCCACCGGCTGGCGAGCGTCCGCTACGCCGACCGGATCTACGTCCTCGACCACGGCAAGGTCGTCGAGCACGGCACCCACGACGAGCTCATGACTCTCGACGGCCTCTACGCCGACCTCTACAGCCTCCAGGCCAGGGCCTACTCGGCCTGACCTCCCGGGACGGCCTCGACGGCCTCCGTCACCTCAGGGCCGGGCCCTACTCGGTCTGGCCGCCCAGGAACGCCTCGATGACGGCCCTGGCGATGGGGGCCGCCACCCGCCCGCCCCGCCCGCCGCCCTCGACCAGGACCCCGACGGCGATCCGGGGAGAGACGGCCGGGGCGAAGCCGGTGAAGATCGCGTGGTCCTCACCCGAGACGGCGTTCTCCGCCGTGCCGGTCTTCCCCGCGACCTTCACACCCCGGACGGCCGCGGCGACGCCGGTCCCTCCCTTCCCGGTGACGGCGACCATCATCTCCGTGAGCCGTTCGGCCTCCTCGGCGCCGAGCGCGCGGCGGTACGCCGAGGGTTCGGTCACGTCGATCACCGTGCCGTCGGCGAGGCGGACCTCGTCCACCAGGTGGGGACGCATCAGCGAGCCGTCGTTGGCCACCGCCGCCGCGAGCATCGCGATCATGAGCGGGGTGGCCCGGACGTCGAACTGGCCCAGCGCCGACATCGCGGTCTGCGCGTCGTCCAGCGCGGAGGGATAGACGCTCCTGGCCACCGGCATGGGCACCCGCAGGTCGTCGGTGTCGAACCCGAAGGCCTCGGCCTGCTCGCGCAGCGCGTCCTGGCCGAGGTCGATCCCCATCTTCGCGAAGGGGGTGTTGCACGAGAGCCTGAACGCCTGGAACAGCGGAAGGGTGCCGCCGCCGCAGGCGGCGCCACCGGCGTTGCGCAGGTAGGTACCGGTGCCGGGGAGGCGGAAGGACTTCGGGGCGCTGACGCGGGTGCCGGGGTCGTAGCGCCCCGAGCCGAGCGCAGCCGCGCCGGTGATGATTTTGAAGGTGGATCCCGGCGGGTAGTTCCGATGGATCGCCCGGTTCAGCAGCGGGTCCTCGGGGTCGCCCTGCAGCCGCTTGTCCACCCGGTCGAGCTTGGCCGCGTCGAAGCTCGTGTAGAGGTTCGGGTCGTACGAGGGCAGGGAGACCATGGCCAGGATCGCGCCGGTGCGAGGATCGATCGCGACGACGGCGCCGGGCTTCCCGGTGGCGCGCAGCCCGTCGTAGGCGGCCCGCTGGGCGCCGCGGTCGACGGTGAGCCTGAGCGTGGCGCCGCCGCGGGTGCCGTCGACCAGCCCGCGCATCTTCACCCGGGGGTCGCTCCCGGACAGCAGGGCCTCCTCGGCCTGCTCTACGCCACCGGTGCCGTAGAGCGAGAAGTGCCCGGTGATCGCCGCGTAGAGCGGCCCACCGGGATAGACCCTGCGGTACCGGTACGTGGCGCTCCTGGCCTTGCGGCTGGTCGCGACGACCGTGCCGTCGCGGAGCAGGATCCTGCCCCGGGGACTCTCGAAGCGCGCGATCATCGTCCGCTTGTTGCGCGGGTCCTCGTTGAGCCGCTCGGAGTCCAGCGCCTGGAGGTAGGTCACGTTGGCGAGAAGGGCGAACAGCATCCCCCCGCACATCAGCGCGACGTGGCGCAGTGGAATGTTGATCCGGCGCGCGCGCGGTGCGACCATGGCCCCTCCCCGGACACCCGACCTCGATACCGGTTTAACAGCCGGACCGAAAAGGGCACCTCGACCAGGGGCAAAGCCGTCGTACGGCTTCTGAACGGCCATAAGCCCCAGGGCTTGTGGCCGGCACGAACCGCGCGGCCTCTAGTCGACCACCGAGTGGTAATACGAGATCTTGTTACGGATCGCCACCTGCTTCTCGCGCAGGTTCTCGACCTGCTCCTGCACCCGCCGGTCGTGGGCCTCGAGCAGCGCGATGCGGTCGCGGACCGTGTGGTCACCCGCCCTGGTCATCTCGGCGAAGCGGAGCATCTCCGCGATCGGCATGCCGGTGTCGCGCAGGCAGCGGATCATGCCGAGCCAGCCGACGTCCTCCTGGGTGAACCGGCGCTGCCCGGCCGCGTTGCGGCCGATCGGCTCGAGCAACCCGATCCGCTCGTAGTAACGAAGCGTGTCGAGGCTGAAGCCGGTCTCCTCCACCACTTGTCCTGGTGTGTACACACTCACATCGGGCAGCATTTCACCTGGAGCCCACTCAAGGTCAAGTTCCGAGGTTTCCCGGCGACCCACTTGCCCTGGAGTCCACTCCAGCATTCAGGGTGGCGTTCATGACACACATCCCCCTCGCCCTGGGCGCCATCCCCTTCGGCACCGTCCTCGACGACCGGGCCGGCTTCGCGATCCTCGACCGGTTCGCCGACGCCGGAGGCGCCCTGCTGGACACCGCGAACAACTACCCGTTCTGGAACGAGGGCGCCACCGGCGACGAGAGCGAGCTGGCCATCGGCCGCTGGCTGGCCGCCCGGGGCAACCGCGACCGGATGGTGCTGAGCACCAAGTGCGGCGCGCGCCCGACCGTCCCCGGTGACCGGACGCTGGACTCCGCCGAGGGCCTGTCCGCCGCGGCGATCGCCGCCGCCGCCGAGGGCAGCCTGCGGCGGCTGGGCACCGACCACGTCGACGTGTACTGGGCGCACATCGAGGACCGCTCCGTTCCCCTGGAGGAGACCCTGGGCGCCTTCGCCGAGCTGACCCAGGCGGGCAAGGTCCGCGAGATCGGCGCGAGCAACGTCCCGGCCTGGCGCCTGGAGCGCGCCCGCGCCACCTCGCGGGCGAACGGCTGGCCGCTCTACACCAACGTCCAGCTCCGCCACACCTACCTGCGGCCCCGGCCCGGGGTGCGGCTGCCGGAGGCGGGTCACGTCCTGGTGCAGGACGACATGCTCGACTACCTGCGCTCGGAGCCCGGCCTGACCCTGTGGGCGTACAACACGCTGATGTTCGGCGCCTACACGCGCGAGGACCGGCCGATCCAGGACATCTATCACCACCCGGGCACCGCGCGCGGGCTGGCCGTGCTGCGGGAGATCGCGGGCGAGCTGGGCGCGACCGTCAACCAGGTGGTGCTGGCCTGGCTGATCGGCGGTGACGTGACGACGGTCCCGATCGTCGGTGTGAGCTCCCTGGCGCAGCTGGAGGAGGCGCTGGGCGCGCTGGACCTCAAGCTCGACGGCGAGCACCGCGCCCGCCTGGACGCCGCCCGCTGACGGGACCCGCCGATGACGGCGTCCACCGACGGCGTCCACCGACCGCGTCCGCCGACGGTGGCGGGTACCGCCGGTCGGCCCCGCTGACGGCGGGCACCGGCGGCGGGCGCCGTCACTCCTGCGGCAGGTGCGCCGACAGGTAGCGGCGGACCAGGTGCTTGCATTCGGCGATCAGCTCGGGGTCCCCGTCCGGCAGGGAACGGAAGGCGAGTTTGAGCACCGCGTCGGCGGCCTCGACCGCGACGAAGAGGACCCGGTCCAGCTCGGGGCCGAGCGGGGCGCCGAGCAGCTCGACGGTGATCGTGCGGAGCCGGTCGGCCACGATGGCGTTGTTCTCCAGGGCCGTGTCGAGCATGCGACGGGTCCCCATGAGGATGGGACCGCCGGGCGAGGCGAGCACCCCCCCGAAGTCGACGACCGCGAACCCCGGGGTGGACCGTTTCATCGCGACGAACTCGTCGATCGCGAGGTCGACCATCTCCGTCCACTCGGACAGCTGCACCTCGGAGAGCCTGACCGTGACCCGGCCGAGGAACGCCTCCAGATTGCGCAGCGCCAGCGCGCGTACAAGCCCCTGCTTGTCGGGAAAGAACTGGTAGAAAGTGCCGATTGGTACCTCTGCGCGGCGCGCGACCTCCTTGGTGGTCAGTGCCTCGTAGCCGACCTCGTCCAGTAACCGCGCACACTCGTCCAGCATGCGCTCCACTCGTTCCAGGCTGCGGCGCTGAGCGGGTCGGCGGCGAAGCGTTCCCCCGGAGACGTTCGTCATCTCCCCATCATCCCCTACGACAAGCCCCAGGGGATTAACATGAGCCAGACTCACGCTAATTGGAGGCCGGGATGTTCCTCTGGGGTACGGCGACCGCGTCCTACCAGATCGAAGGCGCCGTCGCCGAAGACGGACGGGGCATCTCGATCTGGGACACCTTCACCCGCGAGCCCGGCCGCGTCCGCGGCGGTGACACCGGCGACGTGGCCTGCGACCACTACCACCGCTGGCCGGAGGACGTCGCGCTGATGTCCGGCCTCGGGGTGAACTCCTACCGCTTCTCCATCGCCTGGCCGCGCGTCCAGCCCGAGGGGAAGGGCGCGATCAACCGGGCGGGCCTCGACTTCTACGACCGGCTGGCCGACGCGCTCCGCGAGAAGGACATCGTCCCCGCCGCCACGCTCTTCCACTGGGACCTGCCCCAGCCCCTGGAGGACGAGGGCGGCTGGCTGAACCGCGACACCGCGTACCGTTTCGCCGAGTACGCCGCGGCCGTGGCCGACAGGCTCGCCGACCGGATCCCCCTGTGGATCACCCTGAACGAGCCCTTCATCCACATGGTCTTCGGCTACGCCCTGGGCACCCACGCCCCCGGCAGGACCCTGGTCCTGGACGCGCTCCCGGCCGCCCACCACCAGCTGCTCGGGCACGGCCTGGCCGTACGGGAGCTCAGGGCGCGCGGCGCGGAGAAGGTCCTGATCACCAACAACTGCACCCCGGTCCGGCCCGCCTCCTCCGACCCCGCCGACCTGGCCGCCGCCGACGCCTACGACGTCCTGCACAACCGCCTGTTCAACGACCCCGTGCTCCTCGGCGCCTACCCCGACCTGTCCGCGTACGGGGTGAGCCTCGACTGCGTCCGCGACGGCGACCTGGACCTGATCGGCACCCCCCTCGACGGCCTCGGCGTCAACTACTACAACCCCACCCGGATCGCCGCGCCCACCGGCGAGGGCCTCCCCTTCGAGGACACGGGCGTCACCGGCTACCCCACCACCGCCTTCGGCTGGCCCGTCGTCCCCGACGGCCTGCGCGAGCTGCTCTCCGGGCTCAGGGCCCGGTACGGCGACGCCCTCCCGCCGGTCTACGTCACCGAGAACGGCTGCTCCCAGCCCGACGAGCCCGGCCCCGGCGGCACGGTCGACGACCAGGACAGGATCGCCTTCCTCGACGGCCACATCGGGGCCGTCGAGCGGGCGCGGGCCGAGGGGGTGGACGTGCGCGGCTACTACGTCTGGTCCCTGCTGGACAACTTCGAGTGGGCCGAGGGCTTCAGCCAGCGCTTCGGGCTCGTGCACGTCGACTTCCCCACCGGGACGCGCACCCCGAAGGCCTCTTACCACTGGCTGCGCGATCGCATCTCGCGGGGCCTGCCCGGCACGCCCTCCCGGCCGTAGTCCGAAAGATGTACGGCGGCTTCGGTGTCACGCAGGAGGTCACCCGGGTTCCGGCATCGCATGATCGGAGGTGAGGAGAACCGGAACCCGACCGATCACCCCCCGTACCCGCTCCCACGGTCATGGCCGGAAGCACCCGCGGATACGCGGGGCCCGCGGGGCCACCGCGCCCCCGGCGTCACCGACGGAGAGCGAAGTTGACCATCGAACTGGTACTGACCCTGGGAGCCCTGGCGCTCGTCGACAGCACGAGCTTCGGGACCCTCGGCGTTCCCGCCTACCTGCTGCTCGCCTCGGACCGGTCACCGGCCGGCCGCCTGCTGGTCTACCTCGCCACGGTCGCCATCTTCTACTTCGGCGTCGGCGTCGCGCTGATGCTCGGGCTGGCCGCGGCCCTCGCCGCCTTCGAGGAGGCGCTGTACAGCCGCACCGCCTACTGGATCCAGCTGGTGATCGGCGTGGGGCTGTTCCTGCTCAGCTTCCGTTTCGACTCCAAGCGGCGCAAGGAGAAGGAGGGGCCGAGCCGCTGGGAGCCCCGCCTCGGCGGGCCGGGGGCGATGGTCCTCCTGGGGCTGACCGCCGCCCTGCTGGAGGTCGCGACGATGCTTCCCTATCTCGGCGCGATCGGTTTCATGACCGGCGCGAACCTGCCCGCCGCCCAGTGGGTACCGCTGCTCGCCGGCTACGTGCTCGTGATGATCCTGCCGCCGCTCGTGCTGCTCGGCGTCAAGACCGTCGCCGCGAGCCGGCTGGACCCGAAGCTGGAACGGCTGCGCGACTGGATGCGCAGGAACTCGGCCTCCGCGCTCGGCTGGACCCTGGGCATCGTCGGTTTCCTCGTCGCCCGCGACGCGGCGTCGCGCCTGTTCGGGGGCTGATCCCGGCACCTTCCGATCCGCCCCGGCCCCCCGGCCCCCCGGCCCCGGCCGGCCTCCCGGCCCCCGTCCGGCGCGACGGCCGGGGGCCGGACACGTCCTCTCCCCGGGCCGGCTCCCACCGGCCACCCCGCCCGATGGGAGCCGGCGGAAAACCCGTTGCGAGGCAACGAGACGGGCCGTACCGTCTAGAGCCATGTGCATGTACTTCGCCTGCCACATGGCCGGCTACGTGATCCGTCCCCGCGGCAGCCGGGCTCTGGCCCGCTAGGGACGCGTCACCCCTCCTCCGTTCCCCACGCGTCCCCGATGCGCGCCCAGGGCCTCCGAGACCTTTCCTCACCTCGGACCCGAAAGGGCGAAAGCTGTGACGCACTCCTTCGCGCACGGAAACCATTCACACACCCAGAGAAAGGTAAGGAACGGCGGTGGCCGCGGTGAACGCGACCGGACCAGGCGCGCCCTGTCGCAGAACTTCCTCGTCGACCCGCACGCCGTCCGGCAGATGGCCGGGGCGGCCGGATCGCACGAGCTGCTCCTGGAGCCGGGCGCGGGAGAGGGTGCTCTCACCCTCGCCCTCGCGGAAAGCTGCGCCAGGGTCGTGGCGTACGAGATCGACCCGCTGTACGCGGGCAGGCTCGCCGCCCGCACCCGCGACGACGACCGGATCGAGGTGGTCAGGGGTGACTTCCTGACCGCGTGGGTCCCGCGCGAGCCGTTCGCGGTCGCCGGGAACATCCCCTACTCGATCACTTCCAGGATCGTCGACTGGTGCCTGCGCGCGCCCGCGCTCACCTCGGCGACCCTGCTCACCCAGCTGGAGTACGCGCGCAAGCGTTCCGGCGACTTCGGCCGCTGGAGCAAGCTGACCGTGCTGACGTGGCCCGGCCATTCCTGGGAGCTGGCCGGACATGTCGGCCGCGGGAGCTTCCGGCCGGTGCCCGCCGTCGACTCGGCGATCCTGCGGATCGTGTCGCGCCCCGTCCCGCTGCTGGCCGGCGGCCGGGACGCGGCCTGGCGGGAGTTCGTCGAGTACGGCTTCACCGGGCTGGGCGGTTCGCTGCACGCCTCGCTGCGGATGCGGTACGCGGCCCGGCGGGTGGACGCCGCGTTCTCGGAGGCGCGGGTGGACCGTGACACCGTGGTGGCGTTCGTCCATCCCGGCCGGTGGCTGACGCTCTTCGAACTGCTCCACTGAGACACCCGCCCGATCGAACGCCCGGGTCCGGCCCGCCCCATCGGCCGGACCCGGGCTCCCACCTTCACGACGAACGGGAACCCCCGGAAACGACGGCTTCCGTCCGCTGATCCTCGTCCGTCCGCTCAGGGCTCACGGAGCCTCAGGCCCCCATGGCCGCCCGGCGGATTCTGGCCGCGCCGTACTCGCCGGGCGCGAGGCAGCAGGGACACGGACGTCTGCCGTGGGCTTTGGGCATGTATCTCCAGCCGGTCACCCGGTTCACGGCGCGGACGCGGTGGATCTCCTTCGCGGTGATCGCCCGGGGGATGAAGACCTCGTACCCCCGGGCGTCGTCGCACCCGGCGATCAGGGCGGCGGCCTCGGCGCTGGGGAGCCGCTCGTGCTCCCACCCGTAATGGCCCACGAACACCGGCTCGTCGTCGGGCACCCGGAAGTCGACGGCCGTCAGCGTACGGCGCCCACCGCGCTTCAGCTCGCGGACCCACTGGTGGGTGAGCTGGTAGGAGGGCAGGACCGGCAGGCAGAACAGCCCCGGCAGGCCGTCGCGACCGCGGCTTCGCGCGCCGATTCCGGCCCGCCGCACCGATCGGATGTTCTTCGCCGCCGTGAGATGGACGAACATTGTCATGCGGTCACCCCTCCGGGATATGACGTCCGGTCTTCCAGAAGCGCCCCACCTCCTCCGTCAAGGCCCATGAGATCCGTGAAGATCGGCCGGAGCGTGACGGCAGCCTAACCCGGCGTACGGCTGCGGCAAACGGCTTTTCCGGCGGGCCCTACCCCGCGACGGCGCGCGGGCGGTCGCGGCGGGCGTCGTGCAGGACCGAGCCCCACCAGAGAAGCTGGTCGAGCAGCGCCTTCGCGGCGCGCTCGGGGCCCTCGGGATCCTTGAGGGCGCCGTCGGGGCCGAACAGCTCGTAGTACCGGGGGAAGGTGACGTAGTCGCGGACCGTGTGGGCGTGCAACTCTCCGAAGACCTGGCGCAGCTGCTCCACCGCCAGGAGGCCGCCGCTCCCCCCGCTGTAGCCGACGAAGCCGATCGCCTTCGCCTCCCACTCGGTGTAGTGCCAGTCGATGGCGGCCTTCAGCGAGGCCGGGAAGCTTCGGTTGTACTCCGGCGTCACCACGACGATCGCGTCGGCCGCCCCGATCCGCCGGGTGAGGTCCGCCATCTCCGCCGGACGGGCCATGTCGGGTTGGAGCGCCGGCGGCAGGGGCGGCAGTTCGAGCGGCAGCGGCGTGTCCGCCAGGTCGATGAGATCCACCGTGAACCGGCCGTCGCGCTCGGCCCGCTCGGTGAACCAGTTCGCGACCACCGGGCCGAACCTGCCCTCCCTGACGCTGCCGATGATCACTGCGAGGTTGAGGGTCTCACTGGGCATGGTTGTGCTCCCTGTCGGGGATTCGAGGTCCGAGGTGACCGTGAAGGTCACGTTCCTCAACCTGCCGGGCGGCGCGGAGACCAGGAAGACCGGGCCAAGACTGGTAGTGGCAGGGCCACGACCCCGGCGGCCACGGCTGTTACGTTCGAAACGTGAGCGACAACGAGCTGGGCATGTTCCTGCGCATCCGCCGCGAAGCCGTCACCCCCGCCGAGGTGGGACTGCCCACCGGCCCCCGCCGCCGCACACCGGGCCTGCGCAGGGCAGAGCTGGCCACGCTCGCCGGAGTCAGCGTCGAGTACCTGACCCGGCTCGAACAGGGACGCGACCGCCACCCGTCCGCGCCCGTGCTCTCCGCGCTGGCCACCGCGCTACGGCTCACCACGAGCGAACGCGTCCACCTGCACCGGCTCGCCAAGTCGGCCGACGGCGGCTTCACCTGCATGGGCGCCACGACGCCGGCCCGCGCGGTCCGCCCCACCGTGCGGGCACTGCTCGACCGGCTGGAGCCCGCCCCCGCCCTGCTGCTCAACCGGCTGAGCGAGATCCTCGCCTGGACGGCGGGCTACGAACGGCTGGCGGGACCGATCGGCCTGCTGGACGGCAGCCCGCCGAACCTCGCCCGTTTCGTGTTCACCGACAGCCGGGCGCGGACCGCCTATCCCGACTGGGACCATGTCGCCGACGAGCAGGTCGCCGCTCTCAAGCAGGGGCCGTTCCGGGCGGACTGGCACGTCGCCACGTTGGCCGACGAGCTGGCCGTCACCGCCGGGGCGGCTTTCGCCGGGCGGGTGGACACCCTGCCCGGCCTCCCGAAGTCCAGCGGCGTCACGCGGCTGGTCCACCCCGACGCGGGTGAGCTGCGCCTGGCGTACGAAACCCTCGAACTGCCCGCCGACGACGACCAGCGCCTCGTCGTCCATCTCCCCGCCGACAGCGCCACCTCCACCGCGCTCGACCGCCTCACCGGCCGCCACCCGGGCGCCCTGCGCGCGGTCTCCGGCTGACACGGAGCACGCCGCCACCGGTACGGGCCGGGTGAGCACGCGAGGACGCCGCCGGACGGCCTCCTCCGGGGCGCGGCGGAACAGCCTCGACGGCCTCTCGTGTGAACGACGGCCCCGCGGGCCTTTCCGGCCACGCCGCCCGGGTCGGGGGCCCTACCAGCGTGGCTCCCTCCGTTGTGCGCCCCAACCGACATAATCGAGACGATCAGCCTGGTCAGGCCCCACATGTGACGTCCTCATCCGGGGCGTCCCCGGGCAGGCCCCCTCCACCGGCACCCATGTCACACCGCGTGACGACCGTACAGCGACCCGGGCGTCCGGCAGGAGGAACGCATGCGTCTCGCCATACGAATCGCAGTCGCGGCCGTTCTCACGGCGGGCCCGAGCAGCCCGGCCGGACCGGCCGCCCCGTCCCCTCCCCCGCCCGGTCCCGCCCCCGCGCGTGCACCCGCCGCCACGGTCCCCGGGCGTGCGCCCGCCGCCACGGGCGACGTCGACGTCGCCCCCACGCCTGCCGTCGCGCCCGGCGCCACCCCCACGCCCATGGCCACCCCGACCCCGGTGGCCAGTGCCAGTTCCAGTTCCGGTGCCACCGCGACCGCGACCCTCACCACCAGGACCGACCACAGCGTCTCGCTGCCCGGCCTGGGCGGCAGGAACACCATCCCCTCGTGGCTGAGGAGGGTCCCCTCGCTCCGCGTCCTGCCCCTGTGGCCCCGCCAGGCCAGCCACGTCCGGATATTCGTGCACTGCCCGCCGAAGTCGAACCACGCGCTCATCGGCTCCACCGCGTTCAACCTGAAGGGGTCGAGACGCCTATACCGGGAGGTGGGGCTTGGTCTCTCCGACCGGGGGCTGGGGCACCGCGCCGCGTCCATCTCCTACTTCGCCCTGCCGGGGTTCCACGAGGCGTGCCTGAAGTGCGTGAAGGTCACGATGAACCAGCAGACCCGCATCCGGCGGATCCGGGTGCTCGGCCGCGACTCCACCCCCCTCTACGTGCGAAGGTTCAGCATCTGGCAATTCTTCGACTAGCGCGCACTCCCTCCCCGCCCGTGGGGGCTCGCCGGGAACTGCCCACCGATTTCAGCCCGGGAGCCGCGCCGCTCGCCGAGACCTGGTGGGTCGAGCCGTACCCCGACGAGAGACCGGGCCCCGAGGCTCGCTACGTGGCGCGCGAGGGGATGGAACCTGGCCTTCGTCGCCGCGCTCCAGCACCTGTCGGCCCGCCAGCGGGCCGTCCTGGTCCTGCGTGAGATGCTCGGATTCTCGGCGCGCGAGGTCGCGGACCTGCTGGACACCACGGTCGCGTCGGTCAACAGCGCGCTGCAACGCGCCCGCAAGACCCTCGGTGCCCGGCGTCCCGGCACCGGCCCGCGCTCCCCGGGCGGCGAAGGGCTCCGGGAGCCGGCGGACCGGTACGCGACCGCGTGGGAGGCCGGGGACGTCGAGGCCGTCGTGGCGATGCCGACCGACGACGCCAGGTACGCGATGCCGCCAGCTGGCCGCCGAGCTCGGACCGTACGGGATCCGCGTCGTCACCCTGCGGACCGGTGGCCTGCCCGAGACGATCCCGGCGGACCTCGACCAGCGCGAGGTCATCGAGCGGGACATCGTCGGGCAGACCCTGACCGGGCGAGCCGCGTCACTGGAGGACGTCGGCAACGCGGCCGTCTTCGCCGCCTCCGACCTGGCCCGCGCCGTGACGAGCGCGGCGATCAACATCACCTGCGGCGCGGTCCCGGACTGACGGGCCGGGTCACGATCCGGCGGCCGGGCCGGTGTCCGGCCGCCAGATCCAGTTCCGCCGGTTGTACAGCGGCCGCAGCCCGGCCGCGAGCATGTTGTTCAGCGACGGATTGGCCGAGCCCTTCGCCGGCAGCCCGGCCTCGGCGACGAGCCGGCGGCAGCCCGCGTTCTCGGCCTCCTCGGCGCGGGCCGCCAGCAGGGCCGACTGCGCGCCGCGGTTGCGGTGGCTGGGCAGCGTCGAGGCGGCGTTCAGGGAGCCGATCTCCCCGTGGACGAAGAGATTGGCTCCGGCGACCATCTCGTCGCCGTCCCAGACCGCGAACGGCCGGAAGGCCGGGTGCTCGACGCTCGCCGCCAGCATCTCGGCGAGTCCCTCCTCGGGCATGCCGAACCCCCGCAGGACGACAGAAGCCCACTCCGCGGCGGCGGCGGGACCGACCGGCCCGACGCGCATCTCGGTCCGGCCCGGCCGGAAGGCGTCGATCGGGCACGCCAGCTTCACCCAGGACGAGCCCGGAATGATGCCGTGGCCGGCGCGAATGTCGTCCCAGTCCGGCGGCAGCGCGTCCGGAGCGATCTGGATGACCGCCCCCTTGCTGTCCTCCGCGCGGTAGAAGTCCACCACGCGGTCGACGAGGTCGCGAGTGATCGGCTCCTCGAAGCCGAACCCGAGCGCCTTGCTCCAGTAGCCCGTCACGTCGTGTCGCATCGACAGGGCGACACCACCGCCGATCCGCGCGGTGGTGATCCCGAGCAGGGACGCGGCGGGGGGCGGTGCGGACGATTCGTACTGGTACATGAACTCCGCCTCGACGCCTTCGGCGAGAGCGGTCAACCGGTCCTGCGACATACTGTTTCCCCTCGGATGCATCGGATGCATCGGATCCCTCGATATCCCCCATGGCCGCGTCTCGCGTTCGCGCGACTCGCGCCCCGGGGCCTCACGCCTGCAAGATGCACCGGCCACCCCGGAAGTTCGATCCGTCCGCGAATTCACGGGAACCGGCCACACACCGCCGTACCTCGCCGTGACGGATCAGCGCGACGCACCCGGGACACCGGCGTCGCGCGGGAGATGGAACAGCCGGAACCGCCGTACCCGGCCCGCCTCCAGGAACTGCACCCACACGGCCGCCGGCGGGCAGTGGAAAGGGTCGTCGGGCGGGTTTATCAGGTCGGTCTCCCAGATGACCACCTCACGACCGGCCACGACATTGGTCAGGCGCTGGTGCACGCCATCGTCGAGATCGCGGTCCATCGCCCGTACGAGGTAGTCGAAGCCCTTCGTGCGCCGGCCCCGGGACCAGGTGATGTCCACCTCCGGGGACCAGTGCGCCGCCAGGGCCTCGGCGAACGAGCCGCGGCGCGCGGCCCGCAGCGTCTCCTCGGCCTCCCTGCGGCGCGCCTCGGTCAGCACCGCCACGTCGTCGTGTGCCAGGCTCGCGGTCGCCAGCAGGGCCTCGGACAGTTTGGCGCGCGCCTGGTTGAGTCGGCTGCGCACCGTGCCGACCGGCACCGCGCACAGTTCCGCGATGTGCTCGTAGGCCGTCACGTCGGTGAAGTAGCGCAGCATCGTCACCAGCCGCAGGTTCGGGGACAGCTCCTCCATCGCGCTCCAGACCCAGTCCCGCGTGGCGTACCGGTCCAGGAGCTCCCCGGGATCGGGCTCACCACGCGGCAGCACCAGCGACTCGAGATCGTCGACCGGCACCGCCTTCCTGCTCCGAAGGTGCATCCGGCAGACATTGCGGACGATCGCCCGTAGCCACGGCGCCACCGCACGCGGATCCCGGACGTCCCCGATACGGCGCAACGCGACCAGGACGGCCTCCTGGACGGCGTCCTCGGCCTCGGGGACATGGCCCAGGACGCCCAGCGCCACCGCGCGCATGTCCGCCTGGTGTCGAGCCAGCAGCAGCCCGAGAGAGCCGACGTCACCGGCCTGCGCCTCGCGGACTAGATCAACCTCTGCCGGCGCCGCGTCTCCCATGCCCGCGAGGCTACCCAGGGCCTTCCCACCAGCGGTAAAGGGTGCCGTCGGCGCGCCCGGCGAGAGATCGAAACCGGCGTGGATCACCCCACGAGGCTTTTCGCACCTGCGGACACAGGATTTCACCTCGCCGAAACCTAACAGGACATCACGCTGGGTAGATTTCCGCCATCCTCGACAACGTTGACCCCTTCATCGGCGTAGCGGCCACCGACCTGCCTCGGGCACACGGTCTGGCCGCCACCTGGTGGTGGCCGAAACCCCAGGTGGGCAACACCCACCCGGGTGCCACCTCGCCGCTGGGCATGGTGTCGGCCTGCGCCTACTCCGGCGCGTACCCGACCGGCTACGGACGGTACACCAAGAACACCGAGGGCGTACCCGAGGAGATGTTCGGGCGACTGCAGGCGTCCGGGTTCAGTCATTTCCAGCAGTCCGGCACCGGCGCGATCCGCAAGTACTACAACTACGTCCGGGTCACCCCGATGGTGCAGCCGCTGGACGCGCTGGGGGAGGCCTGGCCGCTGCGCGACGAGGTGGCGGAGGCGGGCTACTACGCGGCCACCCTGGACACCGGGGTCCGCTGCGAGCTCACCGTGGGCACCAAGGTCGCCGTTCATCGATACACGTTTCCCGAGCACGGCAGCGCCCGCGTAGTGATCGACCTGTCCTGCGGTGGCCTGGCCATCGAGCACGGCCGTACCGTGCCGTTGCGGGCGCAGGTGGAGAGCATGGGCCACGGCCGGGCCCAGGGCACGGTGGTGATGGAGGGCGTCCCGCTGTCGGTGTACCTGGACGTCGACAGCCCGGGCTGGCGGCAGATGCTCTGGTACGACCGCCGGCTCATCGACGGCGGTACCCGCCTGGACTTCGACAGCATCCGGCACACCACGCTGCGGCCTTTCGGCATGCTCTTCATGGGCCCGGCCGAGGCGGGGCAGACGATCGAGGTGCGGCTCGGGTTCTCGCTGCGCGGATGCGACCAGGCGCGGCAGAACCTGGAGAGCGAGTGCGGGCACTCGCGGCCGGCGTTCGACGCGGTACGTTCCCGGACCAGGGCGCGCTGGGGCGACCACCTCGGCCGCGTCCAGGTCGAGGGTGGCACGCCGGCCCGGCGCACCGTGTTCGCGACGGCGCTCTACCATTCGCTGATCAAGCCGTGCTTCGCCGACGACGAGAGCCCGTTCTGGCCGACCCCCGGACCGTTCGCGTTCGACGTGTGCACCATGTGGGACATCTACAAGACGCAGTTGCCGCTGCTCGCGGCCATCGTCCCGGACCGGGCCGCGGACCTGCTGGAGTCGCTGATCCGGGTCTGCGAGGAGGAGGGCAACTTCCCCGTCGGCTACCGGATGGCCCGCGGCGCCGACCGGTTCTACCGCCAGGCCAGCGCGCTCGCGCACACCGCGCTGGCGGACGCCCACGCCCTCGGCCGGGCGGGCCTGGACTGGAACTGGGCGCTCGTGCACATGGTCGACGACCTTCGCCGCCTGTACGGCGAGGACTTCTTCGAGCACGGGGTGGTGCACCCGATCACCCACACCCTCGACCTCGCCTACGGCCACCACTGCACGGCACAGGTCGCCCGGGCGATGAACGACCGGCGCCTGGCCGACGACCTCGAAGACCGCGGCCGCCAGTGGTCCAACGCCTTCGACCCGGGCACGGGACTGCTGCGCGACTCGGAGTTCTACGAGGGCGGCAAGTGGAACTACTCGTTCCGGCTGCTGCACGACATGGCCGCGCGGATCGCCCTGGCCGGCGGCGACCGGGCCTTCGTCGGCATGCTGGACAGGTTCTTCGGCTTCGGTGCCGCACCGGTGACACAGCCCGGCCTGCGCCCCCAGGCCGCGGAGATGGCGGCCGGATACGCCCTGAACCGGTTCGAGGGGTTGAACAACGAGCCCGACATGGAAGCCCCCTGGGCCTACCACTACGCGGGGCGGCCCGACCGTACGGCCCGGGTGGTCCACGCGGCGCTGACCTGGCAGTTCGGCACCGGGCCCGGCGGGCTGCCCGGCAACGACGACTCCGGCGGCCTGAGCTCCTGGTACGTCTGGGCCTCGCTGGGGCTGTTCCCGATCGCCGGGCAGAACCTGTTCCTGGTCAACGCGCCCGCGTTCGCCAGGTCCGTGCTCCGGACCGGCGGCGGCGAGTTCGTCGTCGAGACCAGCGGGCACCGCGAGACGCCGATCGGTGTCGACGGCGTCGATCGCGACCTGCCGGCGCAGTACGTCCAGTCGGCGACCCTCGACGGCAGGCCTCTGCACGCGACGCACCTGAGCGCCGCCACCGTACACCGGGGCGGCGTGCTGCACCTGCGGCTGGGCCCGGAGCCGTCGGGGTGGGGGCGGGAGGCCCGCCCGCCGTCCCTTTCCGATCCTCCCGCCGAACCGAAGGAAGCACGATGACCAACCCTCGCCGCCGTCTCGTCATCGTTGTCAGAGCCGACCCGGTCATCTGCGGCCACTCCGGCGAGGCTCGTAACCTCGCCGAGGTGGCGCTGACCCGCGGTTTCGACGACGTACGGCTGTTGACCTGGACGATTCCGACGCTGCGGGCGGCCGGGCTGCCTCTCAAGCCGCTCGACCGGCTGCTGCCGTACAGCGCCGGGATCACCGTGGAGCGTCCGGAGGCGGTCGGGGACTACCGGGTGCCGGACGGGCGCCACCAGGCCGGCCTCACCGGCCGCCTCGTCGAGCTGCTCGCCGAACCGGTGCCCACGACCTGCCTGTCCATGTACACCGTCCCGCACGCCTCGGTGGTCGTGGACGCGGTCGCGGCCGCGCGCGCGGCCGGGTTCGCGCCCGACGTGCACACCGTCGCGAAGGCGGTCGGCTCCGACGTGACCAACGTGATCCGGTCGTGCCTGCGGGAAGGCCGGTTCGGCGCGGCGACCGTGCTGTTCACCACGTTCCTGGCCAACGACGAGGTCGTCGCGGTCTCCGAGTACACCCGGGAGGAGATCGTCGCCTCGGCCGAGCAGGTGGACGCCCACTGCGGCACCACGTTCGCCGAGCAGTGCCGGCGCCGCGTGACCGTCAGCTACCCGCCGATCGACTCCGCCGCCTTTCTCGACCTGGACCCGGCGCACGTGGACGCCGCCCTCGCGGAACGCGGGCTGGAGCGTGACGGGTACATCCTGTTCCTGTCCCGGGTGACCCCGGCCAAGGGCATCGACGACCTGCTGACCGCCTTCGGCCGGATGCGCTGCCGGTCACGCGTGAAACTGGTCGTCGCCGGCACCGGGCCCGCCCTGGAGGAGGTGCGGGCGATGGCCAAGGAGGACGACCGGGTGGTGATCCTCACCGATGTCGACGACCACGAGAAGCCGATGCTCATGCGCGGCTGCGCGGCCTACGTGCTGCCGACCAGGCCCGAGCCCGACTTCGTGGAGACGTTCGGCATCGCCCTGGCCGAGAAGATGCTCGCCGGCGGTGGACCGATCGTCACCACCATGACGGGCGGGACCCTGGAGGCGGTCGGCGACACCGCCGTCATCGTCGAGCCCAGGGACATCGGCGGCCTGGCCGCGGCCGTGGACCGGGTGGTCCTGGACATGCCCGCCGCCGAGCGGCGGGACCTGGAACTCCGCGCTCGCACCCGCGCGATGGCCTTCGACCGGACCGCGGTGTTCGACGACCTGTTCCCCCAGGAGGTGCTCGCCGCCGGGGCCCGCTGACCTCGACACGGCCCCGCCGGCCCGTGGTCCCCCGGCCGCGCCTCGGGCGCCCGTCTCGCCGGTTCGGTTCCGGCCGGGGTGCGATTCCGGTTGCGGTGCGGTTCCGGCCGGGCGGAGTGACGAGGTGGCCGTGAGCCCCCGCCATCGGCCCTCGCTACTCGTCAGGCAGAAGGTACCGCCAGGAGAGCACGAAGAGCGCCCCCGAACCGGTCTTGAAGAGTGACCGGCCGTGCTCCGGCCCGGCGGGCACCGCCTTGGTGATCGCGCTCACCGTCGCCCCCTCGACGTCCTTGCGCCAGACCGGGTCCACCGTGCCCGAAGGCTCCGGGACCCCCGCGGGCCACGGCGCCGGCGTGCCCTCCGCCGACGCGGCCCCCTCGGCGACCATCCGGACGCGGGTGGCGGCGTAGTCGGTGCCCGAGGCGGCGGCACGGGCCGCCAGGCCGTCCATCAGCTTCTTCGCGTCCGAGAGCTCCTTCGGGTAGAAGCCCGCGACCTGGTCCAGGGCCGGGACCCGGACCTCCAGCATCTTCCCGTCCTTCCCCCGTACCCCGAGGACGGTGGCCGGCACGTCCGTCACCATCGGCGCGCCCGGCCTGGGCGTCGCGGTCGGCGGCTGCCCGGTCAGGTACCTCTCCATCGACGCGACCGTCTCGTCCACCTCCGCACCGGTGAGTCTCAGCTGCCTGCGCGCGTCAACGATCACCAGGCCGTCGCCGTACAGCACCACCCTCGGCGGACGCAGCACGTTCGTGGTCGCGGTCACGAACCCGCCTTCGGAACCCCACAGGGCGACCGGCTTCGCCGGCCCGTCGTCGGCCGGGGTCGCCGACATATCCGCTTCCGCTCCTCCACAGGCCGCGGCCAGCGACAACAGTGCGACAAGTAGGGTCATTCGTAGTCTCATGCCCCATAAACGTACTTTTTCCCCAGGTGGTTCAGCCTGCGTCGTCCGAGGTCAGGCACTTCCACCGGCAGGCGGACGTCGCGCGCCGGCCTCGCCGCGACGGCCGGTCCCGTGCCCGCGGCCGGTCGAGCCCGGCGGGGGCGGAAAGGCAGGGGCGGCGGAACGGCGGGGGCGGCACAGCCCGGCGAACCGGCTCGCCCCCGCCTTCCCAGGACGTCCGATCCGAGATGTCAGCCCATGCTCTTGGCGCCGTCAAGGGATTCGCGGAGGATGTCGGCGTGGCCGGCGTGCTGGGCGGTCTCGGCGATGACGTGCATCAGCACCCTGCGGGCCGACCACCACGCGCCGGGCTCGAACCACGGGGCCTTCGGCAGCGGCTGGGCGGCGTCCAGCCCGGGCAGGGTGGCGACCAGCTCGTCGGTCCGGCGGGCCACCTCGGCGTAGTCGGCCAGCACACCGGCCAGCGTCTCGCCGGGCAACAGCCGGAACTCGTCGGCCCTTCGGGCCCAGTCGGCCTCGGTCATGGTGGCGAAGTCGCCCATCGCCGACGGGCCGTCCAGGATGAAGTCCACCCAGCTCCGTTCGACCGCCGCGACGTGCTTGATCAGTCCGCCCAGGCACAGCTCGCTGGCGGTGGTCCGCAGCCCGGCCTGCTCGTCGGTGAGGTCACGGGTGGTGAAGCGCAGGAAGTGCCGGTGCTTGGCCAGCATCGCCAGCAGGTCGGCGCGCTCACCGGTGACGACGGGCGCGGCCGTGATGTCGCGGGTGGTCAGCTCGTCAACGTTCGTGGTCTCGCTCACGGTCTTCGCCTTCCGTTGTTCCGTCGGTCAGGACCCACGTTAGGCCGGATAGAGGTCACTTTCTGACCTGAATGGCGGAAGAATCAAAACATGGCGAACATCGGCATCCGGATGCTGCGGCTGCTCTCCCCGGACGTGCGGAGTGTCGCGCGGGCGGAGCTACGGGCCGCGGGGCTCGACGTGATCGGACCGCCGGCCGTGACCGCGCCGGCCGACGGGCTCAGCGGGTGGTTGCGGTCCGCCGCCACGGTGCTCGACGGTGACGCCGTCCTCTCCACGATGACGCGGCCGGACTGGACGGTGCTGGCCGCCGAGCATCGGCGGGAGCCCTTCGGCCGCGTGCAGCGCCGTGCCCTGATCGCGCGGCCCGATTGCCCTGACGCGCTGACCGGCGCCCTGCTCACACCGTGGGACTCCCTAGTCGCCGGTCGGCTGGTGGCCCGGCGGCAACCCGTTCCGCGGTGGACGTGGCAGGCCGCCCTGACCCGCATCGGTGAGGTGCGCCCCTCGTTCCTGCGCCATGTGCTCTCGGATGGAACGGTGGAGGAAATGATCATCACCACGCCGCGTCTGGACCTGCTGGTCCGGGCCGTCGACGGCTATGACCACAACCACCACAAGGCGGCACGGACCTTCTGGGAGTGCGTGGGAGGGCTGCTGCGAGATCGACTCGGCACCGACCGGTCCGCCTGGCCGGCAGCCGCCGCGGCGTTGCCGGCCCACCCGGGAACGCTCTCGAACCTGCTCCGCCGGGTCGGGAAGACGCCGAGCCCGGTGCCGGCGGAGCAGGCGGATCTGCGGATCCTGGCTCATGCGCCCGACGCCGTGCTGGCCGATGTGATCGCAGGCCTCCCCGACCCGCTGCTGGCCCACATGGAAAGACGCGACCTCCACCCGCGGCGAACCGGGGGGCACCTCACCTCCATGGTCCTGGACCGGTTCGTCTCGGCCGGAATACCCCCTCGCGCGCTCTTCGCCCGCTGGGCCTGCAACACGCCGGCGTGCACGCCTGCGACACGGGCGTGGGCACACGGGCTGAATCCCCTGCTGGACCGGGCCAACAAGCGTTCAGCCGCGTACGACGTGACACTGCGCCGGCTGCTCGCGGTCGGCTCGTCGCCTCCGGTGGCGGCGTCAGACCTGGTCGGCGCGCTTCGGGCATGCGCCGACCCGATCGAGAGCGAAGCGTTGCTGACATCCGCGCTCGGTGAGAACGGTTCGCCCCCCTGGCGCGAACTCCTCGACGCTCACCGCGATTCGGCGTTGCCGCCGCATCTCCTGTGCGCCCTGGCCGCCCGCGAGGGCTTCCCGGAAACACTCGCCCAGGCGCTGCCCGCCGGCCTGCTCCCCATACTGGCCGGCCAGAGCCCGGCGGCTGCACGCACCGCCGTGACCGCACTGCACCACATCCACAACCCCTGGGGACTCCTCCACCGAATCCGCGCCGCGCGAGTCCTCACCGGCGAAGAGCTGCTGGCGAGGAGTCGCCCCGCCAGGCACATCCTCCAGTACGCCTCCACGTTGCCCACCCTCGCTCTCTCGTCCGAGGACAAGCACGGCGACGACCTCCTCGATCACTGCGCTCGGCTGTTCGACACGGCCGCGCGGTCGGCACCGGCGGGGTTCTGGCCGGCGCTGCTGGAACTGCTACCGGCGTTCGGGGGTACGCTCCCGGAACTGCTCGACGCCGCTGCCGCACACCCCCGCCCCTCCCGCGCGCGACGGCCGGGCGACGCCGGCAGCTGACGTACGCTGCGTGACTGGGTCGATGACGACGAACGAGCGGGCGCCGCCGCGTGCAGGGCCTACGCGTCCGCCCTCCGCGCCATCGACCACCTGCCCGCCGACGATCCGGCCACGGCGATCGCGGCCCGGCCGATCCTTCAGCCCCAATCGGCGGTTCCGCCCCGCGTCGGACGGGCCACCCGACGGCGTCTATCGCGATGACCCTCCACCGCCGCCGTTCGGCCCGTTCCGGCTCGACCGGGGGGTGTTCCTCCACGCGCCGGCACGACTGCCGAAGATTCGCCGGCCATGGCTGCCTGCGATTTACGACGACGTGGAAGCCCGCCGATCCAACCTTCCGTTCAGTTGGTAGGAAGACATCGCTGCCGGCACTGCCGGCAGCGCTCGAGACCCGCCGAGGTCGTTCCGGTCTGTAGGACCATGTCCTCATGTCAGTAACCGAGTTCGCCGGCGTGACGAAGGACGAGGATCGTGGCATCACATCTAAGGGAGGACTGTACGAGTTCTGGACCGAGGAGGGTGCTCACGTCTACCTTCACGACACCGACTTCAGTCGCCTGACCTATGAGCCCGGCAGGTCGCCGACGTTGGAGCTGGAGTTCGTCCACGACCTGCGGTGGACTCCACCTGAACTGTCGAAGACGCCCGTCGTGGTCTTCCGGTTCGAGGCCGTCCGCCTCGTCGAGTGGCACGAGGACCAAGAGGGTCAAGACCGCGTGAACGCTGATCCCGATGCTCCGCCGGGACAGGTCGGGCAGTTCGACTGGGACGGCACCGACATGTTCACACTGGACACCTTCACACTGCGCCTGGTCTTCCACGCGCCGCGAGCAGCGGTGACCGTACGCGCGAAGTAGAGCAGGGAACCCATCACGGCCTGCTTGTTCGGATCTCGAACCTCTTCGTTACGGGGTAGAACACGATCATCCATAGCTGTCTTCCGGACCCGGTGGGGCGGGTCCTCGGGATCCCTCAGTGCATGGTCGTCCAGGTCCTTCCAGCCCTGTTGCCAGCATCCCGATCTCTAGAACATCGAGATCTGATCCGTGATGATAACTGACCTGCGATGATCTCTTAGAAGGTGCTCTGAGCCGGGCTTTTGGCGTTCGCTGGTTCTCGTCGTTTCGTGCTGCTTCTCGTGCCCATGTGCCCTGGGTGTGCCCTGCGCCCTCCGGTCTGGAGGGCCGCCACCGTCGGATCCGGCTGTGCGAAAACCGCTCGATCATGAGACTGAGCGATGGCTACGCTGGCGAGTATCTCGCATCACCTGTCGCTGTCTTCGGTGCTCTTACGGAGCAGGGACGAAACAAGGCAGGAGACCGGTTCTGTGACGATCCCCAAGAAGGGCTCCAGGCTGATCAGCGTCGACGGCATCGCCTATCGCTGGCGAATTCGTCACAAGCCCACGTATTGCCAGGCAAACAGCTGGGGTCCACTGACCTACGCGGTGGAGCCGGCTGAGGGACGGGGGCGGGTTCTCCTGGTGGAGCTCCCCTGTTCTCGACCGGACGCCTGGTACGGGGAGCGAACGATGACCGTACGGCCGGCTCTCGTGGCGGCGACCATACGGAGAGCTCTTGACCGCGGCTGGGATCCATCGCAGGCGGGCAGCGCCTTCACCATCAACCTCACTGAGGGTGATCTGATCGACGCGATGAACGCTCATTCACCCTCCCCCGGGATCCTCTTTAGGCTCATATAGCCGATTCGAAAGACACCCCCTTCAGAAGAGCGATCGCCTCACGCCCCGCATGGCTATCGTGACCTGCCCAAACGATGCAGTTGCCGATCATCTTGTTCTTGATCGTTCCGTACATGCTCCGTGGCGGACGGAGTTATTCAGCGCGGTTCTCCTCATTGCAAGGACACGGCCCTTGTGGACGGCTCTTCGTCCTGATCGGACAACGGATGCAGTCCGACGGAGTGTGATCATGTAAGGCGGTGTCGCTGTACACCACTCCACTGGACATGACCCCGGCAACCTACGGACGGGGCCTTCGGAACGAGCCGGAAGCCCCGCCAGTGGTCACGAAATCGCGGCGATCATGTAATCCGATCAGTCAGCGCATTTGACGCTGTAGGGAACCGCTGGCGTTTCGTAGGTCTCATCGCCGTACTTCATCGCCAGTTTCCAGTGACCGGTCTCGGTCTGCGACGCGTGCCAAGTGTGATCTGCGGGACGTCGCTCAAATTGGGCACCGGTGAATCCGATCGCGGTCGGCGTACCCGACGGGACCCACTGACCGCCCGCCGGCCGCCTGAACCACTGGTATTCGATGTTCCCGGTGAAGCCGTGTCCTCCGATCGTGGCGCGGTTCCTGATCGGTTCACTGGCGCATTCGCCGGAGAAGTCCGACACCATCTCGATCATGGTGAAGTCATGATCGGCGTCGACACAGGCTGAGCTGTAGTTCACCGGCGGGGAGATGCTGTCGTCGTTGTGAATCTTGAGGGCCACGGAACCAAACGTTCCGTCGGTACCGTGTTGGAGCGAGAGCCTGATGACATCCCAACTCCACGGACCGGTGCTGCTGGAGCCCGCCGAGTCGGTGATGCCGACGGGGTTACCGTTGAGCACCCATTCGTAGGTGATGTCGGCAGGGCCGCGCGGGGCGCTGATGGTTCCCGACGCGAGGAGCGGCATCGGCTCGCGGCACGGCTGGTCTCGGTTCCCCGCGAAATGGAGGTCGGTCACCGTGCCGTAAGCTCCCGCGGGGTTGCCATCCCGGCAGTTCACCGTGAACCAGGTCGTGGCCGCGTCGACCGTAGGGCTCAGGATTCTGAGGGTGACCGAGCCGCTGCGCTCCACCTGGTGGTCGTAGGGGATGACGTTCCGCGAACCGGGCTTTCCGGTGAACGTCAGTGTTCCCGAGGGGCCTTTGCCTCCGCGATCATTGATCCACTCGTAGGTCACCGTGGCGGGAATCTTGTTGACTGTCACCTTCCCGACGAAGCGCAACGTCGTCGGGCATGTGCCGCTGTGGGTGATCGTGTCCGGGCTGACGCTCGGCGTCGCCACCAGTGGCCCGGTGTCACAGGTGACGGCATAAGTAGTCCGGCTTGAGACGGAGGCATCGGGGCCGAGGACACGGACGGCTTTCCACCCCCTGCCGCTCCCGGTGACGTTCAGCGTGGTCGAGAGGGTACGGCTGCGTGGCCCACCCGCACCAAAGTCCGCGTACTGGATCGTTCCTTCACCGGTGGCGCTGTCGATCCACCGATAGGCGACGCGCGCCGGTACCCGAGAGACCTGCAACGTCGTGGCGAAACCGACCACCGTCGGACACGGGCCCGAATAGCTGGAGGGTGTGGCACTCACCGAAACGGCAGCCCGGATCGACTCCGACGGTGGATTCATCGGAAGCAGACGCAGGCTGTTGTAGATGGGTTCACGGCCTGTGCATGTCACGGTGAACGGCGCTTTGCTGGAAACTCGCGGATGCGTACCAAGAAGCTGGACTGCCTGCCAACCCTTGGCGTTCCCGTCGAATACCTGCCGGTCTCGCACGGTGGCTGTTTTACCGCCCTGGACTTTGATCGTCTTGACAGCTCCCTTGGTACCGTCGGCACGTACCCAGCGGTAGCGCACCACGCCGGTCCCACGAACGCTGATGCGGGCTGAGAATCCTACGGTGGCGGGGCATTCGGCCTTCTGACGTGCAGGCGACGCCTTCACCCGGGTAACCGATGCCTTCACACCCGCCGATGCCTCCGCCGGCAGCGACACCAGCCCTGAGAACAAGACCAGAACCATGCTCAATAACCACCATGATGACCGCACGTCACATCCCTTTCTCAGGAAATTCTCACGATCATCTACTACATGGCTATACATGCGTCAGGAACAGACATCCAGTCGCACTCTTCGTTATCGGGCTGATGCGAAATTGTCTGGCCATGTTGATAGTTAACCTGGGTGATTTAGGAATCAGTTGGGTCGACCGTTTTCTTCCTCGAAGCTTCTGGGCAGCAGTAGATGCCACGCGGGGGCGGATGAGTCGACCTGTAGGCCGGGTTCTAATTCGGCCTGCCCGTGACCTGCACGCCAGCCAGCGTCCTGCCGTCTGACCTGCGGGAACACTGCTGTTCTTTGACATTGTTCTCCGCCTTCCAACGCCATGTGCCCTCGATGTGCTCTCGGAGCGTGCCGGTCAGGTGCGCGATCCGGCTCAGCCTGCTGCCACCTTCGCGTGAACCGACTGGTGCCACTCCAGAGCCTCGGGAGTATCCCGGTATTCCAGAAGGTGCTGGCCTGCGATCTTCTGCAGCAGGTCCCTGACGTCGGCGGGTGTGGCGTGGAAGAACTCCCGGCGGAGGTTGACCTTGTTGACGCGCCGGTCGCCCAACGCGGCGTGCAACCGCCCCTCAAGCCCGACCGCGTCATCACTGAAGATCAGCGCGTGGGTGTCGAACTTGAACGGCACCGAGGCATCGCCCAGCTCCCGAACGCGATCCTCGGGCTCCAGGCGGCGGGTCATGCCGATCTTGACGACGTCCTCGCCGAACGCGCCGATGTTGGAGATCACATACACGTAGCCGGCCCGGACGTTGGCCTCGCGCGCCTCGACGTCACTGACCGCCGCGCCGATCTCCTCCAGCTTCGCCCTGAGCTCTTCCGCTCCGGCCTCATCCCCCTTGGCCAGCAGCTTCGACAGCGCGGAGCGGTAGTGGGACTCTTCCTTGCGGAGCCTGGCCTTCTCCCGCTCGAACTCTCGCCGCGCGGCCTCCTCCTCGCGCTGCTGCTCCCGCTGGGCACGGGTGCGCTCCTTCTCCTCCTCCTGCTTGGCCAGGTAGTCGGCGGTCAGCTCCAATTCGTAGACCCGCAGCCGGTGGTAATCGCCGCTAACGTGGATGCTCATCGTCTTGCCGAGCTTGACGATCATCTCCACCGCCTTCTCCAGACGATCGACAGCCGACTGCAGTTTGTACGGGCGCATCGTGCGCACGCAGTTGTCGGCCTCGGCGTTGTAGGCACGCAGCATCAGCTTGGAGAAGTCACGCACCATCCGGCGCCCCTCGGCCGCCGACCCGTTGACCTGCCAGCTGGTGGAGCCCAGCACCGCCTTGCCGTCCTTGGACAACTCCTTGATACGCGCCTTGACCTGCGCTAACCGTTCCTTGTAGGCCACCGCGTCACTCAGCGGATGCCGGTACTCATAGACACCGGCCTCCTGCAACAACACGGTCTCCTCGGTCTGCACGATCAGCCGCTCGACCTCACGCAGACGTCGTGTGGCATCCGAGATGGCCGTCTGCAATCCCTGGTGCTCGGCGTGCAGTGCCTCGGTCATCGCGGAGATGCGTATGGCGTCCATGCCGCCCAGCCGCTCGACCCACGCACGCAACTCGGCGTTCTCCGCCTCCAGCTTCTTCTTGCCGCCGAACAGCCCTCCACTGCTGCGCTCCGGCATCGCGGGGATGGGAACGGGCTGCGGCTGCACTGGAGGCGCAGAAGGCGGAGGCGACGGCTGGACAGGAACCCAGAACTCCCAGCCGGGCGGCGCCGGAGGCCACGCCGGATTCGGCTGCCATGCCTCCGGAGGCCGCCAGCCCACAGGAGGAACCGGCCATCCAGGAGGCGAATTGAACCGGTACTCCATCGTCACGCCCTCCTCGACCACGTGCCCCGTCACGACACATGCCACAAGAAGACAGCCACCTTGGCTCATTGGTTTACAACAACTCAATAATTCGCAGAGATGCCCGCCAACGGCAGACACCAGACACAGGGGGCAAATAAGGATCTCTCCCACTCCTAACCGGTGGGTTGCAGAGAGTCATGAAGGTGCACAGGAAATAGGCTAATTTAGGACTTATAGTACGAATTCATCAAAGGGCGCAGTAAATTCTCATACATGGCACGATTCCCGCTCGACACGACAGAGTCGGATGGGATAAAACACCTCTGAACTTTTCCCGCGATTGGCCGGCACTCGCCGCGCTTTCCCTCCTGAACGGAGCCCGGTGAACCAGCACATGCCGGCAACCGTTGCTCTCCGACCGCTCACCGTTGAAGATCCGCCACAGATTGGTCCGTACCGCCTGGTGGGGCGTCTCGGAGCAGGCGGCATGGGAGTCGTCTTCGCGGGCATCGACACCCTCGGGGTTCGCGTAGCCGTCAAACTCATCCATGCCTCATACGCGAGCGACTCGGAGTTCCGCGCACGATTCGCTCGGGAGATCTCCGTCCTCGACCGCGTCAACGGCGCCTGCACCGCGCGAATCCTGGATTCTGACGGGAACGCGGCTCGGCCATGGCTGGCTGCCGAATACGTGCCCGGGCCAACGCTTGAGAGTCATGTCAGAACTCATGGGATGCTCCAGGGCGACGCGTTGTTTGGGCTCGCGGCCGGACTCGCCGAAGCATTGGTGGCCGTGCACGCGGCAGGCGTGGTTCATCGTGACATCAAGCCGTCGAACGTCATCCTCTCGCCGAGCGGCCCTAAGCTCGTCGACTTCGGCATCGCCCGCGCGCTTGACGCGAGTGTTATGACCCGCACCGGTACTCTCGTCGGATCGCCAGGATGGGTGAGCCCCGAAGAGTACGGCGACACATCAGCTGGGCCACCCGCCGATGTCTACGGCTGGGCGATGCTGGTCGTATACGCGGCCACGGGCGCTCCACCCTATGGGGCCGGGCGCCCAGAGGTCCTGGCACTCAAGGTGCTGAACGAAACCGTCGACACCTCTATGCTCCCCAACCTTCTACGTGGCCTGGTCGATAGAGCATTGGCCAAGCTTCCCGAGACACGCCCCTCATCGCGGGAACTGTTGGACATGGCCGCTGAAGCCTGGCAAGCACACCAAGGAAGCCAGGCGATCGACGGTTTCGAGGCGGCCGACAATGTCACGGCTCGGTTGGACCGAACATGGGTTCTTCCCGTCGAAGATCTGAGCTGGCCTGCCGTACCGGCTGCGACACGGAAAGCCCCAAAGAGTCGTCGAACAGGTGCGGTGATCGCGATCGCTGTTGGACTCGCGGCGGTCATCGCCCTGAAGGTGTTACCGGGCGATACAGATGAGCGGAAGCAGCAGCTCGACGTCGCCGCCGTTCCGACCAGCCATCCGAGTTCAACGAACGCAAACCTCACATCGACGCCCACCGCTACAGCAGCCGTGGAGACCGAGCCTTCGCCACCCCAACCAGCCCCGCCACCGAGCACGATTACAGAGTTGGCCGCCGCGATCGAGCTCGCCCTGGAGACCACCCCGGCGGGGACGTTCAGCTTCGAGGGGGGATTCACTCAGAGCAACGCCGGCGGAATAGCCACCGGGCGATTCATGAACCACCTGGCGTACGACGATCTTGACGTAAGCATCAAGTCTTACGAGGGTTTTAGCCGTCGTTATGTGGTCGTGAGCAAGACGGTCTATCCCAAGAACCAGGGTGCGGATGGATCACCCATTGAGAGCATAAATTCGGCGAACCCGGACTGGTATGGGCTTGTCGTTGCCGGTACAGCTGGGCCATCGATCATCCGGGAGGTCGTCTCCAACTCCGCCCGATTGAAACGCAAGGGGCGCAACTACTCCGGGACTCTCGCTATCGAGGACACCAACGGCTCACTTCGACAGTTGCTTAACTCATGGATGGGTAGTGACGTCACCAAGATGAATGCCGACTCGTACATCACCTTCAAACTCATCATCGACAATGAGGATCGACCGAAGAAGTTTGAAATCGCCTGGTGTGTACCAATAACCGATGTAGAGATCTACAAGTCCGTCTTCACGACAACCTACAAGAACTGGACAACTAGCCACAAGATCAAGCAATCGTAGCGGCGGCGGGTGCACTGATCATGGCCCAGACTGACGAGCAGAATGGTGCACATAAGGTGCTGCCGCCGACATGGTTGAGCCGGTGGCGAGAGGTCTTGCCGAGAGCACTTCGATCGAGTTGCCGCCGCACAGGGATCCTTCAGGTTCTGCGGCCATAATCGGCACCCACTTTAGGAGAGTGGGTCAATTTGCTTCGCCATACGCCCTGAACTGCAGAAACATAGTCATGATCTCGTGCAGCAAGATTGATCACCCCGCGTATGTCCCACGTCAGCCGCCGACTACGGCGATCACATCATCCAGTAGATGCCTGGTGATGTCGATAAGCCAGAAGTTCAGCCTGCGGCTGATTTCATGCGTGATAGCGAGCCCCATTTGTTGATCTTGGAGATCTTGATCGCGCACGCGTCTAGGTTCTGGATCAAAGATTATGGAGCGATGACACCTTTCACTGGGACTCGACACCCAGTTCGAAGGGAGTCGAGGCCTCGATCAACCTCAAGCCTGATTACCCGAGCGCGCGTGCTGGTTCGCCAATCAGACAGAAATTATTCTAGCCAGGTCGTATCATCTCGGCTTATCAAGGCGCGGCGGTCGAAGGAGGCCTATGACGCCATTTTTAGAGGAGGCGGACGAGCCAAGGAGCGGGCCCGTTGCGGCGGATGTGTCCGCCATCGGCTCCGACGGGCTTAGAGCGTGTTTGAGAGCGGGCGTTGCAACACCGTGATCTTGGTTGGTGAGACTGGTCGGTGTGCAAGAGCAGGACGGGTGGTGGGCGGCGTTGTCTCCACAGGTTCGTGGTCGGATCGACGAACAACTTCGTCGTCAGCGGCTGATTGAAGCCATCGTGCTGTTGCGGTCCGAAGGTGGGTTTGATCTTGCCCCTGACCTGTATGAGATGCAGAACATGCTGCGGGAGCGATCCGTCTGGTTGGCCGAGCAGGGCTTGGTTGACCTTGAAGAACCGCCCGTGCAGGTTCCACAGCTGATCGGGATGGTCAACGCGATCAGCGAGCCGGTGGTCGCGGTTGAGGTGCTGTGGGACGGAGATACTCAGGGCTGGTTCGTGGAGCTGGTCGCGATCGTGCAACGGCCGGGCCGGTACCATCACCGCTTCGACGAGCGGCCGCTGGCGCTGTTTCGGCGCGGGAGCGACCTGCGCTTGTTCAACGGCGAAGTTCCGCCTTGGCCGGAAGCCGTCGAAGCTGCCGAGAAAGGCCAGGCGGTAGCCCGCAGCCTCGGCGTGCCGTTCCACTTCGCCAGCCCGGACACACCCGATGACGAATCGCCACGCTGGTGGGACTCACAGGCTGCTTGACGAACGTGATCAAGGGCAGCGGAAGACACGTCGACGCTGGCGTTGAGCGGGTCGGCCGTGGGTGATACGTCGGGCCATGCCGGCGATGGCGGCCCAGCGCACGATGGCCTCGGAGACCCCAGAATGGCGTTCGTAGTCGCGGGCTAGTCGGCGGCAGGCGGTCAGCCAAGCCAGAGTCCGCTCCACCACCCAGCGGCGCGGGTGCACCGCGAAACCGCGCTGCTCGGCGGGTTTGCGCACGATCTCCACAGTCGTCTTGAGGATGTCGTGGGCCCAGTCCACCAGACGTCCGGTGAAGCCCTGGTCAGCGAAGACGTACCGGATCGGCGTGGCCAGATAAGTGCCGAGCAGCACGGTTTTGGCGCCGTCGCGGTCTTGTCGGCTCGCCGCCATCACCGCCACCGCGATCAGCAGCCCGCACATGTCGGTGACGATGAACCGTTTACGGCCGTTGACCTTCTTGCCGGCATCGTAACCACGGCTGTCACCGGCAACGGTATCGGCACCTCGTACGGACTGCGAGTCGATAATTCCGGCAGATGGCTCCGGATTGCGGCCCTGCTGGACACGGGCCTTGGTGCGCAGCGCCGCCAGCAGTTTCTCGGTCACGCCAGCGGCTTCCCATCGGGTGAAGTACCAGTACACGGTCTGCCACGGCGGCAGGTCAGCTGGCAGATAGCGCCACGGGCAACCCGAACGCACTACGTACAGAATCGCGTTGACGATCTCCCGACGCGGGTGTTTCTCCTGCCGGCCGTTGGTGTTGGGCTGCGGTAGAAGCGGCTCGATGAGCGCCCACTGGGCATCGGTCAGATCCGACGGGTAACCACGACGAGCAGACGACATCCAGCCCCTCTGCCCGCGCCAGTCATCGATGTCACACCTCTGCGACCCCTATCTCACACCCTCTCAAACACGCTCTCAGTGTGCACGAGTCCTCTTTTCCCGCACGCGTGGCGGCGTTCCTGAGGTTCAGCCCGGTGATCGAAGCCGTGCAAGCGGCTTACCGCCGGGACTGGCCGGAGGGAATCTACGACATCGTTACTCTGGCCTTGACCGCCATCGATCTGGTTGTTGCCCGACAAGGATTCGAGTTCGAAGCCACCCGGCAGGACGTAGTGGACGCACTATCGGTGCTGTCCGGGGTGGCTGCTCCGGAACGCCCGGTCGGCGAGCACACGGATGTCGCGATGTTCGTGGTGGACGCCTTGCTGAACCGGTCGAGCGGCCAGGCCCCTTTCCGATACATCACCAGCGATTACTCCGATCATGAAGCTGGTCACCGGCAGCGCGAGGTCCCCTTCTCCCTCCTAGTTGAGCACGATCATGCGTCGCGTGACGAGAATGTGCTCCGCGCCACGAAAGACGCCATCAACGCCTTGATCGGCGGCCTCGACTTCGATGTCGAAGACGAACAGGTCGCCACGGAGCTGGTGCTGGAACGGCAGCTGGCGCGCAACGCGTTCGACGCGGCGTTGAAGTCCGCAGAACGAGCCCGGCTGCTGTCGGTCAGCCTCGCGGAAGGGCTGGACCGGCTGCTGAAGCAAACGCGCCGTGATCTGCGGATCGTGGAGAAGGAATGGGCCGCGACAGTACCGGACAGCCTGGAGGCTGCTCGCAAGCACATCAGGGAGCGGCTGAATACCGAACGGCACTTGCTGGGGAAGGTCCGGGAGGCGTTGATGAACGGCGAGGCGAAGCTTCTTACGTCCGGGGTGCGGATCGCCCAGCTGCTGGAGGAATGCCAGCGCCGCCACGAGTCATTGCATCATCGAGTCATCGCGGCCCGAGGGATATTCTTGGAGGAGCAGGAACGCCAAGCCTTCCGTCCGCCCGCGTTGGTCAACTTGCCGGATCCGCAGCAGGAGATCCTTTTGCCGGTCCTGGAACTGGGCTGCGCCGAGGCCGGCACTCTGACCGAGCGGTTCCTAATCGACATGGCGGGCCCCCGTACCCCGCGACTGCCCCGCCTCTATCGGCTGATCAACGACCTGTGGACGCGCACCGGCAGCATCACCGCAGGCGAACGAGGTGATGATGAGACCGAACTCGCCGACCTGCCGAAACCACTCATCCGGACGGAGGTCGTCGATGTGGCGATCCGCGCCGTGCGGGGTGTCGGCCTGCCCGCCCGGCTATCCCGGCTGCTGCACGCCTGCCTGAACGATGCCCAAGCCCCATCCCCGCGTGTCCGCCAGCAGGGTGCCGAGGTCCTAAACCTGGCCGTGTTGTGGGCTTTCTCCCCCGAGGACGCCGACGATGAAGGCGGCCGGATGGCCGATGACCTGATGGCCCGCATCCTGGGAACGCGCACCGCCGTCGACACTGACGGCACACCGTTGCAACTGCCCGGGTGGGATGGCGACGACGTCATCGTCGCCCCCGACGCCGATGCCCTCGCCGATGCGAATCCGGTCCCGATCAGCAGGAAGTCAGCATGAGTCTCATCGCCACCGACCACACCGATATAGGCCTCCTGGTGTCGTTCGCAATCCGGCCGACTCAGCGGCCTGGTCGCAACCCCGATTACCAGCGGGTTCTCAGTCGCTACCGGACCGAGCTGGAGTTCAAGACCGCTGCGAACGCGATTTTGCACGGCTTAGGGGCGCGGGTTCTGTCTGAGGGCGACTTCGGGCTCATCCTGGGTATCGAGCCCGAGTCTCCGCTGGCCTTCCGCATCTCCGACCTGCCCTACACGGGAAAACCGGAGAACAAGTTGCTGGCTGGTCTGGTTCTTACTGGCCTGGTCGCGTTCGCCTACCCCAGTACGCAGGAGCTCGACGACGACCGCGTCCGGCGTATCTCAGCCAGGGACCTCGATGCATGGTTGCGGGAGCTGTGCGAGCGGTTGTGCTCTCACGACGCCGCCGGCGATGTTATTCCCAAGGAAGGTCTAGACGAGGCCTGGCGGACCTATCTGGCCTTGCCGTCGGTGCATTACGGGGAGGCTGGCCGCAGCTCCGGCAAGTTGACCAGCCGCTGCACCCGCTATTGGGTGCAGACGGTCCTGACCTGGCTGACAGGACAGGGTATGGCCCGCGTCGACAGTTCAGCCGAGGACACCTGGACACTGACCGAACGGTTTCGGGTGCACGCTAAGGAGGTCGCCCTCGAGCGTGCCTACGGTTTCATCGCCGAGCTACGCCGCAGAGAGGAATCCCGCGGATGACCCATCAGCTCGCCGCGTTGCGGTTTCGGACCGTGGGCGAACGTTCTGCCCGATTTACCGATCTTCCGCTTGATTTCACCGCGCCGGTCGACGGCGCCGCCGTACCTCAGGACTCGGTCGTCTGGCTGCGCAACGGCGGAGGCAAGTCGAGCATCCTGTCGCTGACGTACGCGCTCCTGTTGCCGCACGCTAACGACTTCATGGGCAGGACCGTGCAGCGCAGTCTTACCGACTACGTCGATACGGGCGACACCTCACACGTGATCGCGACATGGCAGCCTCATGACACCAGTCGGACCCTGCTGGGCGACCCGGAAGAGATCCTCGTCACCGGTGTGGTCCATGAATGGTCGGACTTGCGTAAACCTGTAAAGGCCGCCGACTCAAAGGACAAGCTGAGCAGTTACTTCTACGCTTTCCACGCCGTCTCCGGCGTTTTAGAGCCGGACACGTTGCCGTTCTGCGACGATTCCGGACGCCCCAGGCGGCTGACCGGCTTCCTGGAGGAGCTGCGCGAGCTGGCCAAACCACATGCCCGGCACGCGAACCTGGTGGTGACCGACAAGCAGCACGTCTGGACGAAAGCGCTTCTAGATCGGCACTTGGATCCGGAGATCTTCCGTACGCAGAAGCAGATGAACCACGTCGAGGGCGGCGTGGAAGACCTGTTCAAGTTCCCCTCTGCCAAGGACTTCATCAACTTCCTGCTGGATCTGGCCACCCAGCCGGCCGCCGCCATCAGCGTCGCGACCCGGCTCGCGAGCGTCACGGCCCTGCTGGCGGCCAAGCCACAGAAGATCGAAGAGCGCGACTTCTGCAGCGCCACTGCCGAAGATCTGAGCGACGTCGCCGCCAGCTATGAGCATGTGCAAGCCGCTGCCGGTGAATTGGCCGCTGTTACCACCGCCGCGGAGGTCCTGGCCGCCTCCTTCACCGCCGCAGTCACCGCCGCAGAGGAGCTCCAGGAGAGCCTGAAAACACGATTGACCGTGTTCGCAGAAGCCCGCACGGCGGCCAACAACGATCGGTCCACGGCCACTGACCTGGCCTACCTGTACCGGAAGGAAGGCGCCAGGCTGCGTCTGGCCGAGGCCGAAATCCAAGAGCAGGAAGCGGGCCAGAACGTCGACAAAGCGCGAGCTCTGGTGCAGGCCTGGGAGACCACCGTCCAACTTGCCGCGTTCGCCGAATTGGAGTCACGTCTGACCCAGGCCGAGCTGCTGGCCTCAGCCGAAGAAGCCGAGATCGCCCCACTCCGCGAAGAACACGCCCGACATGCAGCCCTGCTGCGACACCGTTTGAACGCGCTCGCCGAAGAAGCCGATTTCGCGGCCGACCTGGCTGACGAGCAGAAGGAGACCGCGGGGGAGGCCCTCACGAAACATGGAGAGCTGGAGGAGCGAGCGCGAACCGACAAGACACAGGCGACTACCGACGAATCCCAGGCCCAGACCCAGCTCGACATTCTTGATCAACGCCGCAGGGACGGCGTTGCCCGCGGTCACCTGCCCAGCCACACCATCCCACTCCAAAGCCACCTCGACATAGTGATCACCGATCGCGCCGAAGTCGATCGGCAGCTCAAGGAGCTGGCAGCACGGTGCGAGGGCCGCCGTGCCCGCCGTACCGAGATCACCAACCGGGACGCCGCCCTGGCGGGCGAGCACAGCACCGCCGACGCGACGCGCACCAAGACAGTCGAGCGGCACACCGATTTGGATGCCGAACGGGCCGAGCTGACTAGTTCTGAACGGCTGCGCGGGCTGGCTGAGACCGCCGGTGATGAGACCGTCGACCTGTGGGTCGAGGGTCCGATCTTGTTGCGCCGGTTGAGCGACGCGGTCATCGCGGCGGATGACGAGCGCATCCTGCGCAGAGCCGAACAACACGCCGACAGGAGGAGTATCGAGGCGCAGGAACGCAGCCAGGTCCTGCCGTCCAGCCTGGACGCCGAACGCATAGAACGCGAGCTCCTCGACGCCGGCGTACCCGCCCAGACCGGCTGGGCCCATCTGCGCTCGGTCATGCCCGCTTACCACCTGATGACTTCACTGAACCTGCCCGAGATCGCCCAGCTCGGTTGTGGAGTGGTGGTCCCGACCAGTCGGGTCGCCGATGCGACCCGGGTCTTGGACTCCCGTGCGGCTGTCACGACCTCGCTCATCGGGGTCTACTCCGCCGAAGCCGCGGACGTCCTGGTCCGAGGCGGGGTGGTGTCGGCGAACTCCCTAGTTGCCGCGGCTTGGACCCGGCTGCAACCGGGCTTGGTCGATCAGGCCGAGGCAGAGGCAGCGGTTCGGTTGCTCAAGGAACGCGCCCACGCCCACACTCTCAAAGATCAGGATCTGGCCCGGCAACGCGCGGCCGATGACGAACTACGCCGCCAGATCACCCAGTTCCTCGACGATTGTCCCGCCGGACACCTGGCCATCCTGAGCGACGAAATCGATCGGCTCGACCGCAAGCTGCAGGCCATCGACAACGAGCAGGAGGACAACAGAACAGAGCTTCAGGGCCTCGATGACGGCGACCGGCTGGACGATGCTCTTCGTGACATGCTCAACACTGATCTTCGCAAAGCCGATGCCACCATCAACTGGCTTGAGGAATTCGCCCTCCTCTTGGCCGATGCAGACGACTGGCGCGGGCAGCTGACAGCCGCGCAAGAGCGCGGCGCCGACGCGGACCGTCGCGCCCGCCAGCACAACACCGACGCCCAGCAAGCCCTCCTTGAGACCAAGCAGTGGGAGGTCACCGCTGAAACCGAGCGCCGCAGAGCGGCTGATTACCGGTCAGAATGCGATGGCCTCCCCGACACCGCGACCGATCCACTGGACGTGCATGGGGATCCGACCACACCTTTGGATGTTCTGCGCCGCTGTCAGCAAGACGCACTCAAGGCTTTGGAAATCCGTGCCGCCCAATCGGTGCTGGCCGACCGGGTGCAGGGCCTCGCCCGGCAAGTCGCCGACGCCAAGCGCGAAGTCATGCAACGGCCTGCCGCCGATCGCGCCACCGCCGGGCGATTGCTTGCCTCCCCCGAAGGCCAAGAGCCGCACCTTCGATCCGCCGCCCTCGCCCGCGCCCGGCAGGATTCGGAAGCGGCGACCGACGACCGCGGCGCGGCCAGGAATCAGGTGAAACAACGTGGTTCCGAATTGGAGGCGATCGAACGGGTCTATCGGCAGCCACCACGCCGCACCCTGCCCGTCGTCCCGACCAGTTCCCAGGAAGCCGATGGCCTCGCCTCCGAGCAGGAGCTCCGCAACCAGGGGGCTCAGGAACGGCTCACCCAGGCCGAAGGTCTCATCAATGACGTCGAGCAGCAGACTTCGCAAGCCGAGCACCGCAAGACGCTCCTCGGCACACTCTTGGAATCACTCCCGGATCCGGGCGAGCAGCTCGCGGAGCCGTTCACCGAAGACGAGGATACGGCGCGCACCCGATCCCGGCAGGCTAGGGATGCGGTGAGCGCCGCGGTCAAGACTTTCACTGGCACCGAGATCAGCCTCAACACGTCCGTGGACCGGCTCCGGCGCACGGCCGCTCGCTTCACGGGGATCTCCGGGCCGATGAAAGACCGGGTGGCGAACGATCCGCCCGCGATTCTCGGCCCGCACGCCGACGAGCTGAGCGGCAAACTGCGGCTGCGGGCGCAGACCCTGGTCGGCGAACTCAGTGCCATCGCCCAGGACCAGGCCATCCTCAGCGAGGCGCTCGCACACCTGGTGAAGGACAGCCTTGACATGCTTGGCAAAGCAGAACGCGCCTCCCATATGAAGACCGGCTCGGGGTCGTGGGCCGACAAGAAGGTCCTGCGGATCAGTTTTGACCGGCCCGGTGACGCCGACCTAGTCGTCTACGCCGAGAGAGTCATCGACAGGCTCGTGGAGAAGGGACTCAAGCCCGAAGGTATGCCGCTGCTGAAGGCCGCCGTTCACGAAGCCGCAGGACCTCGAGGTTTCACCGTCAAGGTCCTTAAACCCACCGACGACACCGCCGGGACCACCGAGGACATCAGCCGCCTCGCCAAGTGGAGCGGCGGCGAGAAGCTAACCGTATGCATCGCGCTTTATTGCACGCTCGCTGCGCTACGCGCCGCGCACACCGGCCGTAAGGGACGTTCCGGAGGGGTCTTGCTGCTCGACAATCCCATCGGCCGGGCTTCATCCGCCTCCTTGATACGGCTGCAGCGCAATGTCGCCGCTTCACACGGCGTCCAGCTCATCTACACCACCGGAGTGAAGGACCCGGCTGCCGTGATCCAGTTTCCCAACGTCATCCGGCTCGATAACCGGGAAGGACGCACCCACAACCGCCGCTACATCGTCCCCGAAGCCAGTTACGTCACCGGCATCCGCGTCGCGCACACCGACCACCCGTGGGACGGCGCCGAATGAACCAGCCGATGTCACCGCTCGCCACCGAGCTCGCCCGGCTTGTCATCCGGTTCCGCGGCAAACGGATCCCCGTGACCGATCTATTCGGTGAGGCCAGCAGGTTCGATCCTGGGTTGGTCGGCGATGCTGAAGGGCTGGCCAAATTCCGTAGCGCCCTCGGCGAACTCGAGAATGCTGAGAGGATCACGCTGCCGGCGCCGAGATCGGCTACCGGCTGGGATCGTCGAACTGTTCCCGCCATCCCGTTCTGGGTCATGCGCGTCGAACCGCTGACCGTCATGCGCCCGTCTCATTCTCCGCGTGTGTGGCCTCATCTGCTCGAAGCCGCCGGGGCCATCGCCACCAGAGCTGACGAACGGAAGATCCTCGATCGGGTCGCCACCTGGATCCGCGACGACCCATCCCCTGAGTTCGTCCCCGTCCAGGAACGCTCCCTGGAACTCTTCGACGACGAGAAGGCCATCGACGGCTACCTGAACAACCGACTCTTCACATCCGGCGCTCTCACCCTGGAGCTGCTGGCCTGCTTCCCGCCCGCCTTGCCGTTCGTATCCCAGCACGTACCGGGCGCCGGACCTACCGGACTGCTCGTCCTGGAGAACCGTGCTACCTACACGTCTTTTCTCACCGCCCTGCGCGACCTCGATCCAGCGGCGAGACCTGACCTGCACCTCGGCTGGGGTCATGGCAACGGCTTCGCACAAAGCGTCCTGAGCATCCCCTTGCTCGAACCGGCTCCCGACGTCGTGCATTACTTTGGAGATCTCGACCTCGCCGGGCTTCTCACCGCAGCCAACGCCGCCGCGCAAGCTGCCGCCGCAGGACTTCCGACGTTGCGTCCGGTTTCTTCCTGTTACCGGTTTCTCCTAGATGGGCCGTCACACTGGCGGAGCAACGATGCCAGCAACCAACGCACCAGCACTGACTACCGCGCGGTCTGCTCCTGGCTGCCTTCTGCGTTACGTCTGCGGGCGGTCGAGCTGCTCTCCACCCGCCTGCGTGTGCCGCAGGAACGGCTCGGCCTAAAAACGCTGCGTCGCCATCCACATTTCTGGAATGGCTTCGCTGTGGGCGAGCGGTGATAACTCAGAACATCGAGATGTGGACGTGGTCGATGTGGTTGGCGGTGTTGCCGCCTCGGTTGGACATCATCTTCCATCCGGCGCCGGTGCGGACGTCGTAGTACTTCTGCTGCCAGATGATGTACATGACCCCGAGGCGGTTGCCGTTGTCGATGGCCCACTGGGCGAGGCGGTTGCCGCGGTCCATGGCGTCCTCCGCGGGGACGCTGCCGCCGGAGCTCATCATGAAGTCGCAGGCCCGGCCGCTGCCGTGGTCGCCGGGGTCGCCGGGGCGCAGGCAGCCGTAGCCGTACGGCATGGGAAAGGTCTGCAGCACGAGGTTGCGCATGGTGATCGTGCGGGGGGTCAGGCCGCCGCTGCCCGAGGGGGTCTGGAAGCCGTACTTGGCCAGGAGCTTCTCGATCCTGACCCGCTGCCGCTTGAGGTCGGCGATGTCCTTCTTGAGTTTGACGATCTTCGTGTCGGCGGACTTCTCCGCGGCCTTGGCCCTCTTGATGAGGTCCTTGACCCGGTTGAGCTGGGTGGCGCGGCGGCTGGCCAGGTAGGACATGGTCGCGGCCTGGCCGAGGGCCAGGTTGGCGTCGCCCTGGAAGCTCAGCAGGTTGCCGTCGTCGAGGGCGCCGCCCATGTAGGCGGTCTGGGCGAAGCGCACGACGTCGGTCTCGGCGTTGGCCAGGGCGCGCCTGAGGCTCTTGGCGTTGGAGGTGGCCTTGCTGGCCTGGACCCGGGTCTCCTCCAGGCTCTGCACCTGGCCGCGGTAACTCTTGTTGATCGCGGCGGCCTCTTGGGTCAGCTTCTTGAGCTCGGCCTCGGGGCTGGGTTTGACGGCCCGCAGGGGAGCGGCTCCGGCGACGGCGGGCGACAGGAGTAGCACGGTGAGTACGGCAGCCAATGCGGCTGCGCGAGTCGGCCTCACGCTTCGCTCACCTCCGGAGCCCCCTCATGGACGGAGCGAAACTATAGAAGACGATCTTGAAGCTCGCCACCGGAACGAAGGAACTCGCGCACCATTGGTGAACTATCAACCTCTTTAGGGTGATTTAACCAACTACTGCGGAACATGTCACTCCTGTCACTCCGGAGAATCCTCGCACAGAACGCACCACTCCACTCGCGGGCCGAAGACGTCTCGGGCTCACGGCACGAGGGCGTCCCACCTCAACGCGTGAAGACATCTCAGCCCAAGGCGTGAAGACGTCTCAACCCGCGACACGGGGGTATCTCCGTCAAGGCGCGAAGACGTCTCGGATCGAGACACGAAGACGCCGGCCACCCTTGTCATCAGCGACAGAACATGATTCGGTCTCAAACAGCGGTGGGGCGCGTGGCGCCCTTCCCAGCGGATGAAACCGTCCGAGAATCGCGACTCTGGCCCGCCCACCAGGAGGCAACACATCATGCGCCAGCACGACACGCTCTTCATCGGAGGCGACTGGGTGGCCCCCGCCGGGACCGGCATCATCGACGTCGTCTCCCCCCATACCGAGGAGGTCGTCGGCCGGGTTCCCGACGGCACCCCCGCCGACATGGACCGGGCGGTGGCAGCCGCCCGCCAGGCGTTCGACCACGGCCCGTGGCCCCGGATGACGATGGCCGAGCGCGCGGCCGTCGTCGGCAGGCTCGCCGAGATCTACGCGGCCCGCCAGGGCGAGATGGCCGAGCTCATCACCCTGGAGATGGGCTCTCCGATCACCTTCTCCCAGCTGGCGCAGGCCCCGCAGCCGCTCGGCATGCTCCAGTACTACGCCGAGCTGGGCAAGACCTTCCCCGTCGAGGAGGAGCGCCCCGGCACCTTCGGCACCGTGACCGTCCGCCGCGAGCCGGTGGGCGTGGTCGCCGCCGTGGTCCCGTGGAACGTCCCGCAGTTCGTCATCATGATCAAGCTGGCCCCGGCCCTCGTCGCGGGGTGCACGATCGTGGTCAAGCCCGCGCCCGAGACCCCGCTCGACTCCTACCTGCTGGCCGAGATGGTCAAGGAGGCGGGCATCCCCGACGGCGTCGTCAACATCGTCGCCGCCGGGCGCGAGACGAGCGAGCACCTGATCTCCCACCCGGACGTGGACAAAGTCGCCTTCACCGGTTCCACCGCCGCCGGGCGGCGCATCGCGGCGATCTGCGGCGAGCAGCTCAAGCGGTGCACCCTGGAGCTGGGCGGCAAGTCCGCGGCGATCATCCTGGACGACTGCGACCTGCCCTCCGCGATGGGCTTCCTGTCGATCGCCTCGCTGATGAACAACGGCCAGGCCTGCGTCGCCCAGACCCGCATCCTGGCCTCGCGCAACCGCTACGACGAGGTCGTGGACGCGGTCTCGGCGATGGTGCGGAGCATGCAGGTCGGCGACCCGTCCGACCCGGCGACCGGCATCGGCCCGATGGTCGCCAAGCGGCAGCAGGAGCGGGTCGAGGGCTACATCAGGATCGGCATCGACGAGGGCGCCAAGCCGGTCGTCGGCGGCCTGGAGCGCCCCTACGACCGCGGCTGGTACGTGGCCCCGACCGTCTTCGCGGGAGCCACCAACGAGATGCGCATCGCCCGCGAGGAGATCTTCGGACCGGTCCTGGCGGTGATCCCGTACGAGGACGAGAAGGACGCGATCCGGATCGCCAACGACAGCGACTACGGCCTGGCCGGGACGGTGTGGACCGCCGACACCGAGCACGGCATGGACGTCGCCCGCCAGGTACGCGCCGGCACCTACGGCGTCAACCTCTTCATGATCGAGAACAGCTCGCCCTTCGGCGGTTTCAAGGGCAGCGGCCTCGGCCGCGAGCTGGGCCCGGAGGGACTGTCGTCCTACCTGGAGTACAAGTCGATCGCCCGCCTGGGCTGAGGCGCTCCGCGAGCGAGTCACGCTTCAGGTGTGCCCGTACGGCTCGTCACGAGCCGTACGGGCACATCGCCGGACGGACCGCCCAGCGCACCCCCGCGACGCTGGGCGACCATCCGACCACAAGAAGTATCTCCCACGACGGTCGCCGAGTGATGATTCGGGTCCGGTGGACTTCTCCCGGCGGATCTCATTCATCCGCTGTCGTGGTAGACGTCTTTTATCCGCGATTGGTTCGGGAAACGACGGAAAGAGTTTGCCGGGCGATCTCGAACTCCTCGTCCGTGGGGATCACCGCGACCCTCACGGCCCCGCCGTCGGCGGAGACGAGCGTGTCGCCCCGCGCGTTGCGTACCGGGTCCACGGCGATGCCGAGCGCCCCGAGACCGGCCAGCGTCCTCTCCCTGACCAGGGCGGAGTTCTCCCCGACGCCGCCGGTGAAGGCGATGACGTCGACCGTGCCGAGGACGGCGTAGTAGGCGCCGACGTACTTGCGGAGCCGGTGGCAGTAGACCGACATGGCCAGTTCGGCGTCCGGGTCGCCCTCGGCCAGCCGCCGCGTCACCGCGCGCATGTCGTTGTCGCCGCAGAGGCCGAGCATGCCGCTGCGGCGGTTGAGCAGCGCGTCGATCTCGTCGAGGGACATGCCTCCCGTACGCGCCAGGTAGAGGACCGCCGCCGGGTCCAGGTCGCCGCTGCGGGTCCCCATGACGAGGCCCTCCAGCGGGGTCATGCCCATGGACGTGTCCACGCACCGCCCGGCGGACACCGCCGAGGCGCTGGCCCCGTTGCCGAGGTGCAGGACGATCACGTTGGCCTCGGGCCCGCCCGCGAGGAGGGCGGCCTCGCGGGAGACGTACGCGTGTGAGGTGCCGTGGAAGCCGTAGCGCCGCACCCCCAGCCGCGCGGCCACCTCGCGGTCGATCGCGTACGTCGAGGCGGCCGGGGGGATCGTGGCGTGGAAGGCGGTGTCGAAGACGGCGACCTGCGGCAGGTCGGGGCGGAGCCTCCGGGCGACCTCGATGCCCGCCAGGTTGGCGGGGTTGTGCAGGGGCGCGAGCGGGACGAGCTCCTCGATCCCCCCGACCACCTCGTCGGTGATCAGCGTGGGCCGGGTGAAGGCCGTGCCCCCGTGCACCACCCGGTGCCCGATCGCGGTGAGCTCGGGAGAGTCGAGTCCCAGGCCGCCGGCGGCCAGCCGGGCCGCGACGGTCTCCAGTGCCGCCCGGTGGTCGGGTACCGGGGAGCCCGGCTCGCCGATGCGCTCCACCGTTCCCGAGGCCAGCCGCTCGGCGCCGGACAGGAGCCGGTACTTCAGCGAGGAGGACCCGGAGTTGAGGACCAGCACCCGTCCGGGAAGGCCCTCCCTGCCCGGCTCCCCGTCCCGGTTCGGGCCGCTCGAGCCGTTCGGATCGTCCGGGCCGTTCGAATCCTCCCGGCCCGAACCGGGACGGTGCCCCGGGGCGCCGCTCACGCTCTCGTCATCGCTCCGCCCGGAGGCCCCGGCCGTCCCGGCCGCCCGTGCGCCTCGCTCGCTCAAGGGGTGACCTCCTGCGCCTGTACGGCGGTGATGGCGACGGTGCTCACGATGTCGGTGACCAGGGCTCCGCGCGACAGGTCGTTGACCGGCCTGCGCAGCCCCTGCAGGACCGGCCCGACCGCGACGGCACCGGCCGAGCGCTGCACGGCCTTGTAGGTGTTGTTGCCGGTGTTCAGGTCGGGGAAGATCAGCACGGTCGCCCGGCCGGCGACCTGTGACCCGGGCAGCTTGGCGGCCGCGACCCTGGCGTCCACCGCCGCGTCGTACTGGATGGGTCCCTCGACCAGCAGGTCGGGCGCCCGCTCGGCGACCAGGGCGGTGGCGGCGCGGACCTTGTCGACGTCGGCGCCGGTGCCCGACTCGCCGGTGGAGTAGGACAGCATCGCGATCCTCGGTTCGACGCCGAACCGCTTCGCCGTGCGGGCCGAGGAGATCGCGATGTCGGCGAGCATCTCGGCGTCGGGGTCGGGGTTGATCGCGCAGTCGCCGTAGACGAGGACCCGGTCGGCCAGGCACATGAAGAACACCGAGGAGACGATCGAGGTGTCGGGAACCGTCTTGATGATCTGGAAGGCGGGCAGGATCGTGGCGGCCGTGGTGTGCGCGGCCCCGGAGACCATGCCGTGCACCAGACCCCGGTGCAGCATCATCGTGCCGAAGAAGTTGACGTCGGAGACCACGTCCAGGGCCGACTCGAAGGTCATGCCCTTGTGCGCCCTCAGCTTGGCGTACTCCTCGGCGAACGACTCCCGCAGCGGTGAGGTGAGCGGGTCGGCGACGGTCACGCCCGACAGGTCGAGGCCGAGGTCGCCGATCCGCCGCCGAACCACGTCCTCCCTGCCGAGGAGGGTGATGTCGACGATGCCGCGCCGCAGGAGGATGTCGGCCGCCCGCAGGATGCGGTCCTCCTCGCCCTCCGGCAGCACGATGTGCCGCCGGTCGGCCCGCGCCCGCTCCAGCAGGGTGTGCTCGAACATCATCGGTGTGACCCGCCCGGAGCGGGTCAGCTCGATCCTGTCGGCCAGACCGGCCGCGTCCACGTGCGCCTGGAAGTGGCCGAGAGCCGTCTCGATCTTGCGCGGGTTGTCGACGGTGAGCCTTCCCTCCAGCCCGGCCAGGGTGGTCGCCACGGTGAAGCTGTCCGCCTCGGCCGCGAGCACCGGCACGCCGGGCGCCAGACGGGCTGTGAGCTCCCGTACGGCCTCGCTGGGCCTCTCCCCCACCGTGAGGACGACCCCGGCCGGTCTCGCCGTACCGGCCGCCTCGACGGCCAGCGAGACCAGCAGCAGGTCCGCGCGGTCACCCGGTGTGATCACGAGCGCGCCGTCGACGAGGTGCTCCAGGAACACCGGGAGCGTGGCGCCGCCGAACACGAACCCGAGCACGTCGCGCAGCAGGCCGTCCTCGCCCTGGATCAGCTCGGCGTCCACCGCCCGCATGACCTGCCCGACGGTCGGCGCCGACAGCGACGGGTGCTCGGGCACGGCGTAACAGGGCACCGGCAGGTCGCACTCGATGACCGTGCCCTCGGGCACCCGGTTGGCGATCACCGCGAGCACCGTGCAGCCCAGGTCGGAGAAGACCTGGTGGCCGGTGCGCATCTCCGTCGCGATCTCCTCGGCGTCGTCGCCGTGCGCGCCCACCACCACGATCACCGGGGCGCCGAACTCGGCGGCCAGGCGGGCGTTGAAGGCCAGCTCGCGCGGCAGGTCGTCGGTGTCGAAGGAGCTGCCGAGCACCAGCAGGGCGTCGCACTCGCGCTCCAGCGTGTGGAAGCGGGCGACAAGGCGGCCGATGAGCTCCTCGGCGCCCCGCTCGGCGTAGATCTCCGCGGCGTCCTCGGCGGTCACCCCGGTCGCCGCGGCCGCGGGGCGGTATCTGGCCTTGATCAGCTCCAGGACCCGGTCCTCGCCGCCGCCGGTGATCGGCCGGAAGACCCCCGTACGATCGGCCCGCCCGGTCAGCAGCTCCATCAGGCCGAGTTCGACGATCTGCCTGCCGTCTCCCCGGCCAAGACCCGCAACGTAGATGCTCCGCATGTGTCCCTTTCCTCGCCGCTGCCCGTCGCCGTCACATCGGCATCGCCATCAGGTCAATCTTCACGAGGCATACGGTCAATCTTCCCGAGGATAGACACCCTCCGGGGGACCGGAACGGGCCGCGGCCCATCTCCCGATGCGACGGACCAGATCCGGGGTGGCCGCCGACTCCGCGTGGCCGAAGCCGGACTCGATCCACAGCTCCTTCGGCTCGTTCGCGGCCTCGTAGATCTGGTACGCGTGCTCGAGGGGGAAGAACCGGTCGGCGTCGCCGTGCACGACCAGGAGCGGCACCGGCGAGATCTTCGCGGCCGCCTCGTACGGCGCCAGCGGCAGCGGGTCCCACACGCCCTTCATGATCCGGGTGCGCTTGCCCAGCCGCGCGGCCAGCCGCCCCATCGGCCTCTCGATCGCCCAGTGCACCTGACGCATCGGCCTGGTCCCCCGGTAGTACCAGCGCGCGGGGGCGCTCACCGACACCACCGCGTCCGGGCCGCCCAGCACCCCCGCGTGCCGCACGGCCACCGCCCCGCCCATGGAGAACCCGACGGTCACGACCCTCCGGTAGCCGATGGTCCGCGCGTGCCGTACCGCCGCGTCCACGTCGAGGATCTCCAGGTCTCCCACGGTCGACCGGCCTCCCGAGCGGCCGTGTCCCCTGAAGTCGAACGCCACCACCCCGCCGAACCCGCTGAGCGCGTGGGCGATGCGGCGCGTGGCGCGTTCCCTGAGCGATCCGGTGAAACCGTGGGCCAGGACGATCCCGAGGTCGTCCGCGCCGCGCGAGGGGGTGTGGGCGGCGTCTATCCGCAGGTTGTCCCGAGTTTTCAGCATTACGGGAAACGACGGTGCGAGAGGCATGGATCCGAGCTTAGGGAGTGCCGGGGACCCGGCCGCACCCCGCCCGCCGCCCCTGCGCGGCCCGGTCCGCCGTACACGCCACGGGCCCCCGCAGGGGGGTCGCGAAGGTGTCCGGAGGGTGAATTGGCGCACTTCATCTGCCGGAGGCGTGAGAGCGATTGTCCGGATCAACTAAAATGGGAAGGCCGCACAGTCCGCGGCCAGCCTCCACGATCACAGAGTGAGACTCCATCATGCCTTTGAACAGCCGCGACGACCTGCGGAACATCGCGATCATCGCGCACGTCGACCACGGCAAGACCACTCTCGTGGATGCCATGCTCTGGCAGTCGGGCGCCTTCCGCGTCAACCAGGACGTGGACGACCGTGTCATGGACTCCAACGACCTCGAACGCGAGAAGGGGATCACCATTCTCGCGAAGAACACCGCCGTCAAGCACGGCGGCATGACGCTCAACATCATCGACACCCCCGGCCACGCCGACTTCGGCGGTGAGGTCGAGCGGGGCCTGTCCATGGTCGACGGTGTCGTGCTGCTGGTCGACGCCTCCGAGGGGCCGCTGCCGCAGACCCGGTTCGTGCTGCGCAAGGCGTTCGCCGCGAAGATGCCGGTCATCCTGTGCATCAACAAGGTCGACCGCCCCGACGCCCGGATCAAGGAGGTCGTGGACGAGGTCTACGAGCTCTTCATCGACCTGGACGCCACCGAGGAGCAGATCGACTTCCCGATCGTCTACGCCTCGGCCAAGGCCGGACGCGCCTCGCTCAACCGTCCCGAGGACGCCGGGATGCCGGACTCCGAGGACCTGGAGCCGCTGTTCGAGGTCATCAAGAACACGATCCCGGCCCCGGTGTACGACCCGACGGCCCCGCTGCAGGCGCACGTCACCAACCTGGACGCCTCGTCCTACCTGGGCCGGATCGCGCTCTGCCGCGTCCACCAGGGCACCATCAAGAAGGGCCAGCAGGTCGCCTGGTGCCGCACCGACGGCAGCATCCAGCGGGTGAAGATCACCGAGCTGCTGATGACCGACGCGCTGGAGCGCAAGCCCGCCGAGGAGGCGGGGCCCGGTGACATCATCGCGATCGCCGGCATCCCGGACATCATGATCGGTGAGACCCTCGCCGACCCCGAGGACCCGCGCCCGCTGCCCCTCATCACGGTCGACGAGCCCGCGATCTCCATGACCGTCGGCACCAACACCTCGCCGCTGGTCGGCAGGGTCAAGGGCTCCAAGGTCACCGCCCGCATGGTCAAGGACCGGCTCGACAAGGAGCTCGTCGGCAACGTGTCGCTGCGCGTCCTGCCGACCGACCGTCCCGACGCGTGGGAGGTGCAGGGCCGTGGCGAGCTGGCGCTGGCCATCCTGGTCGAGCAGATGCGCCGCGAGGGCTACGAGCTGACCGTCGGCAAGCCGCAGGTCGTCACCAAGGTCATCGACGGCAAGGTCCACGAGCCGGTCGAGCGGGTGACCATCGACTGCCCCGAGGAATACCTGGGGGCGATCACCCAGCTGCTCGCCGTCCGCAAGGGCCGCATGGAGCACATGACCAACCACGGCACCGGCTGGATCCGCATGGAGTTCGTGGTCCCGGCCCGCGGCCTGATCGGCTTCCGGACCGAGTTCCTGACCGAGACCCGCGGCACCGGCATCGTGAACCACGTGTTCGAGGACTACGAGCCGTGGTTCGGCGAGCTGCGCACCCGCAACAACGGCTCGCTGGTCGCCGACCGGCCGGGCCCGGTGACCCCGTTCGCCATGCTGAACCTGCAGGAGCGCGGCGTCCTGTTCGTCCAGCCGACCACCGAGGTCTACGAGGGCATGATCGTTGGTGAGAACTCGCGTTCCGACGACATGGACGTGAACATCACCAAGGAGAAGAAGCTCACCAACATGCGCTCCTCGACGAGCGACACGACGGAGACGCTGATCCCGCCGCGCCAGCTCTCGCTGGAGCAGGCGCTGGAGTTCATCCGCGAGGACGAGTGCGTGGAGATCACGCCGGAGAACGTGCGCATCCGCAAGGTCGTCCTCGACGCCTCGACCCGCGCCCGGACCACCGCCCGCGCCAAGCGGACCAACTGACACCCGCGGCACCGCTCCATCCCGTCCCGCCGGGCACACCCGGCGGGACGGTCTCGTTCCGTACGCCTTTTCGTCTGTCTCGTTCCGTACGACCTCCGCATCCGTCTGGTTCCGTACGGCCTCCGCGTCCGGCTCGTCCGGTCCGGCCTCGCGCGAGACGGCTTCTTCCGGCACGCCTTCGTACGGCGCGGTTTCGTCCGGTCCGGTTTCGTCCGGCCCGGTCTCTTCGCCCGGTCCGGCCTCGCGCCGGGCGGCCCCGCACGGCACGGTTTTGCCCGGTGAGGCGGCGTGGTGCCCCCGGTACCCGCCCCCACCTGGGGTAGGAACCCTGTACTGGCCGCTTCCCGTCACCGCGGGGAGCCCAGGACTCGTACGGGGGGATCTCTCATGCTTCACAGAACCTGCCTCGCCCTGGCCGTCTCGCTCGGGACGGTGACGGCCGGAGCCGGCACCGTCCCGGCCGCCCAGGCGATATCGCAGATGTCGCATATCTCGGGGATGTCGTCGCCGGCGCCCCAGGCGTCGGCCGAGGCCGTCATCAAGGACACGGCCGGAAGGAACATCGGTTCCCTGCGCATCGACCGGCAGCCGGACGACAAGTCCAGGCTCGCGGTCGCCGTCCGCGGCCTGCGCCCCGGCTACCACGGCTTCCACGTCCACATGAAGGGCGTCTGCGACCCCAGGGCGATCGACCCGGTCACCCGCAGCCCCTTCGCCAGCGCGGGCGCGCACTTCACCATCCCGCCGGTCAAGCACAGCGGGCACTCCGGCGACCTGCCCAACCTCCTCGTCGCCGCCGACGGCACCGGCGAGACGACCGTCGTGACCGACCGCTTCCAGGTGGGGCAGCTCTTCGACGCCGACGGCAGTTCCATCGTCGTCCACGCCCTGCCGGACAACCACTCCAACATCCCCGACCGCTACCGCCACCCCGGCGGCACCGGCCCGGACGCGGAGACCCTCAAGGCCGGAGACTCCGGCGGGCGCGTCGCCTGTGGTGTGATCACCAGGAAGTAGGGGCTTCGACCCCTCGGGGAGCGGCAGGGAGGCGGGACCCCCTCGTCCCGCCTCCGCCGCCCTCAGCCGCCTTGGCCCCCTCAGCCCCCCTCAACCTCCCTCAGCCGCCGAGTTCGCGCTTGCGCCGCAGCAGGGCGGCGCGGTCGGCACGTGCCCTGAGCAGGACGGCCACCGCGAGCACGGCCAGCGTCACGGCGACGACCACCCCCGCCGCACCCGCCCAGGTGCCCCTCGCGGCCGCGACCACGGCCGTCCCCGCCGTCAGCAGGCCCGTCGCCGCCACCGCCAGCCAGGCGGCGATCACCCGGTCCAGGGCGAACAGCGGCGTCCTTCGGGTCAGCGCCCAGACCCCGTAACCGGCCCAGGTCAGGCCGAGCGCGACCAGCGCGCCGAAGGCCAGGTGCGTACGGCCCGGCAGTACGGGCTCGGTGGCCCACAGCAGGCCGATGAACAGCGCCCCGCCCAGGCCGCCGAGCAGTGCCACGACGTTGCCGATCCGGCGGCGCAGCGACAGCGGGCCCGACAGCCTGTCGATCATGTCATCGGGGTTCATGCCTGGTATCCCCTCTCCGTGAGCTGGTCGCGCAGCATGCGCCGCGCGCGGGACAGGCGCGACTTGACCGTGCCGGCGGGGACGGCGCAGATCTGCGCGCAGTCCTCCAGGGAGAGGTCCTGCAGGTAGAACAGCACGAGGACCTCCCGCTCCCTGACCGGTAGCGCCGACAGGCCCGCGAGCAGGCCGGCGCGGTCCACGAGGGTGTCGGCGGGATCGGCGGACACCCGCTCCTCCTCGGCCGGGACCTCGGGCCTGGCGTACTCCTCGCGGAGCCGGTCGGCCACCGCGCGCCTGGCGATCGTGAACAGCCAGGGCGCGAACCTGCCCGGCTCCTTCAGGCGCGGCAGCCCGCGCACCACGGCCACCCAGACCTCCTGGGCCACGTCGTCGGCCCGTGAGGGCCCCAGCATGCGCCGTACGTAGTTCCACACCGGATCGTGCCAGGTCCTCACCAGTTCGGCGAACGCCTCGCGCTCACCGAGCCGGCACCGGACCACCAGCAGTTCGTCAGTCACCCTGACCTCCTCGCCCAGGACAGTCGGGAAACCGGCACGGCAGGTTCACGCCTCTTCCGCCGTTCCTCCCGCCCGTCCTCCGAGCGGGCCCTTCACCGGTCCTCCGGCCGGGCTTTCCGCCAGGTTCTCCGGCCAGGCGCGGGAGCGGGCCCGGCGCGTCCGTCAAGGGCTGCCGTAGTACTTCCTCCCCGGCGCGGGACGCCCACCGTACAGCTCGGAAAGCGTCACGAACCGGTAGCCCCTGGCGGCGAACTCGTCCAGCAGCAGGGGAACGGCCTGGACCGTGGAACGGTGAGTGTCGTGCATCAGCACGATGGAACCCGGCCCGGCCTCGGTCGCGCGCCGGGCGACGACCGAGGGGTCCTGGTCACGCCAGTCGAGCGTGTCGACGTCCCACAGGATCTGAGCGAGCCCCAGCTGGCGGCTCTCGGCGGCGACCCTGGAGTCGGTCAGCCCGTACGGCGGGCGCATGAGGATCATCGTGACCCCGGTCGCCCGCTTGACGAGCCACTGGGTACGGCCCAGTTCCTCCCTGATCGCGGCCTGTGACAGCAGGGGCAGCTGCGGGTGGTCCCAGGTGTGGTTGCCCAGCTCGTGCCCCTCGGCCACCATCCTGCGGAGGGTGCTCTCGCCGTCCCCGAACGCCATGCGCCCGACGACGAAGAAGGTCGCCCTGGCCCGGTACCCGGCGAGGATGTCGAGCAACGGCTCGGTGTAGGCCCCCGGCCCGTCGTCGAAGGTCAGCGCCACGCACCTGATCCGCTCGCAGTCGATCCGGCGCGCCCGGGGGGAGACGGGAAGGTCGTCCCGCGCCCAGTGCGACCGTATCGCGCCGGGTCCGAGCCCGGGGGCGGCGGCAGGGGCGGGGGCGGGCCCCGCGAGGACGGCGGGCGTCACGGTCGCCGGTTCCACCGATCCCACCAGGGCGATCGGGGAGGTGCAGCCCCAGATCGCGAACAGCGACGCCACCGGCACGGCCCACACCCGCCACACCCGCATGCTTCCCCCCGAAAGCGCCGCGGGGACGGCGAGCGGCCCGGCCGGGTCCCCCCGCAAGATCATGACCAGGTATTCCACCAGGATGGGACATCACCGGCCGATTGCCCGTACCGACGCGCCACTTCACGCCACATCCGGCGAGATGCGCGCCCTGGTGGCCATGTCTCATCCGATGCGGCCAGTTAAAGCCTTAAAGCTCCCAAGTCAGGCGGGCGATCAGTGGCGTCTCTCGGGAGCAGGGGGCCGGTGACGTCTCTCGAAGACAGGGGGACGGTCGCGGGTCACACGCCCACCCGGAGCGTCAGGAGCGGTCGGGCGTCTCCCGGGGTTCGGTCACGACCATCATGAACCGCAGCGGCGTGTCCCCCTCGTTGGCGTACCTGTGCGGCCGGTCGGCGCTGAACACGACCGCGTCGCCCGCCTCCGCGATGTGGCTCTTGCCGTACACCGAGAGGGTGAGACACCCCTCGAGGACGGTCAGCATCTCGCGCGTGCCCGGGGGGTGGGCGTCGCCGTCGTGGTGGTCGCCGGGGGCCAGCCGCCAGTCCCACAGCTCCAGGATGGCGGGCGCGTCGGTGCCGACCAGCAGCCGCGCGGTGCTGGACTTCCCGTGCGGGAAGGTGACGACGTCGGCACCGCTGACCACCCGCACCACGGGCGTGTCGGAGACCTCCACCATCCGCGCGACGGTCACCCCGAGCGCGTCGGCGATGCGGGTGAGCGTGCTGATGCTCGGGTTCGTCCTGCCCTGCTCGACCTGGACGAGCATGCCCCGGCTCACTCCCGAGCGCGCGGCGAGCTCGTCGAGGGTCATCTGCCGGTGCGCCCGCTGCGCCCGCACGTTGTTGGCGACCGCGGCGGTGATCGTCTCTGGATCCATGAGTTCAGTCTAGTGAACTTGTTTTGCACTCCATTGCACTTCATATATTGTCCTACCAGTGCAGTCTATTGAACCGAGGTGGAACGTGACGGCTGTGGTGCTGGCGACCGCCTGCGCGCTGGTGTACGGCACCGCGGACTTCCTCGGCGGTCTGGCCACCCGCCGGTCGCGGGTGCTCGCGGTGGTGGTCCTCTCCCAGGGCGCCGGGCTGGCCGTGATCGTCGCGCTGCTGCCGTTCCTGCCGGAGAGACCCACGCCCGCGGCCCTCGCCTGGGGCGCGGTCTCCGGGCTCTGCGGCACGGCGGGGATCGTGCTGTTCTACCGGGCGCTGGCCACCGGCGTGATGTCGGTGGTCGCGCCGATCACCGCGACCGTCTCGGCGGCACTGCCCGTGCTGTTCGGGCTGGCCGTCGGGGAGCGCCCCGAGCCGGTCGCGCTGGGCGGGGTCGTCCTCGCACTGCTGGCGGTCCTGCTGGTGAGCCGCGGTTCCTCGGACAGGAAGGCCAGCCGGGGGTACGGCCCGATCCTGACCTCGCTCGCCGCCGGCGCGGGTTTCGGCGGCTTCTTCGTCATCATCGCCCAGGCTCCGGTGGACGGCGGCATGTGGCCGCTGCTCGGAGCGCGCCTGACCTCGGTCGCCCTCATCGCCCTGCTGGCCCTGGCCACCGGCCGGGCCCTGCGCCCCGGGTCCGGCACGCTGCGCGTCATCTTCGCGGCCGGGGCGCTCGACATGGCCGCCAACGTGCTCTTCGTGCTCGCCCAGCAGCGCGGCATGCTCAGCCTCGTCGCCGTCCTGGTCTCGCTCTATCCGGCGAGCACCCTGCTGCTCGCCCGTCACTTCCTGGGAGAACGGCTCAACACGGTGCAGGTGGTGGGAATCGGCTTCACTCTCGCCGCGGTCGCGCTGATCGCGTCCGGTTGACACGATGTCGCGAACTGACTCTGTTGTGTTGGGGGCGGACGCTTGTTACGGTCATCCCCGTGCAGCCCGATCGGGCGTTCCTCGACTCCGGCGGGCCGTTCGCGCACACGGCTGTCGCGTACGGTTCCGATTCCGGCTTCCTGCGACTCGTCCAGCCCCTGATCGCCGGTGCCCTCCGCGAGGGCCGGCGGATCCTGGTCGTCGCGGGCGAGCGCGGGCTCGACCTGATCGGTGACGCCTTCGGCGCGGACGCCCGCCTCATCGACCGCCGCCTCGCCGGGACGTGGTACGCCCACCCGACGCGGACCCTCGCCGCCTTCCACGACTACATCCGGCAGCGGGAACGGCCGCTGGTCCTCGGGGAGCCGGTGTGGTCGGGCTGGACCGAGCGGCAGGCCCGCGAGTGGATCCGCTACGAGTCGGTGCTCAACGCCGCCTTCGCCGGGATCCCGGTCAGCCTGTGGTGCCTGTACGACGAGGCGCTGGCGCTCGACCACGTCCTGCACACCCACCCCACGGAGCTGAGCGGCGCCGGCCTGCGGCGGAGCGACCGCTACGTCTCCCCGGAGCGGTTCGCGCTGCCGGGAGACGACCTCCCCCTCCCCGACCCGCCCCCGTCCGCGGTGGTCACCGACTTCACCCTGGAGGAGCTGGGACGGCTGCGCGCGCTCGTCACCGACCACGCACACCGGGTGGGCATGAGGCGCGACCTGGTCGCCTCGCTCGTGCTGAGCGTCTCGGAGATGGCGGCCAACAGCGTGGAGCACGGGGCGGGACACGGCCGGGCGGCCATCTGGGCGGCCGGCGGCGAGATCGTGTGCGAGATCGCCGACTCCGGCGGTGGCGACCTGGACGTCCCGCTGCCCGGCTACCTCCCGCCCGAGCCCGGGTCGCCGCGCGGGTACGGGCTCTGGATCAGCCGCCAGCTCTGCGACCTGGTGCAGGTGCGCGGCGTGGACGGCGAGCTGAGGGTCAGGCTCCACATGACGCTGGAGTGACCGTCCCCCGCCGGACGGGAAGGCCGCCGCTCGCGCGTACGGCCGCGTGAAGCCGTCCCCGCCGGCGGGCGGACCCCGGGTGCGCGTACGGCCCGTACCCGAAGCGGGCACGGGCCGTACGCGAAGCCGGAAAGACGGGGGAAGGAGACGGAAGGCGGGAGAGGGAGAGGGGGTCAGGCGGCCTGGACCTCCTCGGACACACGGAGGCCGCCCTCCTCGCGGGCGTAGTCCTCGAGCATGGTGCGGAGCTGGCGCCGGCCCCGGTGGAGGCGGGACATGACCGTGCCGATGGGGGTGCCCATCCGCTCGGCGATCTCCTTGTAGGCGAAGCCCTCGACGTCCGCCAGGTAGACGGCGACCCGGAAGTCCTCGGGCAGGGCACGCAGGGCGTTCATGACCGCACTGTCGGGCAGCTGCTCCAGCGCCTCGGTCTCGGCGGACTTGAGACCGCTGGACATGTGGGACTCGGCGGCGGCGAGCTGCCAGTCCTCGATCTCCTCGGTGGCCGAGAGCTTGGGCGAGCGCTGCTTCTTGCGGTAGTCGTTGATGAAGTTGTTGGTCAGGATGCGGTGCAGCCACGCCTTGAGGTTGGTGCCCTCACGGAACTGGTGATACGAGGTGAAGGCCTTGGTGACGGTCTCCTGGACCAGGTCCTCGGCGTCGGCGGTGTTGCGGGTCAGACGCATCGCGGACGCGTAAAGCTGGCTGGTGACCGGCACGACGTCACGCTCGAACCAGTCCTGGCGCTGCTCTTCCGTCATCGTGATCATTGGACCCCCCTCGTGCTCTTCCCCCCACTACCGCCCGGCAAAGGTACGACGCACCCTTTCTGACGGCGTACTTGATGCTCGCAGGCACCTTGTAAGGGGGCCGTTAAAAGCTCTATGTGGTCAGGGGACTGATCTGTGGCTGTGCCAACGGCGGGTGCGACACGCTCTACAGCCGGACAAGTCTCAGTATCGTAACATCGTTCCCCGGATTCGGTAGAAGGTGTGTCCATCATCACATATGCCCAGGTAGGGGCACCTTTGGGGTTGGGAAAAACGTCGATCACCACCCCACCGAAACCCGCCGCCGAATGGCCGAAGCCAGCCGCCAGGTCGGGGCCCGCGCCCTGAGAAACTCCGACACCCATCTCCACGTCTCCCCGCTTCCCACATGTTGGGGACTTAATCTCCTTCCCAAGAGACGGGCCGGCACCCCCCTGTGGTTCACCCGGACGCCATCGCCCGGTCTCCTTCCCCCCACCGCCCGGTAGACGGCTCTCCACACCTTCTCCACGGCTTCTCCACGGCTTCCCCATGTCCGGCCGGACGGCTGGAGCGGCTCGCGATCGTCCGGCCTCTCGACGGCGCGGCCGCGACAAGCGACGCTTGCCGCGGCTCGCGGACCCACCGGCGATCACGCGCCGGGCAGAGGTACGGGCAGAGGGTGCCGGGCGGATCGGGCGGAGGTCAGGCGGCCTTCGCCGGGTCGACCTCGAAGAACTTCGCCAGGTCGTCGAGAATGGCGTGCGCTCCCTGGATGCCGACGGCGGTCATCCAGGTGGTGTCGTTGACGTCGTGCTTGACGCCCTTGAGCCTGCCCCACAGCGGGTTGGCCTCGAACTTCTCCTTGCCCGAGTCGACCGCCGGGTCCTCGTAGGCCGAGACGAAGATGTGCTCGGCGTCCAGCTGGGAGATGTTCTCCTGGCTGATCGGGACCATGACGGTGTCGGTCACGGTCGGCTGGTCCTCGGGGCGCGGGAAACCGACGTCCTTCAGCACCAGGCCCGAGTAGGAGTTCTCCACGTACAGGCGGACGGTCGGCTCGCCCGCGAAACGGGCGACGGAGACGGTGGGCAGCTCGCCGTCCTTGGCCTTGATGGACTCGCCGATCTTGGCGGCGCGGTCCTGGTACTCCTTGAGCTTCCGCTCGGCGAGGTCCTCCTTGCCCAGGGCCTCGCCCACGAGCTTGAGGTTGTCCTTCCAGATGGCCCCGGTGGTCTCGCTGAAGACCGTCGGCGCGATCTGCGACAGCTTGTCGTACAGCGCCTCGTGGCGGATCTTGGCGGAGACGATCAGGTCGGGCTTGAGCGCGACGATCCGCTCCAGGCTCGGCTGCTCCAGGGTCCCGACCGACGTGGCCTCCTTGGCGTGGCCGAGGACCGGGGTCAGATACTCGGGAAGCTCGTCCTTCAGCGTCCGGTAACTGGTGAAGCCCACGACGTCGGTCTCCAGGGTCAGCACCGCGTCGACGAAGCTCTGGTCGAGGGCCACGACCCGCTTGGGCTGGGCCGGGATCTCGGTCTCTCCCATGACGTGCTTCACCGTCCGGGGGAACGCCGCAGCGTCGCTCACCGCGGGAGCCGCGGACGCGCCCGCGGTGCCGGAGGTCTCCCCGGCGGTGCCGGAGGTGCTCGAACCGCAGGCGGCGAGGCCGCCGGACAGCACCACTCCCGCCACCCCGAGGGCCAGGGCGCGCAACGCTCTCATCTTCATGAATCCTTCCATCAAATTAAGGACAACCTTATTTAGCTTAGCTATACCTAAGCTGACATACTTACCCCGGGTCCGGCGAGAAAAGAGGAGGTCAGGTGATCAACGCGGTGGTCGTCTCGCGGCCCGCCCCCGGCGCGGGTCTCAGAAAGACCCACCGGCGCCGCCTTTTCGTCCTGGCCGGATTGCTCGCCGTCCTCGTGGCGGCGGTCGCGCTGAGCCTCGCGTTCGGCGCCAAACCGGTCCCTCCCGGCGACGTCTGGCACGCGCTCACCGGCCCCACCGGCACCGAGAACGACGTCGTCGTCCGATCGCTGCGGATCCCCAGGACCGCCATCGGCGTCATGGCCGGGATCGCCCTCGGCGTCGCGGGCGCCCTCATGCAGGGCCACACCCGCAACCCGCTGGCCGACCCGGGCCTGCTCGGCGTCACCCAGGGGGCGGCGTTCGCGATGGTCCTCAGCATCATCGTCCTGGGCGTCACCACCCCGTACGGCTACATCTGGTTCGGTCTCACCGGGGCCCTCCTCGCCAGCGCGGGGGTGTTCGCCCTCGGCATGGCCGGCGGCAGGGGCGGCCCCACCCCGGTGACCCTGGCCCTCGCGGGCACCGCGGTCAGCGCGTTCCTGTACGGGCTCACCTCGGCTCTGGTCCTCCTGGACGAGCAGGCCATGGACGTCTTCCGCTTCTGGCAGTCGGGCTCCATCGCGGCCAGGGGCGCGGACGTGGCCTGGCAGGTGCTCCCCTTCATCGCCGCCGGCCTGGTCCTGGCCCTGGTCAACGCGCCCGGCCTGAACGCGCTGTCCCTCGGCGAGGACGTCGCCCGCGCGCTCGGCCAGAACATCACCCTGACCCGCACCGTCGGCATCGCCGCCATCACCCTGCTCAGCGGCGCCTCCGTGGCGGCCTGCGGCGCGCTGGCCTTCATCGGCCTGGTCGTGCCGCACCTGACCCGGCCGCTCTCGGGCCCCGACCACCGCTGGCTGCTGCCGTACTCGGGCCTGGCGGGCGCCGCCGCCCTGCTCCTCGCCGACGTCATCGGCCGCGTGGTGGCCTTCCCGGGTGAGCTGGAGGTGGGCGTGGTCCTCGCCCTCGTCGGAGCGCCGTTCTTCATCATTCTGGTACGACGCAGGAAGCCGGTGCGGCTGTGACCATCTCCACCGCTCCCTCGTCAAGACCGTCCGCCGAAAGGCGGGCGCTGCGTGTCGGCCCCGCCTCCTGGCCGCTCCGGCCTCGCTCCACCGTCGCGGCGCTGGTCCTGCTGGCCACCACGGCGCTGTTCATGGCGCTCAACATGCGGCTCGGCGACATCCCGATGAGTGTCCTCGACGTCCTGCGCGCGGTCACCGGCGACGGGCCCGACCATTTCGTGATCATGGAGCTCCGGCTCCCCCGCGCGCTGACCGGCGCCCTCGTCGGCGCGGCGCTCGCCCTGGCCGGGGCGATCACCCAGGCCATCGCCCGCAACCCGCTGGCCAGCCCCGACATCCTGGGCGTCACCACCGGCGCCAGCGTGACCGTGGTCGCGGTCATCGTGGCGGCGGGAAACACCTGGGGCGGCACCAGCGGCGCCCTCGCCGAGGTGGGCGTCCCCCTGGTGGCCCTGCTGGGCGGCCTGGCCGGCGCGCTCGCCGTCTACCTGCTGGCCTGGCGCAACGGCCTGGACGGCTACCGGCTGGTCCTGGTCGGCATCGGCGTCTCGGCCGTCTGCACCAACCTCAAGTACTGGCTGCTGACCGTCGGCGACGTCAACGACAGCAGCCGGGCCCTGGTCTGGATCAGCGGCTCGCTGCACGGCCGGGGCTGGGAGCACGTGGTTCCGGTCGCGGTCGCGCTCGCCGTCCTCGTCCCGGCGACACTGCTCGGCACCCGCTCGCTGGGCGTGCTGCGCTTCGGCGACGACACCGTGACCGGCCTGGGCGTACGGATGAACCTCGCCAGGGGTGTGCTCATCCTCGCGGCCGTGCTGCTCGCGGCGACGGCGACCGCCTCGGCCGGGCCGATCACGTTCGTCGCCCTGGCCGCCCCGCAGATCGCGCTGCGCCTGGCGGGAGTGGCACAGCCGCCGCTGGTCGTCTCGGCCCTCGCGGGCGCGGCCCTCACCACCGGCGCCGACCTGGTCTCCCGGACCGCGTTCACCCCGATCGAGCTGCCGGTGGGCGTGGTCACCGCGGTCCTCGGCGCCCCGTACCTGATCTATCTCCTCATCCGCGTACGCAGAGAGGCCCGCCAGTGAGACTGCAAGCCGTCGACGTCAGCCTGGGGTACGGGGACCGCGTGGTCGTCGACGGTCTCGACCTCGGGATCGAGGCCGGGACGGTGACCACGATCATCGGGCCGAACGGGTGCGGCAAGTCCACTCTGCTGCGCGCCCTGGGACGGCTGCTCAAGCCGTCGGGCGGCGAGGTGCTGCTCGACGGCAAGCGCATCGACAGGATGCCCTCCAAGGAGGTCGCCAAGGTCCTGGGCGTGCTGCCGCAGGCGCCGTCGGCGCCCGAGGGCCTGACCGTCGCCGACCTGGTCGCCAGGGGACGGCACCCGCACCAGACCTGGTACCGCCAGTGGTCCTCCGACGACGAGTCCGCGGTCGGCGAGGCCCTGGCCATGACCGGCCTGCTCGACCTGGGCGACCGCCCGCTGGACGAGCTGTCCGGCGGGCAACGGCAGCGGGCGTGGATCTCCATGGCCCTCGCCCAGGGCACCGACCTGCTGCTCCTCGACGAGCCGACGACCTTCCTCGACCTGGCCCACCAGATCGAGGTGCTGGAGCTGGTGCGCAGGCTCCACGGGGAGCTGGACCGCACCGTGGTGATGGTCCTGCACGACCTCAACCTCGCCGCCCGCTACGCCGACCGTCTGGTGGCCATGCGGGACGGCAAGGTCGTCGCCGCGGGTCCTCCGGCCGAGGTGCTCACCGAGGCCCTGCTGGCGGAGGTCTTCGAACTGGACGCGAAGGTCATCGAGGATCCGGTGGCCGGTACCCCGCTGGTCATCCCCATCGGCACCCTGTCCCAGCAGCCCTCGCGCTGACCCGTCGCGCATCCGTCCGGGCGGCACCCGTCCGAGGGCGCCCGCCGGGGCGGGACCCACCCGTACCGCCCGCGCGTCCGCCCGCGACGCCCCGAGCCGATGGCGGGACGGGGCGGGCGACGCGGGGACTCAGTCTCCGAGGAGCGCGTCCACGAAGACCTCGGGGTCGAACGGCGCCAGGTCGTCGGGTCCCTCACCGAGACCCACCAGCTTGACCGGGACGCCCAGCTCGCGCTGGACGGAGATGATGATGCCGCCCTTGGCGGTGCCGTCGAGCTTGGTCAGGGCGATACCGGTGATGTTGACGACCTCGGCGAACACCTGGGCCTGGCGCATCCCGTTCTGGCCCGTGGTGGCGTCGAGGACGAGCAGGACCTCGTCGACCGTGGCCTTCTTCTCGATGACACGCTTGACCTTGCCGAGCTCGTCCATCAGACCGGTCTTGGTGTGCAGCCGCCCCGCGGTGTCGACGATCACCACGTCGGCCTTCTCCCTGATGCCCTCGGCCACGGCGTCGAAGGCCACCGAGGCGGGGTCGCCGCCCTCGGGGCCGCGTACGACCGCGGCCCCGACACGGTCTCCCCAGGTCTGCAGCTGGTCGGCGGCGGCGGCGCGGAAGGTGTCGGCGGCGCCCAGCACGACCTTGCCGCCGTCACCGATGAGGACACGTGCCAGCTTGCCGGTGGTGGTGGTCTTGCCGGTGCCGTTGACGCCGACCACGAGGACCACCGCGGGACGCTCGCCGTGCGGCGTGACGTGCAGCGTACGGTCCATGTCGGCGCCGATCTGGACGAGCAGCTGCTCCCTGAGCAGGGCGCGCGCCTCCTCGGGCGTCCGGCTGCCCAGCACCTTCACCCGGGTGCGCAGCTCCTCGACCATCGCCCTGGTCGGCGTCACGCCGACGTCGGCGGTGATCAGGGTCTCCTCGATCTCGTCCCAGGCGTCGTCGTCCAGACGGTCGCGGGAGAGCAGCTCCAGGAGCCCCTTGCCCAGCGTGCTCTGTGACCGGGCCAGGCGGGCGCGGAGCCGCACCATCCGTCCGGCGGACGGCGGCGGAACCTCGATCACCGGAGCGACGACGGTGACCTCCGGCTCCACCGGCTTGGCCGGCGGCGGCACGGTGGTCGTCGACGCGTCGTCGTCCACGACCGTGCCCCGGCCCGGGGCCTGCGCCTCCTTCGGGATCGACGGCGCCTGTGGCGGTTCGACCCGCGGCGGCGCGGTCTTGCCCCCCGACCTGAACAGCAGGAGCATGCCGCCCGCCGCCAACAGGGCGATGACAACGATGATCGCGATTATGCCGAGATAGGCTTCCACAAGAGCACAGTTTTCCAGACGCCCCGGGATGCTCCGACACCCCGGTGCTCCGGACCGGCTCGCGGTCTTTCACCAGCGGTCACCGTTCGGCCTCGCGAACCCGCGCTCCCCTTCGACCTCGCGACCTCACGAACCCGCGCTCCGCCGAAGAGCCCCTTTCCCTTTCGACCTCGCGAACCCGCGCTCCCCGGAGAACCGCTCCCCTCCGATCCCGCGAACTCCCGCTCCCCGACGATCCGCCTCCCCCCGAAAGCGGCGCGGATCCCGAACCCCCGGGGTCCCCGGCCCCCTCGACGGCTCAGACGGACTCGTGTTCCCTCAGGCGCTGGCTGATGACCTGGGTGACGCCGTCCCCGCGCATCGACACGCCGTACAGGGCGTCGGCGATCTCCATGGTGCGCTTCTGGTGGGTGATGATGATGATCTGCGAGGTCTGCCGGAGCTCCTCGAAGAGCGTGAGCAGGCGCTGGGTGTTGGTGTCGTCCAGCGCGGCCTCGACCTCGTCCATCACGTAGAACGGCGAGGGGCGCGCCTTGAAGATGGACACGAGGAACGCCACCGCGGTCAGCGACCGCTCGCCGCCCGACAGCAGCGACAGGCGCTTGACCTTCTTGCCCGGCGGCCGGGCCTCGACCTCGACGCCGGTGGTCAGCATGTTCTCCGGGTCGGTGAGCAGCAGCCTGCCCTCGCCGCCGGGGAACACCCGGGTGAAGATCGTCTCGAACTCGCGGGCCACGTCCGCGAAGGCGGCGCCGAAGACCTGCTCGACCCGGTCGTCGACCTCCTTGACCACCAGCAGCAGGTCACGGCGGGTCTTCTTGAGGTCCTCCAGCTGCGAGGTGAGGAACGAGTGCCGCTCCTCGAGCGCCGCGAACTCCTCGAGCGCGAGCGGGTTGACCTTGCCGAGCTGGGCCATCTGGCGGTCGGCCGCCCTGGCCCGCTTGAGCTGCTCGTCACGGTCGTAGGGGACGGGGTCTCCGTCGGCCGTCGGGATCGGCTCGCCGGGGCCGTACTCGGCGATGAGGGTGTCGGCCTCGACGCCGTACTCCTCCACCGCCCGGCCCTCCAGCTGCTCCAACCGGAGCCGCTGCTCGGTACGGGCCACCTCGCTGCCGTGCGCCCGGTTGACCAGCTTGTCCAGCTCGCCGGAGAGTTCCCGGACACGGATCCTGACGGCCTTGAGAGAGGCGTCGATCTGCCCGCGCGCCCGGTCGGCCTCGTCGCGCTCGCCGGCGGCGGCCCCCAGGGAGGTCTCCAGCGCGCGCAGCGCCAGCTCGGCGCCCTGGACGACCGCCTGGGCCGTCCGGGCCTGCCTGCGCCGCCACTCGCGGCGCTCGGCCGCCCTGGAACGCTCCTCGCGCTCGCGCTCGGCGGCGCGCGTCAACTCGTCGGCCCGGCCCTCGATGCCCCTGACCCGCTCCTCCGCCGTCCGCACGGCGAGGCGGACCTCCATCTCGTCCTGTCTGGCCGCCGCGCAGATCTCGGCGAGCTCGTCGCGAAGATCGGTGGTGGGCTCGGTCTCCAGCTCCTCGGAGCCGACGGCCGCGGCGAGCCGCTCCTCCAGCTCGGCGAGACCGGCCGCGTCGCGGTCGCGCGCCTCCTCGGCGGCCCGTACGCCCCTGGCCAGGCGCTCACACTCGTCGCGGGCCGCCTTGGCGGCGGCGCCCAGCCGGGCGAGCCGCTTGGCCACCGCGGCGACCTGCTGGTCGGCGTCACGCTGCCTCGCCCTGACCCGGTCCAGGGCGGCCTGTGCCGCGTTGACCCCGGCCTGCGCGTTCTGCACGCCCGTCTGGGCCTCGGCGACCCGCGCCTGGGCGGACTCGACCGCGAGCTGCGCCTCCGCCTCGGCCTCGGCGGTCTCCTCCAGCTCCGTTCCCGCCAGCTCGGCGGCGATCCTGGCCTCGGCCAGATCCGCGGCGGCCTCGTCGAGGGCGGCCCGCATCTGGAGCGCGGAGGTGCCGCCCGCCGAACCTCCCCCGGCGGTGTGGGTGCCCAGAAGGTCGCCGGACCGGGTGACGGCCCGCAGCGCGGGGCGCTGCTCGACCGCCTTCCTCGCGGTCGCGAGATCGTCCACGACCAGCACGTTCGCGAGCAGATGGGTGGCGGCGGCCCGCAGCTCGGCGGAGACCGTGACCAGGTCGATCGCCCACTCGGCTCCGGCCAGCGGCACCGGGCCCGGAGAGCCCGCCCCCGCCTCGGCCGAGGCGATGACGAGGGTGGCGTGGCCGCCGTCGTGGCCCCTGAGGAACTCGATCGCGTCGGCGGCGCTCTGCAGCGACTCCACGGCGACGGCCTCCGCGGCGGCCCCGAGCACGGCCGCGACGGCCACCTCGGCACCGGGCCGCACGGACAGCATGGTCGCCACCGGGCCGAGCACCCCGGCCAGGTCGGCGGCGAGCAGCGCGGCGGCGCCGGCGGCACCACCGGCCAGGCCCATCTCCAGCGCCTCGAACCTGGCCTCGAGGGCGGCCACCTGACGCTGCGCCTGCTGGTCGGTCTTGCGGGCGGCGGCGAGGGCGGCCCTGGCGGAGCCGAGCGCGGAGTTCGGGCCCGCGACGGCCGCCTTGGCCTCCTCGACCCCGGCCCTGGCCAGCTCGACGGACTCCCGGGCCTGCTCGACCGTCTCCAGGGCGATCTCCAGCTCCTCGGCGAGGGCGGGGTCGGCGGACGGCTCGGCACGCTCCTGGCCGTCGTGTTCGGCCTGGGCCTCCTCGGCGCGCTGCTCGGCCTCCTCCAGCGAACGCCGCAGCCTGCCGATCTCCTCCTCGGCGGCCCCCGCCCGGCTGCGCGCGGCGCCGACCTGGCCCCTCAGCCTGGCCAGGCCCTCGCGCCGGTCCGCGGCGGCCCTCGCCTCCGCGGCCAGCCTCCGCTCCTCGGCGGCGAGCGCGGCCTCGGTCTCGGCGCGCCGGGCCACCGCTCCGGCGAGCGACTCCCGCTCCCCCTCGAGCAGCTCGGCCAGGACCCGCTCCTGCTCTCGGACCTCCTCGGCCTCGCGCTCGAAGTCCTCGGGGTCGCGCCCGCGCCGCTCCACGGCGGTGTCGGTGGCGTTCCGGTGCCGCTCGGCGGCGAGCCCGGCCAGACCCCTGAGGCGCTCGCGGAGGGAGGAGAGGCGGAAGAACGCCTCCTGGGCGGCGGCCAGGCGCGGCTGGGCCTCGGCCTCGGCGGCCTCCAACTCGGACTCGGCGACCTGGCCCTGCTCCAGCTCGACCTCCACCGCGGCGCGGCGGGTGAGGACGGCGGCCTCGTCGGCCATCTCCCGTTCCAGGGTGGTCCGCAGGGTGAGCACGTCGTCGGCGAGCAGCCGGAGCCTGGCGTCGCGCAGGTCGGCCTGGATGACGGCGGCCTTGCGGGCGATCTCGGCCTGGCGGCCCAACGGCTTGAGCTGGCGGCGCAGCTCGGTGGTGAGGTCCTGGACCCGGGTCATGTTGGCCTGCATGGCGTCGAGCTTCCGCAGCGCCTTCTCCTTGCGCTTGCGGTGCTTCAGGACGCCCGCGGCCTCCTCGATGAACGCCCTGCGCTCCTCGGGCCCCGCGTGCAGCACCTGGTCGAGCTGGCCCTGCCCGACGATGACGTGCATCTCGCGGCCGATGCCGGAGTCGGACAGCAGCTCCTGGATGTCGAGCAGGCGGCAGATGTCACCGTTGATGGCGTACTCGCTCTGGCCCGCCCGGAACATCAGGCGGCTGATCGTCACCTCGGTGTAGTCGATCGGGAGCATGCCGTCGGTGTTGTCGATGGTCAGCGTGACCTCGGCGCGTCCCAGCGGGGCCCGCGAGGAGGTGCCGGCGAAGATGACGTCCTCCATCTTGCCGCCGCGCAGCGACTTGGCGCTGTGCTCGCCCATCACCCAGGCCAGGGCGTCGACCACGTTGGACTTGCCGGATCCGTTGGGGCCGACGACGGCGGTGATGCCCGGTTCGAACCGGAGCGTGGTGGCGGAGGCGAAGGATTTGAACCCGCGCAGGGTAAGGGTCTTGAGATACAACGAAACCCCCCATTCGCGGCGCGGCCGCGCCGGCCGGCGTGTCGCACGCCGTGTCCCGGGCGCCGGTGAACGCGTCTTGCCTTGTCAGCCCACGGTCAGCCCACGGCTTCGGTCACGCGGGAAGACTACCGTTCTTCACCCGCGCCCGCCCGCGCACCGCCTATGGTGCCCTGCATGGACGCGGAACGCGGTGGGGGCGAGGCTCCATCACACCCATCGGGCGGCAGGGGTCACCTCAGGCGGCGCGCCTTCCTCGTGGGCGGCGGGCTCGCCGCGCTCGGCCTCGGTGGCGCCGCCCTGGCGGCCGGGCCGGAGGGCTTCCGGGACGCGTACGCCCAGATCGTCTGCGGCGCGGTCCCCGAGCCTCCGGTGACCTCGCCTGGAACGCTCCAGCGGAGCCGGGTCGACCGGCGACGCGTGATCGTCGGGCTGCCGCCGGGGGCGGGGGACGGGCTCCCCGTGGTGATCATGCTTCACGGCGCCGCCGGTGACGCGCGCACGCCGTTCGACGTCTACGCGATCGACCGCTATCTGGCCGCGGGAGGCGGGCGCTTCGCCCTGGCCTCCATCGACGACTGGCCCTCCGCCGACATCCCGGGCACGCTGCTGCCGTACCTGAACACGAACGGGATGGACACCGCGAAGATCGGGCTGATGGGCTGGTCCGCCGGGGGCGCCGGGGCACTGAGGCTCGCCGCGGAGCTGGGCCCCGAGCAGGTGGGGGCGGTCGTCGCGGCGTCGCCCACGGTGAGCGCGGCCCAGGCGCCGCTGCGCGAGCTCGTGGACATCCCGGTCTGGCTGGGGTGCGGCGAGCGGGACGCGTGGGCCAGGCAGACCCAGACCATGCTGAAGGGGCTGAAGGCCCTGGGCGCCACGGCCGAAGGAGGGATTACCGAAGGGTGCCAGGACACGGCCTACCGCCGCAGGGTGTTACCCGAGCAGCTGGCCTTCCTGGCACGGCATATAGGACGCACGTGACGGTTGTGACGTGCGTAGCGATATGACAAGGGACGCCCCTACGAGGCGTCCCTGGACAGTGTGTTCCGCCCCGGCCCCGTTAGGTGAGGGCCGGCTCACGATCCTGCAGACGGTTGAACTCCTCGTCGCGGGTGCCGGCCGCGAGTTCGTCGTTCTGGGCCTGGAGCCGGGTGAGCTCTCCCTCGAGATCACGGATGCGCTGCTGGAGGCGACGCATTTCCGAGACCATACGAGGGTCGGGACCGCCGACGTGGCCGAGTAGAGCCTTCGCCATAGTAAAGGGTCCTCCACGCTGAGTGACCAGACTGGTTCGCGCACTTCTTTACCGCGGGAGGGGTGCGCGTGGTTCTTTATCAAGAGTCGCACCGGTGAGGGAGACGGTCAAGTTGAACGCTCCGGGTGGATGCACCAGCAGGCACTCTCGACGGTCAACTATACCTTATTTTGGGCGGTTTAGGGAAGCGGTCAGCGCTCGACAAAACCCTGGAGGCCGTCTTTGGTCTCGCTCCAGCGTTCGACGACCCCGTCGACCCGTCCGGGCGTGCTCCCGCCCCTGAGCAGGTCGAGCAGCATCGCGCACGACTTCTCGGGGCCCTGCGCGACCACCTCCACCCGGCCGTCGCCGGTGTTGCGCGCCCAGCCGGTCAGGCCGAGTTCGAGCGCCCTGGCCCGCGTCCACCAGCGGAAACCCACGCCCTGCACGTGTCCCCTGACCCAGGCCGTCAGCCGTACGTCCGTCATGCCACGTCCCTTCTCGGCCTGGGCTGGCAGCGGGGGCAGCTGTAGGAGGAACGGTTCATGAACGACTCGCGGACGATCGGGGTGCCGCACCGGGGGCAGGGCTCGTCGCGCCGGCCGTAAACCGCGAGGGAACGGTCGAAGTAACCGCTCTCGCCATTGACATTCACGTAAAGACTGTCGAAGGATGTGCCGCCCTCGGACAGGGCGGCGGACATCACCTCCCGGGCCGCGGCCAGCAGCTCGACCACCTTCGGCCGGGTCAGCGTCGCGGTGGGGCGGGCGCCGTGCAGCCCGGCCCGCCAGAGGGCCTCGTCGGCGTAGATGTTGCCGACACCGCTGATCAGCGACTGGTCCAGGAGCGCCCGCTTGACCTCGGTCTGGCGGGCGCGCAGCCGGTGGGCGAAGCCGTCGTCGTCGAAGTTCTTCTCGAACGGGTCGGCGGCGATGTGCGCGATCGGCTCGGGCACCGCGCGGCCACCGGCCTGTGTCATGCCGGTCACCAGCACGTGGCCGAAGGTCCGCTGGTCGACGAAGCGCAGCTCGGGACCGCCGTCGGTGAAGCCGATCCGGACCCGCAGGTGCCTCTCCGGCGCCGAGTCCGGCTCCACGACCAGCAGCTGGCCGCTCATCCCGAGGTGCGCCAGGATCGCGTCGGAGCCGCCCAGGGGCAGCCAGAGGTATTTGCCCCTGCGCTCGGCGGGACCGACCGTGCGGCCCTCCATGCGGGCGGAGAACTCCACGGCGCCGGGGACGTGCCGCCTGATCGCCCTCGGGTGGAGCACCTCGGCGCGGGCGACGACCCGGCCGGAGACCCACCGCTCCAGGCCGCGGCGTACCACCTCGACCTCCGGCAACTCGGGCATGCGTCCCTCCTCGGGCGACTCGGCCGGCCGGTCAGCTGGCCTCGCGCCTCTCGCGGTCCTCGCGGATGCGGTTCCAGGCGGCCTCGGCGGCCTGCTGCTCGGCCTCCTTCTTCGAGCGTCCGGACCCCGAGCCGTACGCCTCGCCGCCGACGCGGACGACCGCGGTGAAGGACTTGGCGTGGTCGGGGCCGCTCTCCTCGACATGGTATTCGGGCACGCCGAGCGACTCGGACGCGGTGAGCTCCTGCAGGGAGGTCTTCCAGTCGAGTCCGGCGCCGAGCGAGGCGGACCGGGTGATGAGCGGGTCGAAGAGCAGGTGGACGACGCGGAACGCCTCGTCCAGGCCCCTGTTGACGTAGACCGCGCCGATGAGCGCCTCGAGGGTGTCGGCGAGGATCGAGGACTTGTCGCGACCCCCCGTACCCTCCTCGCCCCGGCCGAGCCGCAGGAAGCGGCCCAGGCCCAGCGAGCGGGCCACGTCGGCGAGGGCGCGCATGTTGACCACCGCGGCCCTGAGCTTGGCCAGCTGCCCCTCGGGCAGGTCCGGGTGGTTGCGGTAGAGGGTGTCGGTGACGACCAGGCCGAGCACCGAGTCGCCGAGGAACTCCAGGCGCTCGTTGGTCGGCAGGCCGCCGTTCTCGTACGCGTAGGAGCGGTGCGTCAGCGCCCGCTCCAGGATGGCGACGTCAAGGCGCACCAGAAGGAGGCGCTCCAGCTCTTCCTTGACGAACTCGACGGCGACAGGCTTGACGCTCGTACCCACGGCTTCTCCTCGCACGTTCTCTCAGCGAATGCGCGATGGCGAAGGAAGGAACGAGAGATGCCCGAAGATGTGGTGGGCGCCGGGAGGGCACGCGTTCTACCGCGAACCCCGGCGTCCACCACAGCCGCGGGCGGACCGCCATCGCAGGGGGTGCAGACGGTGACGCCGACCGGGGCCCGTGGAGGACCCGGCCGGCATCCGTCGGTCAGAATGCGATCAGGCGGAGGGCTCGATCACCTGACGGCGGTTGTAAGTGCCGCAGGTCGGACACGCCACGTGCGGACGCTTCGGCGAGCGGCACTGGGGGCAGCTCACGAGCGAAACCGCGGCGGCCTTCCACTGCGACCTGCGGGAGCGAGTATTGCTCCGCGACATCTTGCGCTTGGGGACAGCCACGTCAGCTCTCCTGATCGTTGTTATGTTCCGGAATCAGACCTTGCAGCTTCGCCCAGCGGGCGTCGACAACCTCGTGGCCGTGGTCAGGCTCGGCATCGGCCAGCCTGACCCCGCACTCCACGCAGAGCCCGGTGCAGTCTTCGCTGCAGACCGGGCTCAACGGCAGTGTGAGCACCACCGCGTCGCGAAACACGGGTTCGAGGTCGAGAAGCTCACCGTCGAGAAGCGAGTCACTCTCGGCAGCATCCTCTGCCGAGTAGAAGAACAGCTCCTGGAAGTCCACCTCGGTTCGTGAGATGACCGGTTCCAGGCAGCGTGCGCACTCCCCCCGCAGCGGGGCTTGCGCAGTGCCCGTGACGAGCACACCCTCCATGACCGCCTCAAGCCGGATGTCCAGCTCGACGTCGGCGTCCTTGGGGACGCCGATCATGTCGACGCCGATGTCCGCCGGTGCCGGGAGAACGAGATTCATCCTGCGCATCGACCCTGGTCGCCGCCCCAGGTCATGGGTCGAGATCACCCATGGGGCTCGGGGGTCAAGGTGCTGAGTCATTCCGCTCTCATTAGGCATGGCGCATCATCGCCGTCGTGCAAGGCCGAAATAAGAGAATAGCAGGGCCTAGCCCCTGAGCCGTTCGACCAGGAGTTCCTGCACAAGATCAGGTACCAGCCCGGCCACGTTCCCGCCGTACTTGACGATCTCCTTGATCCGGCTGGACGACAGGAAGGAGACCTCGGGGCCGGTGGCCATGAACAGGGTCTCCACCCCGGACATCCGGTAGTTGAGCTGCGCCATCTGGAGCTCGTAGTCGAAGTCGCTGACCGCGCGCAGGCCCTTCACGATGGCGGGGATCTCCTGCTGCCTGCAGTAGTCGACCAGGAGGCCGTGGAACTTGTCCACGCGGACGTTCCCGTACTCCTTGGTGACCGTCTGGAGCGTCTGGATGCGCTCCTCCACCGTGAACAGGCTCTTCTTCTCGATATTGATCAGTACGGCCACGACGACCTCGTCGTACTGCCGGGAAGCCCGGCCGATGATGTCCAGATGACCGTTCGTGACGGGATCGAACGATCCCGGACAGACAACGCGACGCAAGGTGGACCCCCTGCTCTAAGGATTCCCGGAGGCGCGACCGTACCAAACGGACGCTTCGCCGTAACGACGGACCCTCTCCTCTTCGTACCCAGAGGGCCAGACCAGATCCTTCCCCCTGCTCTCCCGCTCCACGGCGACCAGCGCGTCCTCGGCCAGCCAGCCCCGGTCGCGCAGCAGCCCGAGCACCGTCTCCACCTCCTCGGCGCCCAGCGCGTACGGCGGGTCGGCGAGGACGAGGTCGTACGGCCTCCCCACGCTCCCTGCGCTCTCGACGCTCTCGGTGCCCTGGGCGTTTCCGGCGCCCCCGGGACCTCTGGCCAGCAGCCGCTCCACCCTGTCGGCGGCGACCTCCGCCCCCGGAAGGCCCAGCGAGGCGACGTTCTGCCTGATCGTCCGGATCGCCCTGGCGTCCGACTCCACGAGAAGCGCGTGGCCGGCACCCCGGGAGAGCGCCTCGAGCCCGAGCGCCCCGGAACCCGCGTAGAGGTCGAGCACCCGGCACCCTTCCAGCGGGCCGATCAGCGACCCCACGGTGGAGAAGATCCCCTCCCTGGCCCGGTCGCTGGTGGGGCGTGTCCCCCGTCCCGGCGGCACGGCCAGCCGCCGCCCTCCTGCGCTTCCCGCGATGACTCGGCTCACCCGGCCATCCTCTCAGTGCCGTTTCGGTGCCGGTCCCGCCGCCGTCCACGCTCCCGTCCCGAGGGCGCCGTGCGCAGCACCGGCGTGTCGCGACGCATCACATAACCGCAGGTCAAAAGGGTCCTGGTAGGTGATCTAGGTCAAGAGTGGGCAAGGAGTGGCGACGAAAGCGTAAGGGTCGTTCCGTCCGGTGCCGGTCCCTTGCATGATGATTCCTGCGGCCTCCAAGTGACCCAGGGGGAGGCCGACCGGCGTGATCGTGAGCCCTTCCGCACGCCGGTGCTCTCGGCACCTGACCCGGGAGTGGGCCCAAGCGGGGACGGCATTCGGGGGGAGGCCGTCCCCGCAGTTGGGCACCGGGATCGAGATCCCCGCCGAGCACCGCGGACAGGCGGTCCGGCCGGGCACTCCACGGCCTCGTTCCCTCAGGTCTTCTCCAGGTACTCGGCGCGCTCGTCCGCGAGAAGCCTGTCGATCTCCGCACGGAGCACGGGATGCCCCGCCAGCTCGGGGTCGGCCTCCAGCATGGCCTCGGCGTCCAGGCGCGCGGCGTGGATGACGTCCTCGTCGCGAAGGAGCCTGAGCATCTTCAGTGACGATCTGCGCCCCGACTGGGCCACACCGAGCACATCACCCTCCCTGCGCTGCTCCAGGTCGACACGGGACAGCTCGAAGCCGTCCAGGGTGGCCGCCACGGCGTCGAGCCGCGCCCTCGCCGGCGTGCCCCCCGGGGAGTCGGTCACCAGCAGGCACAGTCCGGGCAGCCCGCCGCGCCCGACCCGGCCACGGAGCTGGTGGAGCTGGGAGACGCCGAACCGGTCGGCGTCCATGATGACCATGACCGAGGAGTTGGGGACGTCGACGCCGACCTCGATGACCGTGGTCGCCACCAGCACGTCGATCTCTCCCCGGGTGAAGGCCTTCATCACCGCCTCCTTCTCCTCCGGCGGGAGCTTGCCGTGGAGCACCTCCGTACGGAGCCCGTGCAGCGGCCCCTTCGCGAGCGTCTCGGCCACGTCGAGCACCGCCAGCGGCGGCCTGCGCTCGTCGTCGGCCTTCGACATGTCGCCCTCGTCGCCCTCCAGGTCACCGATGCGCGGGCACACCACGTAGGCCTGGCGGCCCAGCTCGATCTCCTCGCGCAGCCGCGTCCAGGCCCGGTCGAGGAAGTGCGGCTTCTCCGCGGCGGGGACCACGTGCGTGGTGATCGGGGCACGGCCCGAGGGCAGCTGGGAGAGCGTGGAGACCGTGAGGTCGCCGAAGACCGTCATGGCGACGGTGCGGGGGATGGGCGTGGCGGTCATGACGAGCACGTGCGGACGACCGCCCCCGGCCTTCTCGCGGAGCGCGTCGCGCTGCTCGACGCCGAACCGGTGCTGCTCGTCGACCACGACCAGGCCGAGGTCGGCGAACTGGACGCGTTCCTGCAGGACAGCGTGGGTGCCGACGACGATGCCCGCCGCGCCCGAGGCCGCGTCGAGCATGGCCGAGCGGCGGGCCGCGGCGCCCAGCGAGCCGGTCAGCAGGGCGACCGCGGTGCCGCCGAACATGCCGCCGGCGGCCAGGTCCCCGAGCATGGCCGAGATCGACCGGTGGTGCTGCTGGGCGAGCACCTCGGTGGGTGCCAGCAGCACGGCCTGCCCCCCGGCGTCGACCACCTGGAGCATCGCCCGCAGCGCGACGACGGTCTTGCCCGCGCCGACCTCGCCTTGGAGCAGCCGGTGCATGGGGTGGGGCAGCGCCAGGTCCGCCGCGATCTCCTCGCCCACGTCGCGCTGGCCCTCGGTGAGCTCGAACGGCAGCCGCCCGTCGAAGTCGGCGAGCAGCCCGCCGGAGATCGCGGGCCGGGGCGTGGCGGGCCAGGAGGCCGCGGCCATCCGGCGCTGCAGCAGCACCGCCTGGAGCAGGAACGCCTCATCGAACCTGAGCCGCTTGCGCGCCCTGGCCACGTCGGCGTGGTCGCGCGGGCGGTGGATCGCCAGCAGCGCCTCCGACAGGCCGGGAAGCCGGTGGCGGGCGCGCAGCTCCGCGGGGAGGGAGTCGTCGAGCTCGCCCATCGTGTCGAGGACGACGCCCAGCGCCCTGCGGATCGCCCAGGGCGTCACGTCCTTGCCCGCCGGGTAGATCGGCACGAGCGCGGCGGCGAACTCCTCGGCGCCCGTCTCGCTCTCCTCGATCATCTCGAACTCGGGGTGGGAGAGCTGCCACTTGCGTTTCTCGCCCTGGCCGAAGGCGCCGACCTTCCCGGCGAACATGCCGCGCCTGCCCGGCTTCAGCCGCGTCTCCGCGATGTGGGACGTCTTCCCGAAGAACGACAGGTAGATCTTGCTGCCCCGGGCGTCGACGACCTCGACCTCCAGCCAGGTGCCGCCCTTGTTGCGCATCGGCCTGCGCATCGCCCTGGTGACCTCGCCCACCACGGTGACGTGGTCGTCGACCCGCAGGTCGTCGAGATCGGTCAGCTCGCCCCGCTCGGCGTAGCGCCGCGGGTAGTGCCGCAGCAGGTCGCCGACGGTGCGCAGGTCGAGAACGCTCTCCAGCAGCTTGGCCGTCTTGGGGTCAAGCGCCTTCGCCAGCGGCTCGTCGAAGCTCGTCACCCCCGTTTTCTACCGTGCCCAGGCGACAGAATTCACCCACCGCGGCTCACCCGGCCGTCCGGCACCGGCTCATTCCACCCCGATCAGCAGCGGATAGCCGCCCTGCCCGCCCTCGTACCGGACCACCTCGACGTCCGGCCTGGTCCCGGCCAGATGGTCCTGTACGGCGCGTGCGAGCCCCTCGGGGGCGTCGGCGCCCTCCAGGAGGGTCACCAGCTCGCTGCTGGAGGAGACCATGCGGCGTACGACCTCCAGCGCGGTCGCCTCCAGATCCGTGCCGATCAGCGCGGCGTCACCGTCGACCACCCCCAGGACGTCGCCGGGGGCGGTCAGGCCCGCGCTCGTCATGACCTCGCGGTCGGCCACCCACACGTGCCCGTGGCGGGTGTGCGCGGCGGCCTCGGTCATGGCGACCACGTCGTCGTCGAAGCGGCGCAGCGGGTCGTGGACGGCCAGCGCCGACAGGCCCTGCACCGAGGCCCTGGTCGGGAGGACGCCGACCACCAGGCCCTCCTCCCTCGCGATCTCCGCGGCGGCGGCCGCGACCTCGCGCGTGTCGCTGTCGTTGGGCAGGACCACGACCTCGGACCCGGCCTCGCGGACGGCGGCGAGCACCGCCGCCAGCGGAGGGCTGGAGCCGGGCTCGCGCCGGACGACCACGGCTCCCGCCTCCTCGAACACCGCCGCCAGCGCGGGCCCCGCGGCCACGGCCACCACGCCCCTCCCCCGCGCGACCGGATGGGTCCTGCCCGAGGCGACCAGATACGTCACCTTGATCCGGTGAGGGCGGCCCCGCCTCATCGCCGCCTCGATCGCCGCGCCCGCGTCGTCCACATGGACGTGGACGTTCCACAGGCCGTCCCCGCCCACGACCACCAGCGAGTCGCCGAGCGCGTCGAGCTCCTCCCGCAGTGCGGCGACCTCTTCCTCTCCGGCGTCCAGCAGGTACATGACCTCGTAGCCGGGCCCCTCTCCGCCCTCCCGGGCTTCCCGGGGGGTCTCCGGGACGATCCGGTGCGCCGGGGCGGGGATGTCCACCCTGCCGGTGTAGGAATCGGTGACGACGGCGGCGAGGCTCTCCAGGATGATCGTCAGGCCCGCCCCGCCCGCGTCGACCACCCCGCCGCGGGCCAGCACGTCGAGCTGCCCCGTGGTGCGGCGGAGCGCGGAGCGCGCCTCCCCCGCCGCCCTCCTCGCGACCGAGGCGAGATCCTCCCGCCCGTCGCGGACCGCCGCGGCCACGGCCGCCAGGACGCTCAGGATCGTGCCCTCGACCGGTCTGGACACCGCGGCGCGGGCCAGCTCGGCGGCTCTGACCAGGCCTCGTCCGAGGTCGGCGCCGTGCCCCTCGGCCTCCCTGAGCACCTCGGCGAGGCCGCGCAGCGCCTGGCTGACGATCACCCCCGAGTTGCCGCGGGCGCCGAGCAGCGCCCCCTGCGCGAACGCCCGCCAGGTGGCCTCGGCCCCGGCGTCGTCGGGCAGCCCGTCGAGCGCCTCGGCGGCGGAGAGCATGGTCAGGTGCAGGTTGGTGCCGGTGTCGCCGTCGGGCACGGGAAAGACGTTGAGCGCGTCGATCTCCTCGCGCGCCCTTCCGAGCGTCTCGGCGGCCAGCCGCGACCATCTGCGCACCGCGAGCGGGTCGAGAACCTGCAGCATTCCTGCCCTCCTGCTCCCCGGCTCCTGCTCGCGCCCGCCGGACGCCCTCACCGGGCTCCGGGCGTCTCCCGATCCGCTCTCGGCTCCACTGCCCCGCCCGGCTCTCCGGCGAGACCCGCCGTGGCGTGTCCCGGAATGCGCTACGGTTGCCTCCGGAGATTATCCCCGTTCGACCGTTCACGGCGGCTCGCGTTCGCGTGCAGGGCCGGACATCGGATATCCTCGTGTGGCCAGCCGGTCGTCCCGGCGTGCCCGATGACCGCCGCCAGTGCGGCGGATCGAGCCTCTCGACTGATATAAGGAGCGAACCGTGGCTTCCGTCTGCGACGTTTGCGCTAAGAAGCCGACCTTCGGCAACAACGTCTCCCACTCGCACCGCCGCACCCGCCGCCGCTGGAACCCGAACATCCAGCCCGTGCGCGCAGTGGTGAACGGCACGCCGAAGCGGCTGAACGTGTGCACCTCCTGCATCAAGGCCGGCAAGGTCACCCGCTAGCCAGACCTCCGCGAAGCCCGCCGTCCCACGCGATGGGGCGGCGGGCTTCGCCGTTTCCCGGCGGGTCTCCGTCCCGGTCCCGTTCAAGAAACCGTCCCGCTCAGGAGACGCGGCTCAGGAGAACGTCCCGCTCAGGAGACGCGCAGGCGCCAGGCGTGGTCGACGGGGCCGATGCCCGCCCCCAGGGGGAAGCCGTGTGCGATCGCGCCGGTGACGTACGCCTTCGCCTTCTCCACGGCGGGCGGGACGTCCTCGCCGAGGGCGAGGTGGGAGGCGATCGCGGAGGCCAGGGTGCAGCCCGTGCCGTGGGTGTGCCGGTTGTCGTGGCGCTCCGCGGTGAAACGGAACTCGCGCGTGCCGTCGGTCAGCAGGTCGACCGGCGCACCCGGCAGGTGACCCCCCTTGACGAGCGCCCACGCGGGCCCGAGCTCCAGGATCGCGTCGGCGGCCCGGCGCAGGTCGGGCTCGTCCTCGACCTTCACCCCGGTGAGCTGCAGGACCTCCCACAGATTGGGGGTGACCACCGTGGCGGTGGGCAGCAGGCGCGTCTTCACCGTCTCCACCGCCTCGGGCGCGAGGAGCGCGTCGCCGTGCTTGGAGACCCCGACGGGATCGACCACGACGGGCACGTCCAGCCCCGCCAGGACCTCGGCCACCGTCTCCACCAGTACCGGTGAGGCGAGCATGCCGGTCTTGACCGCCTGGGCCCCGATGTCACCGAGCACCGAGTCGAGCTGGGCCCGTACCGCCTCCGGGGGAAGCTCCCAGTAGCCCTGCACGCCGACCGAGTTCTGGGCGGTCACCGCGGCGATCACACTCATGCCGTGCACGCCGAGGGCGAGCATGGTCTTCAGGTCGGCCTGGATTCCCGCACCGCCTCCGGAGTCGGAGCCGGCGACGGTCAGCACGCGAGGGGGGGTCGAAACGGTCATGTTCCCCATCCAACCAGCCCCGCTCCGGCCCGCGAAGCGCCGGGGCGGGCGGCGCACCGGGTCAGGCGACGGCGCACTCTCCCTGGTCGCTCTGGCAGCTCTGCGGGATCTCCGCGTCACCGCTCGCGGTGAAGGTGACGACAAGCTCCTCGTCGGCCCCCAGACCCTCCGGTGACTCGATCAGCAGGCTGTCGCCGACCTGCTCCCAGTCGGCTCCGCTCACCGAGGTGACCTCCCCGCTGACCGGCACGCTCACCTTGAGCCGCTCGACGCTCTCGTTCGCGGCGACCACGAGCTCGACGGTGTAGGTGCGCGATCTCTCCCTCACGATGTCCGCGCCGACCGTGATCGCGGCACCCCCGGCGAGCGGGGCCGCACTGGAGGCCGTCTCGCTGGGCACGGGGTCGGGCCCGGCGCTGCTCGGGGACTGCTCGGGAGCCGGCGTACGGTCACCGGCGACGAGGGGCTGGGGGGCATCGGGGGTGGAACCGGGCTCGGGCTCGTCGGCGGACTCCTCGGAAGACGACGAGTCGTCGGTGTCCGCCGGCGCGCGGGTGGCCTTCCGCGTCGGTGTGGGCCGGGGGGTGGAGGTGCCCTCGCCTCCGCCACGGGTGGAGGTGCGGTCGGGGGCCGGGGTGGACCTCGTCCTCTCGTCACCCGGCCGCGGCGTCTCGTCGCCCGTCTCCGAGGGCTCGTCGTCCGGCGCCGGCTCCTCCAAGGGCTCCTCCACCGCGGGCTCGTCGGCGGTGTCGGTCTCCGGCACCGGCTGGTTCGACGCCGCCGCGACGCAACCGGCGGGCGGGCAGTCGGCGGGGCTCCCGGAGCCGGCCAGGGCCCGGACGCCGACCACGGTCCCGCCGAGCACCACGGCCACCGCGGCGACGATCAGCACCGTCTTCCTGATCCGCCCGCCGGGCCGCTCCTCGTCCTCGGGCCACGGATCGAACGGGGTGGACTCCTTGGACGAGCCGGACGGCTCGGACTCCGAGCTCCATCCCGACCCCAGGAAACCCGTCCGGGTCTCGGTGGTCACCGACTCCTCGGGACGGAGTCGGCGCCCGATCGGCTCGTCCCCCCGACCTGGTTCCGGAGCGAACTCCGGCTCGCGTTTACCCCGGTCCGGGGAAGCCTCTTCCCCGGTTCCACCGTGGCGGCCCATATGGCCCCTTTCTCGAAGGGAATCTCGACCGCCCATCTTCATACCAGTTAGGTAAACGTTTGTCGCAATTTTCACAGATGTCGCAGGAAGTGGTAAGGATCACACCCGGAAGTGGTCCCAGCCTCCCCGGTCGAGCGAAAGGCCCTTGACCTGCACGCCTTCCCCCTCAATGACGTGACCCGCCACGTTCCAGCCCTCCGGGAGCCGTACGTGGGCCGGGAAGGTCGCGGCGAGCGCGTGGTCGTCGCCGCCGGAGAACACCCACTCCAGCGGATCGACGCCGAGCAGCCGGGCGGCCTCTCGCATCGCCGGCGGGAGGGTGAACGCCTCCGGGTCGAGGACGAGCGCGACTCCGGCCGCCGCGGCCACATGACCGAGGTCCTGCAGCAGGCCGTCGCTCACGTCGAGCATGGCCGTCGCGCCGAGCCCGGCGGCCTCCGGGCCGCGCGCGTAGGGCGGGCACGGGCGGCGGTGGGCGTCGATCAGCTCCACCGGCCCGGACAGGCCCGCGCGGAGCAGCGCGAGCCCGGCGGCGGCGTGCCCGAGGCGACCCGCGACGGCGACCACGTCGCCCGGGCGGGCCCCCGACCGCGTGACGGGTGCCCGGCCACCCAGGTCGCCCAGGGCGGTGACGGCGATCACGACGAGGTCGCTGCGGGTGATGTCACCGCCCGCCACGCTGGCTCCGACGAGGTCGCACTCGTCGCGGAAGCCGTCGGTGAGATCGTCCAGCCAGCCGGTGGTGGTGTCGGCGGGTATCCCGAGGCCGACCACGAGGCCGGTGGGGTCGGCCCCCATCGCCACGACGTCGGAGAGGTTCTGCGCCGCGGCCTTGCGGCCGATGTCGTAGCCACTGGACCAATCGCGCCGGAAGTGCCTACCCTCAATCAACAGGTCAGTCGTCACGACGACCCGCCCGTCGGGAGCGCTCACCACCGCGGCGTCGTCCCCGGGGCCGAGCAATACGGTCCTACCTTGTGGCAAACGTCCGGCAATACGTGCAACAACCCCGAATTCGCCGAGATCTCCGACTGTGATGACACACCTCCTGTTCATCACAGGGTACGGTGGCCCTTCGGCACTGATCCAATCGCCCGGGAGGTCGTTATGGTGCAGGCCTATATCCTCATCCAGACCGAGGTCGGCAAGGCCGCGAACGTGGCTTCGGCGATCTCCGGCATCTCAGGTGTCACGCAGGCCGAGGACGTCACGGGACCCTACGACGTGATCGTGCGCGCCGAGGCCCGCAACGTCGACGAGCTGGGGAAGCTCGTGGTGGCGCAGATCCAGGGTGTGGAGGGGATCACGCGTACGCTGACGTGCCCCATCGTCCATATCTGAGCCCACATCTGAGTCCGCGTCCGAGCCCGCGCGTGAATTCGTGCCCGGACTCACACGCGGGTCCTCGAATCCGTATCCGATCGTCTGGAACGTGACATGTCACTGCGGTTCGCCCGCCGGGCGGGGTGCGCCTGTGCCCTGCTGATCCTGGTGGGATGCGGCGGCGCCGTCCGGGTCGAGCCGCCGGTCCCCGATGCGCCCGCCGCCGCCGCGTGCCGGGCGCTCGCCGAGAGGCTTCCGGGGAAACTCGACGGCGCGGACCGGACGGAGTCCACTCCCGCCTCCCCCTACGTCGCCGTGTGGGGGGAGGCTCGCATCGCCCTGCGCTGCGGGGTGCCGCGACCGGTGACGATGTCGCCGACCGACCAGGTGCCCGAGATCGACGGGGTGGCGTGGTACGCCGACCCGGCCAGGCCGACGCTGTTCACCGCGATCGGCAGGGAGGCCTACGTCGAGGTGACGATCGCGCGGGAGCACATCCCGCAGAACGTGCTGGTCGCTCTCGCGGCCCCCATCAAGAGCGCCCTACCGCAGACCGGGTGAGCGTCCGAGCGCGAGCTGGATCAGCCGGTCGACCAGCTCGGCGTAGGGCACCCCGGTGGCGGCCCACAGCTGCGGCGCCACCGACATCGCGGTGAAGCCCGGCATGGTGTTGATCTCGTTGACGATCAGCCGTCCGTCGGGGGTGTAGAAGAAGTCGACCCGTGACAGGCCCTCGCAGCCCAGTGCCTCGAAGGCGCGGACGGCCATCGCCCGCAGCTCCTCGGCCGTCTCCTGGGGGATGGCGGCGGGCACGGACAGGGACATGTCGCTTCCGATGTACTTGGCCTCGAAGTCGAAGAACTCGTGGTCGCCGTGGACCAGCACCTCGCCGGGCAGGCTGGCCCTGGGCGCCTCGTCGCCCGGCGACTCCAGCACCGCGCACTCGATCTCGCGGCCCGTGACGGCGGCCTCGACCAGCACCTTGGGGTCGTGCTCGCGGGCGAACTCGATGGCCCGCTCCAGCTCCTCCAGGGTGGCGGCCTTGGAGATGCCCTGGCTGGACCCGGCGCGCGCGGGCTTGACGAAGACCGGCCAGCCGAGCTCCTGGACCTCCTTGAGCACCCGGCCGCGGTCGGTCCGCCAGTCGCGGTCGCGGATCACGACGTACGGGCCGACGGGCAGGCCGGCGGCGGCGAGGACCAGCTTCATGTACGCCTTGTCCATGCCGACCGAGCTGGCCAGCACCCCGGAGCCGACGTAACGGACCCCGGCCATCTCCAGCAGTCCCTGGATCGTGCCGTCCTCGGCGAAGGGGCCGTGCATCACGGGGAAGACGACGTCGACCTGGCCGAGCTCGACGGGGATGCTGCCGGGGTCGTACGCCACCAGCGAGCCGTCACCGGAGGCCAGCGCCAGCGACGCGCCCGCCGCGTCGACGGCGGGCAGCTCACCGCTCTCGATCTCGTAGCGCTGCTCCCCGGAGGCGAGCACCCACCGGCCGTCCGTGGCGATCCCGATGGGGACCACCTCGTACTTGGATCTGTCGATGGCCCCCAGCACGCTTCCCGCCCCGAGAATGGAGACGGCGTGCTCGGAATTGCGACCGCCGAAGACGACGGCGACCCTCGGTAGGGGTTCGTGCTGCTCACTCATGATGACCGAATGTACCCCCTGTTAGAGGGCAATCCGGCTGTTAGACGCGCCTACCTACCCGATGCGGGTAGTGAGTCGAGGGCCTGGGTGACGTCCATGATGAGATCCTCGGCGTCCTCCAGCCCGATGGAGAACCTGACCGCCGCCGCGTCGGTCCCCGATTCGTCACCGGGCCGCCGGTGGGTGGCCGAGGCCACGTGCGCGGCCTTGGTACGGGTTCCTCCGGCGGAGGTGGCGATCGAGACGAGCTTGAGCGCGTCGGCCAGGGCCACTCCCGCGTCGTAGCCGCCGCGCGGGGTGATCGTCACGCAGGCGCCGTATCTCGTGCCCTCGGGACCGGAGTCGAACAGGTGCCTGGCGAGCTGGTGACCGGGATGTCCCGGCAGCCCCGGGTAGTCGACCCGGCGTACGGCGGGGTGCTTGGCCACGGCGGCGGCGAAGACCATCGCGGTGGAGCACATCCGGCGGACCCGCAGCGGCAGGGTCTCCAGCCCACGGCGGAGCAGGAACGCGTCGTCGGGGGAGAGGGTGCCCCCGGTGTCGATCCGGACCTCGCGCAGCTGGGCGATCAGGTCGGGGCGGCCGACCGCCACGCCCCCGGCGCAGTCGTCGTGACCGCCGAGATACTTGGTCGCGGAGTGGATCACCAGGTCGGCGCCGTGTTCGAGGGGGCGGCACACGATCGGGGTGGCGAAGGTCGAGTCGACCACCAGCAGCGCCCCCGCGGCGCGGGCGATCCGGTAGAGGCCCCGGATGTCGGAGACGGCCATGGTGGGGTTGGACAGCGTCTCCGCGTAGATGATCTTCGTGTTGGGTTTGATCGCCGCCTGCACCCTGGCCAGCTCGCCGTAGCCGACGAAGTCGGCGCCGACCCCGAACCTGGCCAGCACGTTCGTGATCAGCGAGTGGGTCCCGCCGTAAAGCGGGGTGGGGGCCACGATGTGCGCGCCCGCGCGCAGGAACGTCATCAGGACGGCGTTGACGGCGGCCATCCCCGAGGCGAACGCCTGCCCCGCCACGTCCTCGGGCGCCGCGGCGCCCTCCAGGGAGGCCACCGCCGCGGCGAAGGCGGCGGTGGTGGGGTTGTCGATCCGGCCGTAGGCGTAGCCGGAGCTCTTCTCGTCGAACACCTCGGCGTACTCGGCGGAGTCGCCGAAGCCCCACGCGGAACTGCGCCACACGGGAAGGCCGAGAGGGGGCTGCCGGGGCGTCTCGGGAGCGGGCAGGTGCACCGACCGGGTGTTCTCGCCCTTGCGCCTACGCATCCGTCTGTTCATCGACCACGCTGTCCGTTCACAGGCCGTACCGTTCCGGCTTGGGAGTCCGCGACATCAGGAGCACCCCGGCCTCGCTGGGGGGCATCGCGTCGTGGACGACGGCCACCACCACCTCGGTGATCGGCATCTCCACGTCGTGCTTTCTGGCCAGTTCGAGCACCGACTCGCAGGATTTGACCCCCTCGGCGGTCTGTTTCGTCGCGGCGATGACCTCGTCCAGCGTCATACCTCGCCCGAGATTCTCCCCGAAAGTACGGTTCCGCGACAATGGGGACACGCAGGTCGCCACGAGATCGCCCATGCCCGCGAGGCCCGCGAAGGTGTGCGGGTCGGCGCCGAGCACCGTACCCAGCCGGGAGATCTCCGCCAGCCCGCGCGTCATCAGCATCGCCCCGACGTTGTCGCCGAGCCCCATCCCCGCCGAGATGCCGACCGCCAGGGCGATCACGTTCTTGACGGCCCCGCCGAGCTCGACCCCGATGACGTCGGGGTTGGTGTACGGGCGGAACCAGGGCGGCAGGTAGCAGGCCGCCTGGAGGCGCTCCATCGCCCGCTCGTCCGTGCAGGCGACCACGGTGGCGGCCGGCTGGCCCCTGACGATCTCGCCGGCCAGGTTGGGGCCGGACACCACCGCGACCCGTTCCTGGGGCACCTCGGCGACCTCGCAGATCACCTCGCTCATCCGCTTGGTGGTGCCCAGCTCGATGCCCTTCATCAGGCTGACCAGCACCGCGTCGGGCGGCAGGTGCGGCTTCCAGCGGGTCAGGTTCTCCCTCAGGGTCTGGGAGGGCACCGCGAGCACCACGAAGTCGGCGCCTTCGAGGGCCTCGGCGGGGTCGGTGGTGGCGCGCAGCGTCTCGGGCAGCACCGCGCCCGGCAGGTAGTCGGGGTTCTCGTGCCGCCGGTCGATCGCCTCGACGATCTCCGGCTTGCGTCCCCACAGCGTCGTCCGGGTGCCCGCCCCGGCGAGGATCATGCCGAAGGTCGTCCCCCACGAGCCCGTGCCGAACACGGCCGCCTTGGTCATCGGTTCTCCTCGGGCGTGGGGACCCCCGCCTTCGAGCGGGGAAGGGGACGCGGCGCGGTGCCGCGTCCGGCTGCGGCGACGGCCGGGCCACCGCGGGTGTGTTCGGCGCCGTCCTCGCCGCCTGGCCGGCGGAGAGGCGAGACGCCTGTGGAGCTGGTGTGGAACCTCAAGGGATTTCTCCTGGCGGGCGACCGGCGGTGAATCGGGAACTCTCACGGGCGACCGTGGGAAGCCCCTCCTTCGGGGAGGGGAGGATGTCAACACCGTACGCCGAAGTCAGTTGTCGGACGGTCGCTTGAACGGCGTCTCGGGTGCCTTCTCCCCGCGGATCTCGGCCAGCTGGGCCGTGATGGCCGCCATGATGTCGGCGGTCGCCTCGCGCAGGACCTCGGCGGAGACCGGCTGTCCCTCGTGGCCCGCGTACTTCGACAGGTCGACCGGCGGTCCCGTCTGCACGCGGAAGGTCTTGCGCGGCAGCAGGCGGGGCCTCCTGGCGCCGTACGGCAGGATCTCCTGGGCTCCCCAGTGGGCGACGGGGATCACCGTCGCGCCGGTGGCCAGCGCGAGCCTGGCCGCGCCGGTCTTGCCCTCCATCGGCCAGAAGCCCGGGTCGCGGGTGCAGGTGCCCTCCGGGTAGAACATCACGCACGCCCCGGCGGCGAGCCGCCGCCGGGACTCCTCCAGCGAGCGCGCCGCGTCGGCGCTTCCCCGGTGGACCGGGATGGCCTGCAGCGCCCTCACCAGGGAACCGACCAGCGGTACCGAGAAGAGACCCGACTTGGCGAGGATCACCGGCCAGCGGCCGTGGTTGTAGAGGAAGTGCGCGACGAGGATGGGGTCCAGCCACGACAGGTGGTTGGTCACCATGATGATCCCGCCCGTCCTGGGCAGGCGGTCGCTGCGACGCCAGTCCTTCTTGACCAGGAGCCACGAGATCGGCTTGACGATCGTGACGGCGAAGGCCACCCAGAATCGCGAAGGCCATCCGGGGCGTCTCATGGGCTCCTCCATATGAGCGGGATGCGCCCCAAGTCTCCCGGTTGGCTCCGGGGGATGTCGAGGCGGGATGCTTAAGGCTATGTCTGCTTCGGAGAGCTCCGGCTGGACCCTCGTCGTCCCGGTCAAGACGCTGGTCGCCGCCAAGACCCGTCTGTCGGCCGCGGCGGGCCCGCACCGGGCCGCGCTGGCCGTGGCGATCGCCTGCGACACCGTCGAGGCGGCGCTGAGCTGCGCGCTCGTCGCACGGGTGATCGTGGTGACGGGCGACCCCGTGGCCGCGAAGGCGCTCGGCGAGGTCGGCGCGCACGTGGTCGGCGACCCGGAGGAGGGGCTGAACGCCGCCCTGCGGCACGGCGCTCTCGAGGCGGTGCGGCTGGCGCCCGGCGACCCCGTCGGCGCCCTCCAGGCCGACCTTCCCGCCCTTCGCCCCGCGGAGCTGGCCCGCGTGCTGACCGCCGCCGCGGAGTTCGGCCAGATGTTCCTGCCCGACGCCGCCGAGATCGGCACGACCTTCTACGGCGTACGGCCGGGGGTGCCGTTCACGCCGGGATTCGGCGGCGAGTCGCGGGACCGGCACCTGCGGCGTGGCGCCAAGGAGCTCTGCGTGGACGGAGTGGAGTCGGTCCGCCACGACGTGGACACCCCGGACGACCTGCGCCTGGCGCTGACCCTCGGCGTCGGCCCCCGCACGCTGGCGGTGGCGAGAAAGATCTCGGCGTCGGGCCCGGACGGAGGGCGAGACCCGGAGGACGGGGACGGCGGACCGAGAACGGACCGCGAATGAGACGAGGGCGGCGGGCGCGGGACGGGCGCCCAGGCGGGAGTTAGGCTGGGCGGGTGCAGGCGACGGTGCGGAACTTCGACCCGGCGACCCGGTCGGGGTCGGTCTTCCTGGACGACGGGACAGAGATCCCGTTCGAGGCGGCGGCGTTCGACGCGGGGCCGCTGCGGCTGCTCAGGTCCGGCCAGCGGGTCAACCTCGTCATGGACGGCGACGACGTCACCTACGTCACCCTCTCGACCTTCCCCGTTCCCGGGTAGAGGCCCCGTTCCCGGACAGGCGGCGCCGGGCACGCACCGGGGAGGTCCTCGGGTGAGCGGCCTCGCCGGGCGAGGCCGCCGGGAAAGCCGGACGCCCGGCCCCCCGTCGTGGGAGTCCGGGCGCCTGTGCCCGAGGCCTACCGCTTCTTGGACGCCTTCTTGCCGCCGGTGTTGACGAGTTCCTTGAAGTCGGAGCCCGGCCGGAACTTCGGCCCCCAGCTCTCGGCGACGCGAATCTCGGCCCCCGTCGAGGGGTTGCGGGCGGTGCGGGCCGGCTTGTGCACCATCTCGAAAGCACCGAACCCCGTGATCGAGACCTTGTCGCCATTCGCGACGGCGGTCTGGATGGCGTCGAGCACCGCGTTCACGGCCTCGGTGGCCGTCTTCTTGTCGCCCACCCGATCCGCGATGGCGTCGACGAGTTCCTTTTTGTTCATAAGGTTGCTCCCCCTGCTTACCGATGTCCGGGAGTGGGTCACGAGGCAGAAAACCCGTCTCACCCGATTTGTCACGGCGAGGGGTCTCATCACAGATCTCTCATCAACGATCACGATGAGAAACCCCTTGCCCGCTTGAAATTAGGGGACGGAGCCGTATGACTCAATCACCTTCCGCAATGTTTCCAGTGCTTGGCGTATCTGAAACCACGACATCAATGCTGAGAAGGAACAAATCAAGACGCCCGGCGGCGTGTTCGAGGTCGCGTTTGGCCAAATCGCAGATGGCCAGAAGACGCCGCGCGAGACGTTTTTTCTCCTCGTCGGGCACGGGCAGGGACCGGACGTGGCGGTGCGCCTCGCGCAACCGCCACGCCAGCTCGTGTTCTGAACTCGTCAGACGGTCGTCGGCAGCCATGGCTGCCGACCATTCTCGTATGCCCCTATGGCGTCGGCGTTGCGCAGGGTCAGCCCGATGTCGTCCAGGCCCTCCGTGAGCCGCCAGCGCGTGTAGTCGTCGATCTCGAACGCGGCGACCTCGCCGGCCCAGCGGACCTGGCGTTCTCCCAGGTCGACGGTGATCTCCAGCGTGGGATCCGCCTCCACCGCGGTCTGCAGGGCCTCGACGATCTCGCCCGGCAGGACGACCGGGAGCAGACCCATCTTGGTGGAGTTATTACGGAAGATATCCCCGAAGCGGGCCGCGATCACGACGCGGAAACCGTACTGCTGCAGCGCCCAGACCGCGTGCTCGCGGGAGGAGCCGGTGCCGAAGTCGGGTCCGGCGAGCAGGATCGTGGCGCCCTCGTGGGCGGGGTTGTTCAGTACGAAGCCGGGGTCCTCGCGCCAGGCGGAGAACAGCCCCTTCTCGAAACCGGTCCGGCTGACCTGCTTGAGCCAGACGGCGGGGATGATCTGGTCGGTGTCGACGTTGCTGCGGCGCAGCGGCACGGCCCGGCCGGTGTGGGTGACGAACGCTTCCATCGCGAGGACTCCTTACAGGTCGGCGGGCGCGGTGAGTTTGCCGGTGACGGCGGTCGCGGCGGCGACCTGCGGGGACACGAGGTGCGTACGGCCGCCCTTGCCCTGACGTCCCTCGAAGTTGCGGTTGGAGGTCGAGGCGCTGCGCTCGCCGGGGGCGAGGGTGTCGGGGTTCATGCCCAGGCACATGGAACAGCCGGCCTCGCGCCATTCGGCGCCCGCGTTCCTGAAGACCTCGTGCAGCCCCTCCTGCTCGGCCTGGAGCTTGACCAGCATCGAGCCGGGCACGATCAGCGTGCGCGTGACGACCTGGCGCCCGCGCAGCACGTCGGCCACGGCACGCAGGTCCTCCAGACGCCCGTTGGTGCAGGAGCCCACGAAGACCGTGTCGACCTGGACCTCGCGGAGCGGGGTGCCCGCGGTCAGGCCCATGTACTCCAGGGCGCGGGCGGCGGCGGCCGGGTCGTCGGTGTCCTCGGGGCGCGGCACGGACGTCCCCAGCGGGGCGCCCTGACCAGGGTTGGTGCCCCAGGTGACGAACGGGGTCAGCGTCGCGGCGTCGATCTCCACGACGGTGTCGAAGGCGGCGTCCTCATCGGTCACCAGCGACTTCCAGTACGCGACCGCGGCGTCCCAGTCCGCGCCGGACGGCGCGTGGGGGCGGCCCTTGAGGTATTCGAAGGTGGTCTCGTCCGGAGCGATCATGCCCGCGCGGGCGCCCGCCTCGATGGACATGTTGCAGACGGTCATCCGGCCCTCCATGGAGAGCTTGCGGATGGCCTCGCCGCGGTACTCGACGATGTATCCCTGGCCGCCGCCGGTACCGATCTTGGCGATGATCGCCAGGATCAGGTCCTTGGCCGTGACGCCGGGCGGCAGCTCGCCGGAGACCTCGATGGCCATCGTCTTCGGCCGGTAGGCGGGCAGCGTCTGGGTGGCCAGCACGTGCTCGACCTCGGAGGTGCCGATACCGAACGCGATGCCGCCGAAGGCACCGTGGGTGGAGGTGTGAGAATCACCACACACGATCGTCATGCCGGGCTGGGTGAGGCCGAACTGCGGGCCGATGATGTGGACCACGCCCTGGCCCGCGTCGCCCATCGGATAGAGCCGGACGCCGAACTCCGCGCAGTTCTTGCGCAGCGTCTCGACCTGCACCCGCGACACCGGGTCGTCGATGGGACCGCGTACGGTCGGGACGTTGTGGTCCTCGGTGGCGATGGTGAGCTCGGGCCGCCGGATGGGGCGATTGGCCAGGCGCAGGCCGTCGAACGCCTGCGGGCTCGTGACCTCGTGGATGAGGTGCAGGTCGATGTAGAGCAGGTCGGGTTCTCCTTCGGCACGTCGCACGACGTGCTGCTCCCATACCTTCTCCGCGAGCGTGCGGCCCATGTCGCCTCCTTGCGATCGGCTGTCCCACTCCCACTTGCTTTCTCATATGTCGAGACGGCAGTATCGGTGTATGGACAACTCTAGCGGAGTCGGCGTACTCGACAAGGCCGTCCTCGTGCTCAATGCCCTCGAAGCAGGCCCGGCGTCCCTCGCACAGCTCGTTCAGGCCACCGGCCTGGCACGGCCCACGGCCCATCGGCTGGCCGTCGCGCTGGAGCATCACCGGATCGTCTCCCGCGACACACAGGGCCGGTTCGTACTGGGCCCACGCCTGTCCGAGTTGTCCACGGCCGCCGGCGAGGACCGGCTGCTGGCCGTCGCCTCCCCGATCCTCACCCAGCTCAGGGACCTGACCGGGGAAAGCGCGCAACTTTACCGTCGCCAGGGTGACGAGCGGGTCTGCGTGGCCGCCGCCGAGCGCGCCAGCGGGCTGCGCGACACCGTGCCGGTCGGCTCGGCGCTGCCGATGCTCGCCGGTTCCGCGGCGCAGATCCTGCTCGCCTGGGAGGAGCCCGACCGCCTGCACCGGGGCCTGCGCGGGGCCAAGTTCACCGCGGCCACGCTGGCGAGCGTGCGGCGCAGGGGCTGGGCGCACAGCGTCGGCGAGCGCGAGCAGGGCGTCGCCAGCGTCTCGGCGCCGATCAGGGGCGCGGCCGGCAAGGTGGTCGCCGCGGTGTCGGTCTCCGGCCCGATCGAGCGCCTGACCCGCACCCCCGGCCGCCTTCACGCCGCCCCCGTGGTCACCGCCGCCGAGCGGATCACCGAATCGATGCGCCGCGCCAACTGAGGACCGGCCGAGGACCGGCCGAGGACCGGTTGGCGGCCGGCCGACGGCGAGCGGCCACGTCACGGCGACCGGCGGCGAGCCGGAGAACCACCCGGCCGTCGGCGAGCGGCCCGCAGCGCCGGAGGACCACGCCGGCCGGTGACGAGCGGGCCGCCGGGCCGGACGGCGGTGCCGGGCCTCGGCGGCCGGATCACCTGGCGAAGGGCCGCGCCGGTTGACATCGGCCGACCTGAGGACGATATGAGGAGGCGAGCACCCCTGCGGCCCCCTAGGCTGGGAAGGTGACAGATCGCATCGAGGCAGCCGCGGCTGAACTGCGTCCCCTGCTCCAAAACTTCATCCTCTGGGCGCGTGAGAACGCACCCGGCAGCGATTCCAATCTGGTCGGCTCTGTCGCACTGTGGCACCGCCTGATCGCCTCCGACGACGTCGGCCGGTGGAAGCAGTCCGACCTGCGCACGGTGCTCCTCGATCGGATGCCGCAGGTCGTCGAGGACCCTGACGCCGCCGCCGACGGCATGGTGCCCGCGATCCGCGCCTACCTGACCTTCCTGTCGGAGTCCGACCGCCTGGCCAAGGGCTCCGCCTCGCTGGACGATCTGCTCGCCGAGCTCGACCGCCTCGAGGACGACTTCGTCGACGCCATGGAGGATCTCGTCGTCGAGGACGACGAGGACGAGGAGTACGACGACGAGGAGGAGTCCGAGGGGCTCGGCGACTTCGAGCCGTTCGCCGACGAGCTCTCCGAGCTGCCGACGATCCGGCTCCGCCCGGACAGCGAGCTGGCCGCGGCCACCCGCGGGACGACCCTGATCGCCAAGGCCCGCGACCTCGCGGTCTGGGTCGGGACCGAGCGCCGGGTGGGCGAGACGAGCCTGCTGGACGACGCCGAGATCGCCGAGGCCCTGGCGGTCCTGAAGCTTCCGGTCCCCGAGAAGGGCGGCGCGTCGCTGGCCGACTCCGTCCCCGCCCTCTGGAACATCTGGAACCTCGCGATCGACCTCGACTTCCTCCAGCCCGAGGGGGAGGACACCGTCAGCGTCGACGCCGACACCGCGGAGTGGCCCTTCGAGGAGGACGACGACGCGCTCGACGCGTGGATGGCGGGCCTGCACTCCATCGACTACGGCGACCCCGAGCTGGAGGACGAGGAGGCCACGATCGCCCTGTCCGGGCTGACCAGGGCGCTGCTGGTCCGGGTGCTGCTGGCGACGGGTTCGAAGCCGCTGGCCGAGCTCCGCACCGAGCTGGCCGAGGCCGCCGCCGAGTACGACGACCTGGGCGCCGAGGCCTGGGCCGCCGCCACCGCGCAGTACGGCGACCCGCTCAACCCCGTGCTCGACTGGCTGGCCGGATACGGCATGGTCGAGGTCGAGCACAACCAGGTGCGGCTGACGCCGCTCGGCATGGAGGGCGTGGTCCACCTCGTGGACGACGCCGACATCGAGCTGGACGCCCGGCCCGCCATCGACGCGATGACGGCCCTCGACCTGCTCTCCTTCGGCGCCGAGCTTCCCGAGGAGGAGGCGGACGCCGAGTTCGCGGCCTGGATGGAGCTGCGCGCCCCCGAGCAGGCCGCCAGGGACCTGCTGGAGGCCGCCGCCGAGGACGACGCGGACGCGCTGATCCGGGTCCAGGCGGCCAGCATGGTTGGCTCGCTCGGCGACGTGGCCGTGCCCGCGTGGCGGGAGGCCCTCGACGAGCCTTCCCTGCGCCCGTACGCGGCCACCCACCTGGCCCAGCTGGGCGTCGAGGACGCTCCCACCCCCACCCAGGCCGACACCCACTGGCTGATCCTCGACATGCTGACCATCTCCGCCGGCCTCGGCCGCCCGGAGTTCGTCAGCAGCCTCGACGACATCGGCAACGTGCCGAACCTGGTCAGCCTGCTCGAGGTGATCTGGAAGGTGCCGCACCCGCACCTCGAGGAGCTGCTGGAGGCGATCGGCAAGGCCCACCCCGACAAGCAGGTGGGCAAGGCCGCCAAGCGGGCCCTGTTCAAGGCCCGTTCGGGACAGAACTAGCCGTCCGGCCCGCTCCGGAGCCCGGGCGACCGGCTCCGGGGCGGGACCCGGCCCCTACCGGGAAACAGCCGGGGACGGCTGGAGGACGGCTGGAAACGGCCGGGACGGATCAGCCCAGCGGGAAGACGGCGCAGGTCGTGGTGGCGTGGGCGTACAGCTTGCCGTTGCCCTCACCCACGATCCGCGCCTCCGAGGTGGCGACGGTCCGGCCGACGTGCAGGGTCCTGGCCTCGCAGCGCAGCGGCCCGGTGTTCGCGTAGACCGGCCGGACCATGTTCACCCCGAGCTGGACGGTCGTGTACGCCTTGCCGGGCGGCAGCTCTGTCATGATCGCGCACCCGAGGGCCGAGTCGAGCAGGGTGGCGAGATAGCCGCCGTGCACGCTTCCCAGCGGGTTGTAGAGGTGCTCGCCGGTCTCCCCCACGAAGACCGCCAGGCCACGCTCGACGTGGGTTATCCGGAAACCGAGCGTGCCCGCGATCGGCGGCGGCGGGATGCGGCCGTCGACCAGCCGTTCCAGGAACTCCAGGCCCGACAGTTCCGCCAGGTCGGCGGGGAACGCCGGTGGCGTCCACGAGTGGGTCCGCGAGATCGTCGGCTGGGTCTCAGGGGTCGTCGGCATGGGCTCCACCATCGCGAGGGGTCGTACCCGGGTACGGATCACGTACCCCGCACGGTATTTGATCGCCTGCCCGCCGGGGAGGGCGATCCGCACTCCGGGGCCCGTCCGGGCAGGAAGCCCGGTCCCTGGTCGAGGGACCTCCCGGGCGGGGAGCGCGGCCCCCGTTCCGGGATCCGCCCAGGTGGGGAGCGCGGTCCCCGCTCCGGGATCCGCCCAGGCGGAGCGGGGTCCGCGCGGAAACGCGAGGGCGGAAACAGGAGGAGAGATCCGGAACGGGGGCGCGGGAATTTTCGAGGGATCCGGAAATGCGAAAACCCCGGAAGCGGTTGCTTCCGGGGTTCGCGATGTAGCCCCGACCGGATTCGAACCGGCGCTACCGCCTTGAGAGGGCGGCGTCCTAGGCCACTAGACGACGGAGCCTTGCGAGAGACAGTGGTAGTCCCGACCGGATTCGAACCGGCGCTACCGCCTTGAGAGGGCGGCGTCCTGGGCCACTAGACGACGGGACCCTACACACTGTCATCAGATTCGGAGGGGACCGAATCTGCGGCATCTTCCTGAGAAGATGCAGCTGGGGTACCAGGACTCGAACCTAGAACAACTGAACCAGAATCAGCCGTGTTGCCAATTACACCATACCCCACCGCGCTGGACCCCCTTGCGGGACTCGCTGGCGACTCCGAAAGAATAGCCCAGGTTGGGGGTCAAGACCAAAACGATTGCCTGCGGCCGAATCGCGGTATCACCGGGCTGCCGCCACGAAGGTCCACTGTGTAACGCTGCTGGAGAAGATCCAGCCGCATGTGAGGAGTTCCCACCTTGACCGACAACCCGTTCTTCACCCCCAGCGAGCTGCCCTACGGCCTTCCGCCGTTCGCCCTGGTCAGGGAGGAGCACTACCTTCCGGCCTTCGAGCGCGGCATGGCCGACCAGCTCCGTGAGGTGCGGGAGATCACCGAGAATCCGGAGCCCGCGACGTTCGCCAACACGATCGAGGCCCTGGAGCGCTCGGGGCGGATCCTCCACCGGACCGTGACCGTTTTCTTCAGCGTCTCGGCCTCCGACGCGACCGACGGCATCCGGGAGATCGAGACGGAGATCTCCCCCAGGCTGACCCAGCACGCCGACTCCATCCGTCTTGACCGCTCCCTGTACGCCCGGATCAAACAGGTGACCACCGATGACACCGAGGAGGCGTGGCTGCTGGAGAAGTACCGCGTCGACTTCGTCAGGGCCGGGGCCGACCTGTCGGAGACCGACCAGGGGCGCCTCAGGGAGCTCAACGAGGAGCTGAGCAGGCTCGCCACGACCTTCTCCCAGAACCTGCTGACGGCCTCCACCGCCTCCGCGCTGGTCGTCGATGACGTCAGACTGCTGGACGGCCTCCCCGAGAGCACGATCAAGGCGATCGAGAAGGACGGCTCGTACGTCCTGACGCTGTTCAACCACACCAACCAGCCCGCCCTGGCGGAGCTGACCGACAGGGAGACCCGCAGGAGGCTGTACGAGCTGTCCACGGGCCGGGCTCCGGAGAACTTCGAGCTGGCGGCCAGGATGGCGACGCTCCGCGCCGAGCGGGCGGCGCTGCTCGGCTACCCCAGCCACGCCGCCTACTCCGTCGCCGACCAGACGGCCAAGACCACCGACGCCGTCGAGGAGATGCTCGGCAAGCTGGTGGGCCCGGCGGTGGCCAACGCCCGCCGGGAGGCCGAGGCGCTGAGCGAGCAGGCCGGTTTCCCCATCGAGCCGTGGGACTGGTCCTTCTACGCGGAGCGGGTGCGCAAGGCCCGGTACGACTTCGACGGCGCCGACCTGCGCCCGTACTTCGAACTGGACCGGGTGCTGCGCGACGGGGTCTTCCACGCGGCGGGCGAGCTGTACGGGGTCACCTTCTCCGAGCGGGACGACCTGGCCGGGTACCACCCGGACGTGCGGGTCTTCGAGGTGTTCGACGCCGACGGCTCGCCGCTCGGGTTGTTCCTGTTCGACGCGTACGCCCGGCCCACCAAGCGCGGCGGCGCCTGGATGAACAACCTGGTCGACCAGTCGCACCTGTTCGACGAGCGGCCCGTGGTGATGAACAACCTCAACATCACCAAGCCCGCCGAGGGGCCGACGCTGCTCACGTTCGACGAGGTCAACACCGCCTTCCACGAGTTCGGCCACGCCCTGCACGGCCTGTTCTCCGACGTGCGCTTCCCCCTGGTCTCCGGGACGGCGGTGCCGCGCGACTTCGTGGAGTACCCCTCTCAGGTCAACGAGATGTGGGCCACCTGGCCGTCGATCCTCGCCAACTTCGCCAGGCACCACGAGACCGGCGAGCCCGTGCCCGCGGAGCTCCTGGAGAAGATGAGGGCCGCCGAGAAGTTCAACCAGGGCTTCAGCACCGTCGAGTACCTCGCGGCGGCACTGCTCGACTGGTCCTGGCACAAGCTGGCGGCGGGCGAACCCATCGAGAACGCCGCGGACGCCGAGGCGTTCGAGAACGCCGCCCTGGAGCGCGCGGGGATCGCCTTCGACCTGGTCCGACCCCGCTACCGGACCAACTACTTCGCGCACATCTTCTTCAGCGGGGTGGGCGGCTACAGCGCCGGCTACTACTCGTACATCTGGAGCGAGGTGCTCGACGCCGAGAGCGTCGACTGGTTCGAGGAGAACGGCGGCCTCGGGCGCGAGAACGGCGACCACTTCCGCTCCACCCTGCTGTCGGTGGGCGGCTCGCGGGACGTGATGGACGCCTTCCGCGACTTCCGCGGGCGCGACCCGCGCATCGAGCCCCTGCTGAAGCGCCGCGGCCTGCTGGTCTAGCCGGCCGGAGCCGTCCTTCGAAGGACACGGTCTGCCGGTATGTGCCTCGGCGCACCGCCGGGGTGCGGTTTCCCGCACCCCGGCCGGGGACGCAGATCCAATGCGCCGGGAGGCGGCCGGAAGGCATCGTGGACGCCATGAGACGACCGTGGAACAGGACGGGCGCCGCGCTCGTCGCCGGCCTGGCCGGAGCCCTGCTGCTGGGAACGACGGGCCCCGCGACGGCACGGGCACAGCAGGAGGAAGGCCCTGACGCGCGACAGGCCGCCCCCGTCGCGGCCTCCCCGATCTCCCCGGCCTCCCCGGCCGGAACCGGCGGGGACATGACGGTGCGTACCGACGCCGGGTGGGTGAAGGGCGTGCGGGCCGGCGGCCAGCGGCTCTTCCAGGGCATCCCGTACGCCGCGCCGCCGGTCGGGGAGCTGCGCTGGCGGTCGCCGCAGGCCGTCGCCCCGTGGCGGGGGGTACGCGACGCCGGCGCGCCCGGCAGCCGGTGCGCGCAGGTCGCCGACAAATGGGGGCTGCCGGGAAGCGAGGCGGAGGACTGCCTCTACCTCGACGTGACCGCGCCCGCGCCCGCGCGAAGCGTCGGGAACCGCCCCAGGCCGGTCATGGTGTGGCTGCACGGCGGGGGCCTGATGAGGGGCGCGGGCAGCGACTACGACGCCCGCAGGCTGGCCGAGCGGGGCGACGTCGTGGTGGTGAAGGTCAACTACCGGCTGGGGATCTTCGGGTTCTTCGGCCACCCCGGGCTGGAGGACTCCGGGGCCTTCGGGATCGAGGACCAGCAGGCGGCGCTGCGCTGGGTGCGGCGCAACGCCGCGGCGTTCGGCGGCGACCCGCGCAACGTCACCCTGTTCGGCGAGTCCGCGGGGTCGCACTCGGTGTGCGCGCAGCTCGCCTCCCCCTCGGCGGCGGGGCTGTTCCACCGGGCGATCGCCCAGAGCACCGCGTGCGGGACGGGAAGCTCCGGCAGGACATCGCCGAGGCCCGTCATGGACGTGCCCCTCTGGCTCCCCAAGGCCGCCTACGAGGGCTACGGACAGCTCCTGGCCGCCAATCTGGGGTGCGCCGACCCGGAGGCCGCGCTCGTCTGCCTGAGGGGCAGGCCGGTGGCCGACCTGCTCGCCCAGAAGCCCCTCCCGCTACCGGGGTACGGCAACGCGGTGCTGCCCGAGGACCCCGCGAAGGTGTTCCAGGAGGGCCGTTTCCACCGGGTGCCGATGCTGACGGGCCTCACCCGGGACGAGGGCACGCTGTTCGCCTCGGAGATGTTCGAGCCGATGACGGCCGCCGAGTACGAGAACGACGTCAACGACAGGTTCGGCGCCGCGGGGCCCGACGTCCTGGCCCGCTACCCGCTGAGCGCCCACGACGGCTCGCCCCTCCAGGCGATGGCGGCCATCATGAGCGATCTCGACTGGGCGTGGCCGGCGCGCGACACCGACCTGTTGCTCGCCCGGTACGTGCCGACCTACTCCTACGAGTTCACCGACCGTACGGCGCCCCCGCTCTTCCCGCTGGACCACGGGGTCAGGCCGCTCGCCGCGCACGGCTCCGAGCTGTCGTTCCTGTTCGGGGTCGGCTGGGAGTCCGCTCCGCTCACCCCCGCGCAGCGGCGGCTCGGGGACACGATGATCGACTACTGGTCGAGGTTCGCCGCCACCGGCGACCCGAACCGGCCGGGCCTGCCCGCCTGGAAGCGCGTGCGCCCCGCCGACGGCACGCCGTACGTGCAGGAGCTGGCCCCGGGAAAGGACGGTATCAAGCCCTTCGACCGCGCCTCGGCCCACAACCTCGCCTTCTGGGACGAGCTCGCCGGGCGGGGGACGGGAGCCGGGCAGGGCGCGAAGACCGAATAGGGCACGAAGACCGCTCAGGGCGCGGAGCCCGGTCAGGGGTGCGGAAGGGAAGCGTTCCTCCGAGTCCCCTTCCTGATCTCTCTCCCGTGGCTCCGGCCACCGGCGGCCACCCGGTGGCCACCCGTGGCCGGTGACCGAAAGCGAAGGCCCGCCCCCGGCGAATGCCCGGGGGCGGGCCTTGTGGTTCGGCCTCGTCCCGTCAAAGCGTTCGGCCAGGCCTGAGACCCCGGCCCTGAGACCCCGGCCCGTCAGATCACCCGGCCGGGCCCGGAGCCCGGCTCGGATCCGCGGGGTCCGGTCAGGCCTGGAGCTTCGCGAGGGCGGCGCGGAGGCGCTCGGCGGAGCGCTCGCGGCCGAGGACCTCGATCGACTCGAACAGCGGCAGGCCCACGGTCCGGCCGGTGACGGCCACCCGCACGGGGGCCTGGGCCTTGCCGAGCTTGAGACCGTGTTCCAGGCCGACCTCCTCCAGGGCGGTCTTCAGCGATTCGGGGTCCATGTCGACCGTCTCCAGGCGGGCGAGATAGCCGGTGAGGATCTCCACGGCGGAGTTCTTCATCGCCTTGTCCCACGACGCCTGGTCGAAGACGGGCTCGTCCAGGAAGAGGAAGTCGACGTTCGCCGTGATCTCGGACAGGACCGCGATGCGGGTCTGGGCGAGCTCGGCGACCTTGGCGAAGGTCGCGCGGTCCCAGCCGGGCTCCAGCCACGGCTCGCAGCGGGCGGCGAACTCCTCCAGGGGCAGCGCCCGGATGTACTCGCCGTTGAACGCGCGGAGCTTCTTCTCGTCGAAGAACGCCGGGGAGGGGTTGACGTCCTCCAGCTTGAACAGCGGCACCATCTCCGGCCAGGGCATGATCTCCCGGTCGTCGCCGGGCCCCCAGCCGAGCAGCATCAGGTAGTTGACCATCGCCTCGGCCAGGTAGCCCTCCTCACGGTAGGACTCCAGGGCGACCTTGTCGCGGCGCTTGGACAGCTTCTGGCGCTTCTCGTTCACGATCACCGGCACGTGCGCCCAGGTGGGCGGGGCGACGCCGAGCGCCTCCCAGAGCAGCTGCTGCTTGGGCGTGTTGGACAGGTGCTCCTCGGCCCGGACCACGTGGCTGATCCGCATCTCGACGTCGTCGACGACGTTGGCCAGCACGAACAGCGGGGAACCGTCGCCGCGCGCGACGACGAAGTCCTCCATCGCGTTGTTGGGGAACTCGACGGTGCCGCGGACCAGGTCCTGGACCACGGTGACGCCCTCGTCCGGGGTGCGGAAGCGGATCGCGCCCTCGGTCAGGCCGCGGTCGCGGCAGAAGCCGTCGTAGCCCTGGTGCTCGGAGCCGGTGCGCGCCTTCACCTCGTCGCGGGTGCACGTGCAGTAGTAGGCCCGGCCCTCGGCGACGAGCCTGGCCGCGGCCTCGCGGTGCTGCTTCTCGTACGACGACTGGAAGTAGGGGCCCTCGAAGGCCGGGCTGTCCTCGTTGACGCCGATCCAGGCGAGCGCCGAGATGATGCCCTCGGTCCACTCCGGCCGGTTGCGCGCGGCGTCGGTGTCCTCGATGCGCAGCACGAACCTCCCGCCGGCCTGCTCGGCCAGGGCCCAGTTGAACAGCGCGGAGCGGGCGCCGCCGACATGGAACATGCCGGTCGGCGAGGGAGCGAAACGAACCCTAATCACGGGAGACCACCCGGTTGCTGAGAGTGCCGATTCCTTCGACGAAAACGCTGACCTCGTCGCCGACGCTGAGCGGGCCGACCCCTTCGGGGGTCCCGGTGAGGATGACGTCACCGGGAATCAGGGTCATGACCGCGCTCACGTGGGCGATCAGCGCGGGGATGTCGTACATGAGCTTGGAGGTGCGCGAGTTCTGCTTGATCTCGCCGTTCACCGTCGTGACGATGCCGACGTCGCTCGGGTCGAGCTCGGTCTGGATCCACGGGCCGAGCGGGCAGAAGGTGTCGAAGCCCTTGGCCCGGGTGAACTGGACGTCCTTCTTCTGCAGGTCCCGCGCCGTGACGTCGTTGGCGCAGGTGTAGCCGAAGATGACCTCGTGTGCCCGCTCGCGGGGCACCTCGCGGCAGAGCCTGCCGATCACCACGGCCAGCTCCCCCTCGTAGTCGACCCGCTGGGAGAGCGTCGTCGGGTAGGCGATGGCCTCGCCCGAGCCGATCACCGAGGTCGACGGCTTGAGGAAGACCAGCGGCTCGTCGGGGACCTCGCCGCCCATCTCCCGGGCGTGGTCGGCGTAGTTCTTGCCGATCGCGACGACCTTGCTGGGCAGCATGGGCGCGACCAGCCTGACCTGGGAGAGCGAGTATCGCTCGCCGGTGAACTGGATCGGCCCGAACGGATGACCGGAGATCCCGGAGATGAACTCCTCCCCTGGGCCGCCCTCGACCACCCCGAACCCGACACCTTCTCCTGTGGAGAACCTCGCTATACGCACACGACAAGGCTAGTCGCGCTCAGGGTCCCGCCGGACCGTGCCCGCGTCTCCTCGCTCCGCCGCTCGGAAACCTTGCACCATATGCAGCTAAAAGTAGCTACAAATCCGATTTTATCGATAGTGCCATGTTTGCTCCAAGAAAAGCTATGTCCTGATTTATGTGCATATGAGGGGTATGACCGCCTCAGAGGCATCGGGGAGGCCAGAAGGCCTTCCCAACGGGGGAAGGAACGGACGTGACTGAAGCCAGCACGGTGAACAGGCCCAAGGGCGACGAGGCCACGGTGCCGCGGGCACGCACCGACAGCCCCGGATCCCAGAGTGGCCTGGTCACCTCCAAGGGGACCACCACCATCGACAGCGGGGTCGTATCGAAGATCGCTGGGCTCGCGGCCAGGGAGATCCCCGGCGTGCACAACATGGGCACGGGCACGGCGCGCGCTCTGGGCGCGGTACGCGGCATGGTGGGCGCCGACAAGAGCGCCACCCAGGGGGTCTCGGTCGAGGTGGGCGAGCGGCAGGCCGCCGCCGACCTGGAAGTGGTCGTCGATTACGGGATCGCCATCCCCGACCTGGCCGCCGCCGTACGCCGCAACGTGATCACGGCGGTCGAGCGCATGACCGGGCTCGAGGTCACCGAGGTCAACATCAAGGTCTCCGACGTCCACATGCCCGGCCAGGACAAGGACAGCTCGGAGGATTCGTCCGAGTCGGAGCCCCGCGTCCAGTGAAGGGCCCGGCAGGCGGTGCGGCGGGACCGGGCCGCGAGCCCAGGGACCCGGCCCGCGAGACCGTGACGCCTCCGACGCCGGCGGATCCCGGCCGCGGGACGGCCGCGCCCGCGCGGCACGGGGAGTCCGGCGCCGGCACGACCCCGCCCGCGCGGCAGGGGGAGCCCGGCGGCGAGACGACCACGCCCGCGCGCGAGCCGGCGAAGCCCGCCAGGACCGCCGTTCCGACACCGGCGACGGCCATACCCGCGCACCGGCCGAGCGATCCGTCGCGCAGGCCGGCCGCCGCAGCCCGGCAGGTACCCCGGCAGAAGGCCGCGCCCGCGCCGGCGGACCCCGCCCGCGGACCGGCCGGTCAGAGCCGGGAAACGGGTCGTGGCCGGGAGACCGGGGAAACGGCGAGGCCGGCGCGCGAGCCCGGAGCCCCGGCCCGGGCGGCACCGGGTCCCGCACGCGATACAGCCGTCGTCACCCGCGAACCCGAAAATCCGGTTTTCGGGGCGACCGACCTCGCGCACAGGATCGCCTATGCCGTACGGCGCTGCCCCGACGTGGTGGACCTGTCGGGCGGGCCGTTCGGGACCGTGGCGACCTACCTGCCCGGCGAGCGGTTGGCCGGTGTCGCGCTGCGCGAGAACGAGGTGGAGGTCTCGGTCGTCGTCAGGCTGGGGCGCCCGCTACCGGAGATCGCCGACGGAGTGCGAGCGGCGGTCGCCCCGATGGTGGGGAACCGGCCGGTGAACGTCCATATCGGAGGTTTGAGATGAGTAATTTCCCAGTGTGGTCCGTGGTCGGCACGATCGTCGGTGTCCTTCTGGGCTTCGCGGCGGCCTTCGGCGGCCTCGGCGCGTTCCTGCTGGTGCTCGTACTGGGCGCCGTCGGATTCCTCATCGGCCGCTTCGCGGAGACCGGAGAGGTCGACCTGTCCCGGCTGGCGGCGAGACGGCGATGAACACCCCCGTCGAGCACCGTCCCGCGTCCTCCGGGACGGCCGCGGATCCGGACCCCCCTGCCTCGCGGCAGGCGGGCTCCGTCCCCGCGGAAACCGGCGGGTCCGCGCGGCCCGCCGTCCCCGCCCAGCCGTCACGGCAGGCCGTACCGGCCGAACGGCGCGGCAGGACCGACATACCCGACCGGGTGGTGTCGCGCATCGCGGCCCGCGCGGCCGGAGAGGTGGCACGGGTACGGGAGGTCGGCGAGCGGAGGCCGCTGTCCTTGCGCGGCGGCACCCACGCCACCCTCGACGGTGAGCTCGCGACGCTCCGGCTGGAGGTGACGGTCGAGTATCCGGCTCCGATCCGCGAGGTGGCCGAGGAGGTCAGGCGCCACGTCACCGAACGGGTCATGGCCCTCACCGGCATGGACGTCGGCTACATCGACGTCTTCGTCACCGATGTGGCCCCCGCCCGTGATGATCACGGCGATCGTGGAATCTCGCGGGCCGGGGACGCCGTACCGGCCGGAGGAGGTCAGGCGGAGAACCCGGCGGGCGGCGTCGGCCGGGCCGGCGCCGGGACCCCGGACCGGACCGCAGCGCCCGTCGGCGATCCCGCCGACGACCCCACCGAGGACATCGTCCCGTTACGTGAGGAGCGATGATGGCCAGGCAGGTACCCGACCCGGCGGAGCCGGTCCCCGGAGCGGAACCGACCGGCGAGATGACGACCGCACCCCGTGCGGAGACGGCGGAACCGGCCGTACCGCCGGCGTACGGCACAGCCGAGTCCTCACCGCCGCCGATATACGGCACGGTGGCGAAGGACGCCTCCGCGGATCGCGCGGCGGTCAGGGCGTTCCGCCCGCGCCGGGTGGTTCCCGCGGTCATCACGGCCATCCTGATGACCCTGCTCGGCCTCCTCGTCGCGCTGGAGGTCATCTCCGCGCTGCTGGGCCGCCCGCTCCGCCTGGTGCCGTACGACCGGATCCTGTCTTGGGCGACGTCGACGCCGTGGAACGACCCGCGGGTGATGACGGGCGCGGGCCTGGTGGGGTTGCTGGGCCTGCTGCTGGTGCTGCTCGCGCTCATTCCGGGCCGGCCCACGCTGATCCCGGTGAGGACCGGGGACAGGGACCTGGCCATCGGCATGCAGCGGCGGGGCTTCACCCGGTCGCTGGCCCACGCGGCCGAGCAGGTGCAGGGAATCGAGCACGCCCGGGTACGGCTGCGGGGAAAGGCCGTGCACGTCGCGGCCGACAGCGGCATGCGGGACACCCGCGGGCTGGCCGACGCCGTACGGGAGGCCGTGAACCTGCGGATCACCGCGCTCTCCCCCGTCTGGAAGTATCCCGTCCGCGTGCATCTGCGAGAGAAGTGAGCGCCATGGACGACAGGACCGCCCGGGGCAACCGGCTGGGGTTGCTGATCGTGGGACTGACACTGATGATCCTCAGCGCCCTGGCGATCGCACGCGGCGCGGGAGCCTTCCCGCAGGCCGTGGCGCCCGCCCGCAGCCCGCTCGTGGACGGCTCGGTACGCCAGCCGTTCGCCACCTACAACCCGTGGCTGTGGTGGGTGATCGCGGCGGCGGGCATCGTGCTCGCGCTGTTCGGCCTGCGCTGGCTGCTGGCCCAGGGACGTCGCGGCAGGCTGGGCGGCATGCGCCTCGAGGGCGGCCCCGCCGGGGTCACCGAGGTCGACACGGGCAGCGTCACCGACGCGGCGGCCGCCGAGGCGGGCACGCACCCCGCGATCATCAACGCCACCGCCGACATGATCGGTACGAACGCGCACCCGGCCGTACGGATGAAGGTGGTGGTCGCCGAGGACGCGCCGATGAGCGCGGTCCGCGAGCAGCTGGGCGGGGTGGTCATCCCGCACATGCGCCAGGCTCTGGAGACCGAGCGCATGCCCGCCGTCGCCCGGGTGAGCCTGGAGGACGCGCCACGCCGCCCGAGGACCATCGCCTGACCCGCACGACGGAGCGCCGATCATAGAGTGATCAGGGAAACCAACGCTTCGAGGAGACGATGTGCCTTCGGTCGTGAAGATAAACGCGCTGACGGTGTCCGGGGAGATGCGCGAGGAGCTGGAACGCCGCTTCTCCAACCGGGCGGGGATCGTCGAGTCCGCGGACGGGTTCGAGTGGTTCGAGCTGCTCCGCCCCGTGGACGGCACCGACCGGTACCTGGTCTACACCCGCTGGCGCTCCGAGGAGGACTTCAAGCGCTGGACGGAGAGCCAGGCCTTCCAGCGGGGCCACGCCCAGGCCGCCGCCGAGACCGGCCAGGGACAGGGGCACGCCGACGCCCACAGCGCGGCCCAGGGCCACGGGCACGGCCAGGGGCAGGGTGGCCCGGCCCAGGGGCACGGCCACGGGCAGGGGCCCGCCGCCACCGGGGCCGAGCTGTGGTCCTTCGAGGTCGTCCAGAGCACCGGTCCCGCGCCGGAAGCCTGAGCGGCGACGAGAGCAGGGCTTCCCCCGAGAAGCCCGAGCGGCGACGAGAGCCGGGCTCCCCGCGGGGAGCCCTCAGCGGTCCAGCGGGTTGGCGGCGATGCGCTCGGCGACCCCCGAACGGACGAACCGCCCGGCCAGGCTGTCCGGCTTGCGGGCGGCCTGGTCGACGAAGCACGCGGTGAACTCCGGGCCGATCCCCAGCCGGGGGTGGCGTTCCAGCACCTCGGCGCGGAGCTCCGCCGGGAAGTCCTCCGGCCGCCGCCCGGAGATGTCGAGCCCGGTGGACAGTTCGAGCAAATACCCCTCGGGGTCCTGTTCGGGGTCGACCTTGTCCCACATGTGGCGTACGACGATCTCCGACGCGCGCACGCGGCGCTCGACGGGCCACCCGGCCCCGGCGGCGAAGACCCACGCCACGTGGCCGCCCGCCTCCTCGAACGGCACGGTGTGGCTGTCGAACTCCTTGACCAGGCCGATGTCGTGCATCATCGACGCGACGTACAGCAGCTCGTCGTCGAAGGCGACGTCGTTCATCGCACCGTAGGCCGCCGCGAAAAGGTAGGCCCGGACGGAGTGGTTGAGCAGGGCGGGCGAGCAGTAGGCGGTCGCCACCTCCAGCGCCCCTCGGGCGGCCGGTGTGTCGGGGATGACGATGTCGGCGAGTCTCATACCGCCCAGCCTGCCGAAACACGGCGACGTCCGCGAGTGGCAGGAGAGCCATCGACCGACAAAATCGCGCCATGGGCGAACGGACGGGCCGGGTGGGGCGGGTGGGCGCCCGCAGGCATGCGGGAGGTCCGGAGAACGCCGGGAACACGGTGAGAGCGGTGAGAGCGGTGAGAGCGGCGAGAGCGGCGAGAGCGCCGGACGCCCCGCGAAAGCCATGGCCCCGTGACTCCTGTGACCCTCGTGACCTCTGTGGACTCCGGTGCACGCTGTGAGGAAACTGGGAGACCCGCATCTAGTTGCTAACGATGTTCCAGAAGGGACCATCCCGGCTTGACCGGTTTGGTGGGATCCGGACAGCATGATCCGCCCCCCTCGTTCGGCCCGGAAGGAACTGGCGTGCGCCGCCGCACAAAAGCATTCGCTCTCTGCATCATCCTCCTGACGACCTGCGGCGTCACGGTCGGTACCGCGGAGGCGAGGGAGGCGAAACGCACCGCCGAGTGCCAGGGCGACTGGCTGCCCGCCACGCCGACGTCGACGGACATCATGAACGGCGAGGTCGACTTCCTCGACCTCGCCCCGGTGAAGGTCGGCAGGAACGTCGACTGGCGCACCGACCCCTACCGCAACCGCTCGTGGAGCATGGTCTTCCACTCGCTGCGCTGGATGGGCCGTCTCGTCGCCGACTACGAGACGAACGGCAACGAGGCGTACCTGACACGGGCCGTCGAGATCGCCAAGGACTGGGTGGCCGACAACCCCCGCGGCGGCGCGAGAACCAGCCCGTACGCCTGGCAGGAGCACCCGATCGCGCTGCGCGCCCCCGCGCTGGTCTGCCTCAGCAAGCACGTCGGCGGCTCGTGGCTCTCCGGCAGCCTGGCCGAGCACGCGAAGATGCTCTCCGACCCCAGGCTGTACGAGAAGGGCCACAACCACGGCATCGACCAGGACATCGCGCTGCTCGGCATCGGCTGCCGCTACGGCCGCGACCAGTGGTCCAGCCTCGCGATCAGGCGGCTCACCGAGACCGTGAAGCTCGACGTCGACTCCCAGGGAGTGCTGCGCGAGCAGGCCCCGCGCTACGCGCTCTACGTCTACGACCGCCTGAAGGTCGCGATGGACAACATCAGGGCGTGCAAGCGGAAGGTGCCCGACGACATCTCCCGGCGCTGGGAGTCGCTGGAGGACTTCATCTCCCACTCCACCCAGCCCGACGGGTTCATGGTCCCGATCGGCGACGGTGGCGCGGACGTGCGGCCGGTCGGCTACAGCCACCCGAAGCAGACCGTGCGGGTGTTCGGCGGCGGCTACGTCTACGGGCGCACCGCCTGGGACAAGCCCGAGTCGGCCTTCTACTCCATCCGCTTCGGGCCCGGCATGAAGTACCACGGCCACGAGGACCATCTGGGCGTGACCTACTACGCCCAGGGCCGTGACGTCCTGGTCGACGCCGGCTTCGACTCGTACGAGAACAGCGGCTACCGAAACTGGACGATCTCCCCCGAGGCGCACAACACGTCGATGGTGGCCGGAGCGAGGTTCCGCGGCAAGACCGCCACCGCGCTGAGCAGGTCGTCGATCGGACAGGACCGGCAGAGCTACCGGCTGACCGACAGGGCCTACGGCGTGCCCAGGACCCGCTCGGTGCTCGTCAACCACCGCCAGGACGTGATGGCCGTGCTGGACACGGTCCCCAAGGGCTCGAAGGTCCGCAACGTCTGGCACTTCTCCCGTGACCTGTCAGCCGTCTCCAGCGGTGGCGGCCAGGTCGTGGTGAAGGACAAGGCGGGCTGGAAGGCGACGCTCGCCCAGGTCTCGATGCCGTCCTGCCGGCCGGTCTCCGGGCTGAAGGTGGTCCGCGGCCAGAAGAACCCGTACCAGGGCTGGGTCTCCTCCGCCTACCTGCAGAGACACCCCGCCCCCGCGGTCGTCGCACCCGCCTCGGGCGACTCCGTGCTGACCGTGGTGGTCCCCGGCAGCGGGAAGCCGTCGCTCTCCTGCTCCGGCGGCAAGGTCAGCCTGGAGACCTCCGAGGGCCAGGTGAGCTTCCGCGTCAGCGGCGCCGACCTCTCCTGACGGGCTTCGTCCCCCCGGCTCTCGCCGAGGGGGCTCTCCGGCCGTCTCCCAGGCGGTGCCTTCCGGCTGGGAGACGCCGGTGGCCTGGCGACGGCCGGGGCGGGCGGGTCAGGCGGTGTGGCCCGCGCGCAGGAGGCCGTAGGTGACGGCCTGCTCCAGCGCCTGCCAGGAGGCCTCGATGATGTTCTCGTCGACACCGACCGTGGACCACTCCCCGGCGGCGTCGCTGGAGGTGATCAGCACGCGCGTGACGGCGTCGGTGCCGTGCGTGCCCTCCAGGATGCGTACCTTGAAGTCGATCAGCTCGACCCCCGCCAGCTCGGGGTAGAGCCGCTCCAGCCCCAGCCGTACGGCCCGGTCGAGGGCGTTGACCGGGCCGTTGCCCTCACCGGTGGCGACGATCCGCTCCCCCTTGGCGTGCAGCTTCACGGTGGCCTCGCTGACGACCTCGCCACCCCGGGCCCGCTCGACGATCACCCTCCAGGACTCGACCTGGAAGTGGCGCCTGCGCTCGCCCGCGACGGTGTCGCGCAGCAGCAGCTCGAAGGAGGCGTCGGCGGCCTCGAAGGTGTAGCCCTTCGACTCCATCTCCTTGACCCGGTTCACCAGTTCCCGCGAGGTGTCGGAGGCCAGCTCGTAGCCCAGCTCGCGGCCCTTGAGCTCCACCGAGGCGCGTCCGGCCATGTCGGAGACGAGCATGCGCATGTCGTTGCCGACCTCGGCGGGGTCGATGTGCTGGTAGAGGTTGGGGTCGACCTTGATCGCGCTGGCGTGCAGCCCCGCCTTGTGGGCGAAGGCGGAGACGCCCACGTAGGGGGCGTGGGAGTTGGGGGTGACGTTGGTGACCTCGGTGATCGCGTGGGCGATCCTGGTCATGTCGGCCAGCGCCTCCCGCGGCACGAGGTCGAACCCCCGCTTGAGCTGCAGGTTGGCCACCACGGTGAACAGGTTGGCGTTGCCCGAGCGCTCACCGTAGCCGTTGGCGCAGCCCTGCACGTGGGTGGCGCCGGCCTTCACCGCGGCCAGGGAGTTGGCGACCGCGCAGCCGGTGTCGTCGTGGCAGTGGATGCCGATCCTGGCCGACGTCCCGACCGCCGCGTGCACGACCTCGGCCAGCTCGTCGGGGAGCATGCCCCCGTTGGTGTCGCACAGCGCGATGACCGAGGCTCCCGCCTCGGCGGCGGTGCGCAGCACCTCCAGCGCGTAGTCCGGGTTGGACTTGTAGCCGTCGAAGAAGTGCTCGGCGTCGAGGAAGACCCTCTGTCCCTCCGCACGAAGGTGGGAGACCGTGTCGCGGATCATCGCGAGGTTCTCCTGGAGGGTCGTGCGAAGGGCCAGCTCCACGTGCCGGTCGTGACTCTTGGCGACAAGCGTCACGACCGGCGCGCCGGATTCGCGCAGCGCGGCCACCAACGGGTCGTCGGCCGCCTTCACACCTGCCCGGCGGGTCGCGCCGAACGCGGCGAGCTGCGCGTGCTTCAGGTCGAGCTCTGTTTGGGCGCGCCTGAAGAATTCCGTGTCCTTGGGGTTGGCGCCGGGCCAGCCTCCCTCGATGAAGCCGACGCCCAGGCCGTCCAGGTGACGCGCGATGGCCAGCTTGTCGGCCACCGTGAGGTTGAGCCCCTCCTGCTGGGCACCGTCACGGAGAGTCGTGTCGTACACGTGGAAGCGATCGTCGGCCATGTCGTTCTCCTTCGCGGGTTCGATGATTCGCCGCGCGCTCATCCGGCTTCTGGAAACAAAAATGACCCCTCACGGACGTGAGAGGTCTGCGCGCTGGCGGTGTCCCTTTTCAGCCAGCGCGCCTGCCGATAATGAGCAGACCGTAGAACATGATGCTTCGGAGTCTGCCATACGCCGACACCATCTGACACATCGATCTCAGGATCCGAGACCCGCGGCGTGTCGGCACAGACCGGGCGGGCCCGGAACACCGGCTCGTACACGACCCGGACACGACCTCGAATCACCCTCCGCCGCCGTCCGGCACCGGCGAGAATGGGCCCCATGAAGGCGACTTATCTCGACCCCACCGTGGGGCAGTATCTGCTCGCGCACACCACCCAGCCCGACGACGTCCTCGACGCGCTCGCGCTCGAGACCCGCGAGCTGACCGGCAACAACGCGTCGATGCAGATCTCCCCCGACCAGGGGCGCTTCCTCACCATGATCGCCCAGCTCGGCGGCGCCAGGAACGCGGTGGAGGTGGGCACCTTCACCGGCTACTCCTCCATCTGCCTCGCCCGCGGGCTCGCCCCGGGCGGCGGGCTCACCTGCTTCGACGTGAGCGAGGAGTGGACGGCGATCGCCCGGAGTTACTGGGACAAGGCGCGGGTCGCCGACCGCATCGAGCTGAGGATCGGCCCCGCGGCCGAGCGGCTGCGCGAGCTTCCCGAACACCCGGCCATCGACCTGGCGTTCATCGACGCCGACAAGGTCAACTATCCCGTCTACTACGAGATCCTCATGTCACGCCTGGCCCCCGGCGGGGTGATCCTCGTCGACAACACCCTGTGGAGCGGCCACGTCGCCGATCCCAGCAGGGACGACGAGACCGTCAGGCACATCCGCGAGTTCAACGACATGGTCAGCGCCGACGAGCGGGTCACCTCGATCATGCTCCCCATCGCCGACGGGCTCACCATGATTCGAAAGCACTGACGAGAACTTTCCCGGATCGCGGGCGCGCGGGAATCTTTTCGATTACTTTAAGCGACGCGACAAACACGTTGCGCCCACCCGCGTGGAGGGAAGGATGACCGCATGGCCAAGACCCTGGACCGTCGTGAGGCGAAGCCCATGTCCACCAACCACCAGGAGCTCGAACGGCACTACCAGAAGACCTGCGATCAGTGGCCCGACCGCAAGGTCGAGCTCATCAACGGCCGGATCGTGGTGAGGGAGTTGCCTACCCTCAACCACGCCAAGATCATCCTGCAGCTGCTGATCCAGCTCATCCCGTTCGCAACGGAACAGGGCTGGCATCCCGTATACGACGTCAAGCTCTTCCTGGGCGTCCAGAAAGATCGCTATCGGCCCGATCTCCTCGTCGTGCCGAAATTCCCCCGCATGTGGGACGACGAGAACGTCTATGCCGAAGAAACGCTGCTCGTCGTGGAGGTGGTCTCCCCCAGCAGCCGGGACGACGACCACGTCACCAAGCCCGAGAACTGTGCGATCGCGTGCGTCCCGCTCTATCTGGTGATCGACGCCACCCAAAATCTCGCCCGGCTGCTCAGCCACCCCGGGGAAAGGGGCTACCAGCAGCAACACCAGGTGATCCTCGGAGAGCCCCTTGAGCTCCCCGCGCCCTGGAATCTCACGATCGACACCGGCAAGCTGATCGAGGGATAGATCCGCCCGCCAGGAGGCCGGGCCGGGTGGGAGACCGGGCCTCCCGCGCGGGGACCGGTGGACACTTCTGCCGGCCGGTCCCCGCGGATCTCCTTCGGGCGGGACTAGCAGATCTTGTGGACCCAGCTGTGCGGGTCGGGACGGGATCCGTACTGGATGCCCACGAGTTCCTCGCGGATCTTCGAGGTGACGGGCCCCTGGGTGCCGTCACCGATCGTCCAGGCGCGGTCGGCGCCCTTGACCGAGCCGACCGGGGTGACCACCGCGGCGGTGCCGCAGGCGAAGACCTCGGTGAGCTCGCCCGTCTCGCAGCCCCGCTGCCACTCCTCGACCGACAGGCGCCCCTCCTCGGCGTGGAGGCCGAGGTCGGAGGCGAAGGAGAGGATCGAGTCGCGGGTGATGCCGGGCAGGAGCGTGCCGGTGAGCGCCGGGGTCAGCAGGCGGTCGCCGTAGACGAAGAACAGGTTCATCCCGCCCATCTCCTCGACGTAGCGGTGCTCGCCCGCGTCGAGCCAGACCACCTGGTCGCAGCCCTGCTCGACGGCCTGGCGCTGGGCCACGAAGGCCGCCGCGTAGTTTCCGCCGCACTTGGCGAAGCCGGTCCCGCCGGGGGCCGCGCGGGTGTACTCGGTGGAGAGCCAGACGGTGACGGCCTTGCCCCCGCCGAAGTAGGCCGCCGCCGGGGAGGCGATGACCATGTACTTGTAGGTCCTGGACGGGTAGTTGACTCCGAGCGCCGGCTGCGTCGCGATCATGAAAGGACGCAGGTAGAGGCTGTGTCCCGGCGTGGTCGGCACCCACTCGCGGTCGGTCTGCACGAGCAGCTCCAGCGACTCGACGAACGTCTCCTCGGGCAGCTCGGGCATGGCCATCCGCGCCGCGGAGGTGTTGAAGCGCGCGGCGTTGGCCTCGGGCCGGAAGGTCACGATCGTGCCGTTCTCCTGGCGGTAGGCCTTGAGCCCCTCGAAAAGCTCCTGCGCGTAGTGGAAGACCGACGTCGCGGGGTCGAGGGTGAGCGGGCCGTACGGCATGAGCCTGGCGTCGTGCCAGCCCCGTCCCTCGGTGTAGTCGATCGAGATCATGTGGTCGGTGAAGACCTGACCGAACCCCGGGCTCGCCAGTACCTGCTCGCGCTCTGCCGCGGTGCGAGCGTGGTCGGAGAGCTGCACGTCGAAGCTGAGCTTCTGAGCGGTGGTCATCGCACGGATCCTTCTCTTGGTGTCTGGCTTACCCTTGGGTCCATTCTGCGTCGGACCGGGTAACGGGAAACTACTCCATCTATGCCGAAAACCGGCAGTGCTGGAGAAACAAAAACGCACCTGGCGGCTCGGGTGAGCCGCCAGGCGCGTCGGGGTCGAGGAGGGCGGCTTCCTCAGCCGGCTACTCGGGCGGTGATGTCGTCGCCGATCTCGTGGGTGGTCCGGCCGGCCCGGCCGGCCGGCCGCTCGGCCAGGTCGTCGGCGACGGCCCGCTCGACCCTGGCGGCCTCGGCGGCCATGCCCAGGTGGTCGAGGAGCATGGCGACCGACAGGATCGTGGCGGTCGGGTCGGCCTTGCCCTGGCCCGCGATGTCGGGGGCGCTGCCGTGGACCGGCTCGAACATGCTCGGCGCGGTGCGGTCGGGGTTGACGTTGCCGCTGGCCGCCAGGCCGATGCCACCGGCGATCGCCGCGCCGATGTCGGTGAGGATGTCGCCGAAGAGGTTGTCGGTGACGATCACGTCGAAGCGCTCCGGCTGGCTGACGAAGAACATCGAGGCCGCGTCGACGTGACAGTAGTCGGTCTGGACGTCGGGATACTCCAGGCCGACACGGTCGAAGGTGCGGGCCCAGAGGTCGCCGGCGTAGGTGAGCACGTTGGTCTTGTGGACCAGCGTCAGCTTCCTGCGGGGGCGGCCCAGCGCCTTGTCGAAGGCGTAGCGCACGACGCGCTCGACGCCGTGGGCGGTGTTCAGCGACTCCTGGGTGGCGATCTCGTGCGGCGTGCCCCGGCGCATGACGCCGCCCGCACCGGCGTACGGGCCCTCGGTGCCCTCGCGGACGACGACCATGTCGATGTCCTCGGGACGGGCCTTGCCCAGCGGCGTCTCGACGCCGGGGAAGAGCTTGACCGGGCGGAGGTTCACGTAGTGGTCGAGCTGGAAGCGGAGCTTGAGCAGCAGGTCGCGCTCCAGGACGCCCGGGGGCACGCTGGGGTCGCCGACCGCGCCGAGCAGGATCGCGTCGTATCCGCGCAGTTCGTCGAGGACCGGATCGGGCAGGGTCTCGCCGGTCTCGTGGTAGCGCTTGGCACCGAGGTCGTAGGTGGTGGTCTCCACCTTCGTGCCGACCGCTTCGAGGACCTTCAGCCCCTCGGTGACGACCTCGACTCCGATTCCGTCCCCGGGGATGACCGCCAGGCGAATGTTACGCGAATCCATGCAGGCACCTTACCGGTCCGTCTCGGTGATCGAACACCGGTCTCATCCTCCGGACACATCCGCCCGACGAGGCCTCTGATCGTTTTGTCCATCTTTGCTTGGTATTGACCGTTTCGAGAGGTTTCGTTATGGTCCTCCCATTCACGTCAATGCCTAATCCGTACGGGCCATCCCCTTACCGGGCCCGCACGGAGCCGGGGAACCACTCTTTACGGGATCTACCGGACCCCGGGCACCCCGCTCCTCCCCCGGAGCGCGTTCCCGGCCGTCATCAGGTGGATTCCTTGGGGCGAATCAGCGCGTTCTCGCGCCGTAGGGCGGCCTCCACGCCCGAGCCCGACAGCTCACCCGGCCGGCCTTATGGAAGGAATCACCCTGTCCGGCACAGTTCTCCCCCGTGTCCTGTCCATCTCCGCCTCCATGATCGTCGCCGGCGCCGCGGTGTGCGCGACCTCGACCGCCGCCCTGGCCGCATCACCGCCCCCCGCCCCCGGGCCCGCCGCGCTCAACACCCCCGCGCTGAAGGACGCGCTGAAGGCCACGGCCGTCAAGCCCGCCTGGCAGAAAGCCGTGAAGTGGGCCATGTCCAAGCGCGGAACGCCCTACGTCTGGGGCGGCACCGGCAACGGCGGCTTCGACTGCTCCGGCCTGGTGCTCCGCGCCTACGGCGCAGCCGGGATCAAGCTCCCCCGCGTCACCAACGACCAGTACGCCGCCTTCTCCAAAAAGATCACCTGGGAGAATCTCAAGCCCGGTGACCTGGCCTTCTTCAGTGGCCTCGGCCACGTCGGCATGATCACAAAGCCCGGCTACATGGTTCACGCCCCGCGGACCGGCGACGTGGTCAAGGAGGAGAAACTCGACTCCTGGCGTCGCGAATCCTTCGTCGGCGCGGTGCGTCCCGACCCGCAGGGGGTTCAGCTGGCCAAGCGGGTCGAGCTCGCGACCGAAGCCGTGACCGACGGATGAGACACGCCGGCGGATCACCGCTGGGAGGCCGTGGAGACCCCGGCGGTGGAGAGAACGGGTTCAGCGGGTGGGAGCACCGCCGTTGTCCCTGCGGTCCAGAGCGGTCTGGAGCGCGTCGATGGCCTCGTCCTCGGTCTCCTCGGGACGGTTCCAGGGATACATGTCGTACATGGCGAATCTCGTCTCGGTCGCATGCCGGCAAGGAAGGTGGTCGAGACTCCGGTCGGGACTCCGACCAGGCCTGATGTCGCGGGTCCGGATCACGGACCGGCGGCGGGGGCTTGGGGCCGGCATGCGCCACGACACCGCGGCGAGTCGCCGGCCTGCCCCTGTCAGGCCTCGCCGCGGCAGGTAGGAATTACGAGAACCTGGCGCATTTGACTCCAGGTTACCCGTCCGCGGGAAAACCGTCTCGCCCGGCGTACGCACTTCTCACATGCTGAGACGAGACGTGGCCGCCGCCCCGGTCCCCGGGGCGGCGGCCACGTCGGCGGTACGGCTAGTCGGCCAGGTCGACCGAGCGACCGCTGTCGGCGCCGATCTCCGAACCGATCTGGTCGATCACCTCGGCCGGGATGGCGGTGTCGACGGTGAGCGCGATGAGCGCCTTGCCGCCCTTGGCGTCACGGGCCACCTGCATCGAGGCGATGTTGATCGAGTGGTCGCCGAGAATGCGGCCGACCACGCCGACGATGCCGGGGCGGTCGGTGTAGGTGAAGAACGACAGGTGGTCGGTCGGCTCGATCTCCATCTGGTAGCCGTTGACCTCGACGATCTTCGTGATCTGCCTCGGCCCGGCCAGGGTGCCGGAGACCGAGACCGCGCGGCCGTCGGCGAGGACGCCCCGGACCGTCACGACGTTGCGCCAGTCGGGGCTGTCGGAGCTGGTGATCAGCTCGACCGACACGCCGCGGTCCTTGGCCAGCAGGGGGGCGTTGACGTAGGTGACCGAGTCCTCGACCACGTCGGTGAAGACGCCCTTGAGCGCGGCCAGCTCCAGTACCCGGACGTCGTGGGAGGCGATCTCACCGCGCACCTCGACGTCGAGCTTGGTGGCGACCTCGCCCGCGAGGGCGGTGAACACCCGGCCGAGCTTCTCGGCCAGCGGCAGGCCCGGCTTGACGTCCTCGGCGACGGCGCCGCCCTGGACGTTGACCGCGTCCGGCACGAACTCCCCGGCGAGCGCGAGCTTCACGCTGCGCGCGACCTGGGTGCCGGCCTTCTCCTGGGCCTCGTGGGTGGAGGCGCCCAGGTGCGGGGTGACGACGACCTGGTCGAGCTCGAAGAGCGGGCTGTCGGTGACCGGCTCCTTCGGGAACACGTCGATGCCGGCGCCGGCGACGCGGCCCTCCTTGATCGCGGAGTAGAGGGCGTTCTCGTCGATGATGCCGCCGCGGGCGACGTTGATGAGGCGGACGTTCGGCTTGACCGTGTGGAGCTCCCTGTCACCGATGAGACCGATGGTCTCCTTGGACTTGGGCAGGTGCACGGTGATGAAGTCGGCCTCACTCAGCGCCTCCTCCAGCGAGACCAGCCGGACGCCCATCTGCGCGGCGCGGGCCGGCTGCAGGTAGGGGTCGTAGGCGATCAGCTCGACGCCGAACGGCTGGAGGCGCTGCGCGACCAGCTGGCCGATCTTGCCGAGGCCGAGGATCGCGACGACCTTCTCGTCGAGCTCCACGCCGGTGTACTTCGAGCGCTTCCACTCGCCGCCCTTGAGCGCGGAGTGCGCCTGGGCGACGTTGCGGGCGGAGGCGAGGATGAGGGCGACGGTGTGCTCGGCGGCGCTGGTGATGTTGGAGGTGGGCGCGTTGACGACCATGACTCCGGCCTTGGTGGCCGCCTCCACGTCGACGTTGTCCAGGCCGACGCCGGCGCGGGCGACGACACGGAGCCTGGGAGCGTTGGCGATCGCCTCGGCGTCGACCTGCGTGGCGCTGCGCACGATGAGCGCGTCCACGTCGGCGAGGGCGGGCAGGAACTGGGCACGGTCGGCGCCGTCGGTGTGGCGGACTTCGAAGTCCGCGCCCAGAACCGCGAGACCGGCCTCGGAAAGTTCCTCAGCGACCAGTACGACGGGCTTGTTCACAGGCTGGATCCTTACTAGGCGGTGAGGGGTGCACGGACCTCACGTAGTCTATCGGCGCTTGTGAACGCGTTCACGAGTGTCCCGCGATCCGAGACGCCCCACGCCGTCCCGGGCGCCTTCCGAGGCCTTCCGGAAGCCCTGGGAGGCTCGCGGGACGCGAGAGGGCTCCGCGACCCATGAGGCGGTTACCCGTCCTTGACAGATCTCATGCACCCAAAATTCAAGTTGGTATTGATCCCAGGAAAACTTCGCGATTACCCTGATAAGCCGTGGTCCACTACCTATCGTTCCTCATATGAGCATCGGGAACCCCGCTCTCGGCAACGTGCTCGCGCAGCACGGCGACCCGCACCGGCTGCTTGCGGCGCTGGCCGAATGGGGACTCCTGGTTGCCGTGCGACCCGACCGCTCCGTCGTGCTCGGCACGACCCAGGCCGGTGATCGTGTCCTGCTCGGTTACACCTCGGCGGACACCTACGCGCGGCACCGTGGCAGCCACTCGCTGTCGGCGTGCGACGCCGACACCATCCTCGACATCCAGCGCGTCACCGGCGTGCGGGAGATCGTGATCGACGCGGCGGGCCCTGCGGCCGCGGCCGTGCCGATCGAGGATCTCCAGCGCTACCTGCTCTCGACGCGCAGCGGCCCCACGCCCGCGCTGTCGAGCGCGGCGCCGACGGCGTACGCGACCGGGGCGATGGCCACGGTCTCGCGTCCCGCGCCCGCGCGCCCGCCGAGAGCGCCGGTGCCCGCCGCGCCCTCCCAGCCGTGGATCCCGGCGCCCCGGCCGCACCTGTCGGGCCCGATGCAGATGGTGGACCCGGGATACCGCCGGTGCGACCACCCGATCCTGCCCGCGCTGCGCGCCGCGATCTCGCAGCTGCTCGTCGACTATCCGCTCGTCCACCACGTGTGGATCTCCGAGGCCAGCACCTCCTCGGGCGCGCCGGGAATCATGCTGCACGTGAAGGTGCACATGTCGGCGGCCGAGGACGTGGTCAGGGACATCCATCGCGGGGTGCGCGCCCGGCTGCCGCAGCTCGCCGCGAGCGAGGCGCCGATCCTGATGGCCAGGGTCGCCGACGCGCGCAGCGAGCAGCGGATGGTCGAGCTGGGCGCCCACGTGGTCTGCGCCGACGTCACCGACTGAGCGCCCCGACCGGCCGGGCGGTGGCGGGCCGGGGCGTGCCGATGGGGAGGTCTCGCGATCCGGCCTGATCACCGCCATCCGGATCCCGCGTACGCGCGCCGATGCCCGGCCGCCCCCGGAGCGCCGGGCGAAGGCCGGGCACGGCCCGGAACGGCGGGTCAGGTCAGGCGGCGGGTGAGCACCACCCTCGTCCGGACGCACAGCCCGGCCAGCAGCGCGGTCAGCAGGGGCAGGCCGACCAGCACGCCCGCCACCACGAGCCAGGGCACGTCGACCACGAGGGTGACCAGGTCGGACGGCATGTCGTTCACCGTTCCGATCCCGGAGGCCCGGGTGCGGTAGAACCCGCTGAAGACGCTCGCCACCCCGGCGACCAGCCCGACGAACGTCCCCGCCCCCACCCCCAGGCCGGAGACGAACGCGGCCTGTCCGGCGACGAGAAGGCGCTGGACGCGGCCCGCCGCCCCCACCGCCGCCAGCGTGGCGCGGTCGGGACGGCCCTCCGCCACGGCCAGGCCGGTCGCCGCGAACGTGCCCCCGAGAACGAGGACCGACGCGCCGGCGGCGAAGGCGAGGAGCGTCGCCATGTCGTCGCCGCGGAAACCCCGCTCGACCTCGGCGGCGGTGGTGGAGCTGACCTCCCGGACGGCGGCGTTCAGTCGCTCCTCCTGCTGCGGCGTCGTACTCACCGCGGCCGGATCGGCGACGAGGGTGTCGTGGCGGACGGCGAGGCCCAGCTCGGCCGCCAACGAGACGGGTAGTACCGCGGTCACCAGCGGCTCGCCCGGGGGCCGCCGGACGACGGCGGGCACCGAGTGCGTGACGCGTTTCGTGACCTCGGTCGTGAAGACCAGCTTCCCGTCGCGCAACACCCTCGGGTCGAACACCACCGCCTTGCCCGCGGCGAGAGCGGTCTCGGCGGCGGGATCGGGACCACGCAGGAAATAGCGGACCAGGTCGGCGCCGCCTATCGGCGGGGGGCGGAACAACGCGCGGGAGAGGAACACCCCGCAATCCCTCGCGCAGCCGGGCTGGACCACGAGGTTGACAGGTCGCGAGCCGGGCCCGGCGAACTTTCCCACCTCGATCAACGGCACTCCGGGCAGGGCGGAGGTGACGACTTTCTTGATCTCCCGCCAGACCGCGGGATTGGCCGCGTAGGAGGACACGACGGTGCTTCCCCCCACGTACTGGGGCATGTAGCGCTCCCGCGCCCGGGCGGTCTGGCTGGAAACCATCACCGCCACGGTGGCGAAGACGGCGGTCGCGACGAGCACCGCGGCCACGGCGGGGGCCGTGCGGCCACGGTTGCGCGCGGCGTCCCTGGCGGCCATCCGGAACGGCAGCGGCAGCCGCGCGGCCAGGCGCGCGGCGACGCCGACCAGCCACGGCGTCAGCAGGATCAGCCCGAGCTGCCCGAGCACCGCGCCCAGCAGCATGCTGATCGGCTGCCACGGCACGCGCTGATCCCACCGTTGCAGGAAGGTGGCGCCGAGAAGGATGACCGCCATCGCCACCGCCAGGAGCACCACTCCCAGCACCGGCAGGCCACGACGTTCCCTCGCCCGGCTCCGGCGACCGGCCAGCACCTCCGCCACGGCGGCCCGTGACGCCTGGACGGCGGGGACGACCGCCGCGAGCAGCGCGCTCACCACCCCCAGAAGCACGGCGAGCGCGACCAGGCCGGCGGGCACCTCCAGGGGGCCGCGGTGGACGAACGGCGCGGCGGCCGCGCCGATCCCGATCCCGCCCGCGGCTCCGAGCAGGGAGGCCGCGAGCCCGAGGGTGAGCCCGTCCGCGAGGACGACGCCGCGCAGGTGGCGGGGCGAGCCGCCCTGCGCGGTGATCAGCGCGAGTTCGCGCCGGCGTCGCCGGATGCCGACGGCGAACGCCGGTCCGGCCAGGAAGACGACCTCCAGCACGACGATGACCACGCCCAGGACGGCCATCACGACGTCCGACGTCCGCACCGACACGTGGGGGAACGGATCCTCCGGACCGTTCCCCGCGGAAGGCGGATCGTTGACCACCGCTCGCGAGAGGACCCTGACACCGTGCTGGTTGATCTCGCGAACCCGCTGCCAGGAGACCGGGGCGGAGGTATCGACGAGCCAGCTCGTACCGGCCTTCCCGGTGTCGTCGAGCGCGGTCCCCGGAGGCGCGACGATCTCGAGGCTTTCGGGCTCGCTCTGGGACTCGACGACGCCGACCACGGTGACGGCGGTGCTCGTACCGGTCAGGGTCAGGGTTCTCCCCTCCCGCAGCCCCAGCGCGGCGCCTGCCGCGACCTCCCCCGCCACCCGCGGCAGGCGCCCTGACCGGAGCGTGTACATGCCCGTGGTGATCGGGTCGTGCAGGTCGATCTCCCGGAGTTCGGCCTCCCGGTAGGCGCCGGCCGCCTCGTAGCCGGTCCAGAGGCCGCGCAGGGGGATCGCGCGACTGCCCGGCCCGAAGAGGGTGAGGACCTCCTGTTCGGTGAGGGCCCGCTGCTTGACGCCGCGGCCCGCCGCGTGGAAGATCTCGGCGCCGGCGCTCTGCCGCACCGGCCTGTCGAAGGCCGTACCCCGCACGTGCGCGTCGGCCGCGCCGATGTTCCAGTCCAGCCCTTCCCTGAGCGTGACGTCCCCGGTGGCCTGCCAGGTCAGGCCCGCCGTGAGCAGCAGGACCGGCAGGCCGATCATGACCATGATGAGTGCGCTGCGCCCCCTGGCCCGACCGATCTCCCGGCGGGAGAGGCGCAGGGCGGCGATGATCGCGCTCACGCGGCCGCCCCCGCCCGCCGCGGGCCCGTGAACGCGCCGCGCGTGTCCGGCCGCCCGCTCATCGGGCGCTCTCCAGGGGGGCGGCGGTGGAGTCGGCGATCTCGCCGTCGCGCAGGAAGACCACCCGGTCGGCCCAGGCGGCGTAGCGGGGTTCGTGGGTGACGAGCAGCACGGCGGCTCCCGCGTCGCAGCGGGTGCGCAGGAGCCGGAGGATGTCGTCGCCGGTCGGGGTGTCGAGCGCGCCGGTGGGCTCGTCGGCCAGGATCAGCCGCCGCTCCCCCACCAGCGCGCGGGCGATAGCGACCCGCTGCCGCTGGCCACCGGAGATCTCGTCGGGGAAGCGGCCGGCGACCTCGCCGAGGCCGACCTCGGCGAGCACCTCCATCGCCTCGCTGCGGGCGTTTTTGAAGGCGATCCCGTCCAGCTCGCGCGGGAGGGTCACGTTCTCCAGCGCGGTGAGCGAGGGGATCAGATTGAGGTCCTGGAAGACGTAGCCCACGTGCCTGCGCCGGAGCCCGGCCAGTTCCCCGGCCGGCAGGCTCGCCAGCGGCGTGCCCTCCACGACCACGGAGCCCGAGGTGGGCAGGTCGAGGCCCCCGGCGAGGTTGAGCAGGGTGGACTTGCCGGACCCCGAGGGGCCCATCACCGCGACGAGCTCTCCGGCGCCGACGTCGAGACTCACCCCGCGCAGCGCCGCCACGGTCCGGGGCCCGTCGCCGTGCGTGCGGGTCACGTCCGCGAGCCGGACGACCGGGTCGAAGGTCATCTGGGTCCCCCCGGTGTGCGGGTCCCTGGCTGTGGTTGTGGAAAAGATGTCAACTGTCCGTCTCCTGCCTCAGGGGATCACGCGTCGGGAGATCACGCGCGTGAAGATCCTGTGTCCGGGGGTTCCGTGTCCGGGACCTCTGCGTTCGGGTGTTCCGCGTCCGCGGGCCTCCGTGGCCGGGGGGAGGCCGTGAGCACGGCCTCGCAGTGGTCGAGCCAGCGTTGCTCGGCCTCGGCCTGGAAGATCATCGAGTCGAGCACCAGCCGCTGGGCGGGGCTCTCGGCGCTCGCGCGCCTGGCCTGGACGAACGCCTGCAGCGTGCGCATGGTCGCGGTGCGCTGGGCCTGGATGATCGGCCGCACGTCCGCGGCGGCGGTGACCGCCAGGGCGAGCTTGATGACCAGCTCGTCCCGGGGCCGGTCCGACTGGGCGACGGGGGTGCCGAACCATCGCCCCATCTCGGCCAGACCGGCCTCGGTGATCGAGTAGACGACCCGGCCCTGCTCGTCCTGCTCACCGGGGCTCACCAGGCCGTCGCGTTCCAGGCGGGAGAGCGTCGTGTAGACCTGGCCGATGTTGAGCGGCCAGGTCGCCCCTGTCGACGTCTCGAACTCGGCACGCAACTGGTAGCCGTAACGAGGCCCCTGACTCAGCAGGGCCAGGAGCCCCTGTCGGATCGCCATGGATACTGAGTATGCATACGCAGTATCCATGAGGCAAGAGATCTGCATATTCTGGACAGGTTCCGCCCCTGGGGCCGATACTCGGAGGATGAGCTCGACGCATCCCCCGGCCCGCGCCTCCGACGGGGACCGCGATCGCGCGATCAACGAGCTGCGTGACCGTGCCGTCGAGGGGCGCCTGTCGCACGACACCTTCCTCGGCCGCGTCGACATGGCCCTGCGTGCGCGCAACCAGGGCGAGCTCGACAACCTGGTCGCCGACCTGCCGCAACGTGGCCGGTTCCGCCGCATGGTCACCGAGGCCGTCGCCTCCGCCTCCGACTTCACCAAGCGTGTGGAGTCGGCCTGGCGACGCCCCAGGCTGCCCCGGCTCGCGTTGCCCGGTGACGGCAGGACCCGCTACGTGGTGGGCCGGGGCTCCGCCTGTGACCTGGTCCTCGCCGACCTGACCGTCTCCCGGGTGCACGCCGAGCTGCGCCGCGACGAGGAGGGCTGGGTCCTGGTCGATCTCGGCTCGCTGAACGGCACCCGGCTGAACGACTGGCGCCTGGTCGGCCCGGCCAAGGTCCGGCCGGGCGACGTCGTCTCCTTCGGGGACTGCGGCTTCCTGATGATCACACCCCAGATGCTCTGACCGGCCGCGCCCAGGCCGCCCCGGACCGCGCCACGGTCGCCTCGAACCGCGACACGATCACCTCGGACCGTGGCGCGGCCTCCGGGCGGGAACGGCCTCAGCCCTCCTGGGCCTCGACGGTGCCGACCGGGGTCTCGGCGGCGGCGCCCTGGGCCTCCTTGATCTTCGCCGCAGTCAGGGTGTAGCGCATGGTCAGCAGGATGCTGACTCCCATCAGGATCGCGGGCAGCAGCGTCGAGCCGTACAGAGCCGCCGTGGTCGCCGACTCGGGCTGCGCGACCGGCGTCGAGGGGTCGGACTCGACGAACCCGGTCGCGGCCAGCAGCCAGCCGAGCACGAGCGCGCCGAACGCGAAGACCACGGTCTCCGCGGCCGTCCAGAGCCCGGTGAACACCCCGGCCCGGCGCTTGCCGGTGACCAGGGCGTCGTGGACGATCACGTCGGAGAGCATCGAGAACTGCAGCAGCTGGAACCCCGCGTAGCCGACGCCGACGAGGAGCACGCACGCGTGCGCGTACGCCGAACCGAGCGGGCCGGAGAAGGCCATCCCGGCGGCGCCGGCCAGGAACAGCGCCGACGACAGGACCATCGCGCCGCGCTTGTCGTAGCGCTTGGACAGCCAGACCCAGAGCGGCATGGTGATCAGCAGCGGGCCGACGATGCCCAAAAAAAGCGTGGTGGTCGCCGTCGGGTCGCCCAGCGTGTAGGTGGCGAAGTACGGGGCGCCGGCCAGCATGACACCGGCCGCGAACATCTGGGCGCAGCTGAAGCCGAGCAGCACCATGAACGTCTTGTTCGAGCGGGCGGCGGCGAACTGGGCGGCGATCGACGGCTCCGCCTCGGCCCGCGCGATCACCGGGGCGCGGGCCGTGCCGAAGAAGGCGGCGAGCATCGACACCAGCAGCACGGCGCCGATGAGCAGCCCCATGGTCCGGTGGCCGGAGACGTCGGTGCCCGCGATCGCCGGCGCGCCGGCCCCGGAGAGCAGGATCCCCAGGCCGACGAAGACCATCTTCCACTGCAGGAGCGAGGAGCGCTCGTGGTAGTCGTCGGTCATCTCCGCCGGCATCGCCTTGTACGGAACCTCGTAGAAGGCGTAGGCCGTCGCGGTGAGGAAGTAGAAGAAGGCGACGTACAGGGCGGCCTGGACACCGGTGAGCGGGGGACCCGCGAAGGTGAGGGCGAACGTCACCGGCAGGGTGACCGCACCCAGGAGCATCCAGGGGCGGCGGGCGCCGAAGCGGGAGACCGTCCGGTCGGAGCGCTGGCCCACCCAGGGGTTGATGAACATGTCCCAGAGCTTGGGCAGGAAGACCACGACGCCGGCGATCCAGGCGGGAACCGCGAGCACGTTCGTCATGTAGAAGAGCAGCAGCAGTCCGGGGACCGTGGAGAAGGTGGCGGTGCAGACGGAGCCGATACCGTAGCCGACGCGCACGCCGCGCGACACGGTGACGACGGCGGGGGAGGGCGCCGGGGAGACCATGCCACATTCAATCGCAGCGAGTGGGCGCCCGGTAGGTCCCGAGGAGGGGCGGCCCGCGAAAGGCGAGAATATTTCGGCTCCACCCGGCCGGGGGTGCCGGGCGACGGGACCGCCGTCCGTCCCGCGCGATCCGGCGGCAGGCCCTCCATCCACGTGGCATACATCCAGCTCAGGCTGCCCATAAACGGAAATATCGGGATTAAGCGGGCTGAAGCGCGACCCGAGCACCATCGACCCCCGACGCCTCTGCCGCCACTCTGGTTTACCTGGAACCCACAGTTAATGTCCGGAATTTGCTGACAAGAGCGATCCGTCCCCGACAGAATGCGGAGTCCATCCAGCGCCTAACCAACTGGAGGAACCGACATGCGCAGACCGCTAGGGGCACTTCTCTGCCTCGGGAGCCTGGCGGCCCTCAGCACGCCGATCGCCACGGCTCACGCCGCGGCCGCTCCCCAGGCCGAGTGCCGTGTGTACGCCGCCAAGCCGTACGTCAACGCCGCCGGACGGATCCAGGCCTCCGCCGCGCGGCTGGGCTGCGACGACACCGCCCTGGTCCGCATCCGCATCAAGCGCGCCGTCCCCGGAACCGACCCGATCGTCAAGAGCGCGTCCCGGCAGGGGACCAACGGACGGGTGACGGTGAAGCTGCGCTGTGCCCCCGGCGTCTACTACGCCGTCGTCACCGACTACCGGGGCAACAACGGCCGTTCCAAGCCCGTCAGGCTCGGCTGCTCCCCCAGCACCCCGACCCCCACCCCGACCGGCACCACCAAGCCGACTCCGGCGCCGACCCCCTCGGCCAGCACCACCCCCACCCCGGCTCCCAGCTCGGCGCCGGGCTCCTCCCTGTCCGAGGAGGTGGTGCGCCTGACCAACGTCGAGCGGCAGAAGAACGGTTGCGGCCCGCTCGTCTCCGACCCGCAGCTGCGCTCGGCCGCGCAGGGCCACTCGGACGACATGGCGGCCAAGAACTACTTCAGCCACACCTCGCAGGACGGCCGCGACATGACCGACCGGATCAAGGCGAGCGGGTTCAGCCCGATGCGGGCCTGGGCCGAGAACATCGCGATGGGCCAGCGCACCCCGGCCGAGGTGGTCACCGCCTGGATGAACAGCTCCGGCCACCGGGCCAACATCGTGAACTGCGCCTACACCCACCTCGGGGTGGGCGTGGCCAACAGCTCCCGGGGCATCTACTGGACCCAGAACTTCGCCAGGCACTAGGCACCCCGGGCCGCCGGTCCCCCACCGGCACCCGGAAGGCACCTGACGGAAAACGGCCCGTGCCCCCCGCGACGTGAACTCGTCGCGGGGGGCACGGGCCGTTGCTCTCCCCGAGCGCGGCCACCTGACCCCGGTGACCTGAACGCCGCGAATCGAGCGCTGTGAATCCGAGCGCTGTGAGACCGGGCGCCGTTACTTGAGCCAGCTCATCATCGGGCGGAGCTTGGCACCGGTCTTCTCGATCGGGTGCTCGGCGATCTCCTCGCGGTAGGCGGTGAACTTCTTCTGGCCGCCGTCGAACTCCTCCACCAGCTCCTTGGCGAACTCGCCGGACTGGATCTCGGCGAGGATGCGCTGCATCTCCTTCTTCGTCTCCGGCGTCACGATGCGCGGGCCGCGGGAGTAGCCGCCGTACTCGGCGGTGTCGGAGACCGACCAGTACATCTTCGAGATGCCGCCCTCGTACATCAGGTCGACGATCAGCTTCATCTCGTGCAGGCACTCGAAGTAGGCGACCTCGGGCTGGTAGCCCGCCTCGATCAGGGTCTCGAAACCGACCTTGATCAGCTCGGACACGCCGCCGCACAGCACGGCCTGCTCACCGAACAGGTCGGTCTCGGTCTCCTCCTTGAAGGTCGTCTTCAGCGCGCCGGCGCGGGTGCCGCCGATGCCCTTGGCGTACGACAGCGCGAGCTCCAGGGCGTTTCCGCTGGCGTCCTTCTCCACCGCGACGAGACACGGCACGCCGCGACCCGCCGTGTACTGGCGGCGCACGAGGTGGCCGGGGCCCTTGGGAGCGACCATGGCCACGTCCACGCCCTCGGGAGCCTCGATGAGGCCGTAGCGGATGTTGAGGCCGTGCCCGAAGAAGAGCGCGTCGCCCTCGACCAGGTTCGGGGCCACGTGGTCGGCGTACAGGTGGCGCTGGATGTGGTCCGGCGCGAGGATCATGGTCAGGTCGGCCTCTTCGACGGCCTCCGAGGGGGTGAGCACGCGCAGGCCGTCGGCCTCCGCCTTCTCCCGGCTCTTGGAACCCTCGGGCAGACCCACCCGGACGTCCACGCCGGAGTCGCGCAGCGAGAGCGCGTGGGCGTGGCCCTGGCTGCCGTATCCCAGAACGGCGACGTGCCGGCCCTGGATGATCGACAGGTCGGCCTGGTCGTCGTAGAAGATCTCAGTCACTTGCTTAACCTTTCGGGTTTCTCGTACGCGTTACGCGGTCCGGTCCAGGGCCCGGAGAGAACGGTCGGTGATGGAACGGGCTCCGCGGCCGATGGCCACCATGCCCGACTGGACAAGCTCCTTGATGCCGAACGGCTCCAGGACCTTGATGAAGGCCTGCAGCTTGTCCGGCGTGCCGGTGACCTCGATGGTCACCGCGTCCGAGGAGACGTCGACGCAGCGTGCCCGGAACAGGTTGACCAGCTCCAGCACGCTGGACCGGTTCTCCGCGTCGGCCCGCACCTTGATCAGGGTGAGCTCGCGCTGCACCGACTGCGCCGGGTCGAGCTCCACGATCTTCAGCACGTTGACGAGCTTGTTGAGCTGCTTGGTGACCTGCTCCAGCGGCAGGTCGGCGACGTTGACCACGATGGTCATCCTGGAGATGTCCGCGTGCTCGGTCGGCCCGACCGCCAGCGAGTCGATGTTGAACCCCCTGCGGCTGAACAGTGACGCGACGCGCGCGAGCACGCCCGGCTTGTTCTCCACCAGCACGGAGAGCGTGTGCCTGCTCATGCCTAGTCCTCGCTGTCCCAGACGGGCGCCATGTCGCGCGCGAACTTGATCTCGTCGTTGCTGGTCCCGGCGGCGACCATCGGCCACACCATGGCGTCCTGGTGCACCACGAAGTCGATGACCACCGGCACGTCGTTGATCTCCATGGCCTTCTTGATCGTCGCGTCCACGTCCTCCGGGCGCTCGCACCGCAGCCCCACGCAACCGTACGCCTCGGCGAGCTTGACGAAGTCGGGGATCCGGCGGACCGTCTGCAGGTCGGTGTTGGAGTAACGCTGGTTGTAGAACAGCGTCTGCCACTGCCTGACCATGCCCAGGTTACCGTTGTTGATGATCGCGACCTTGATCGGCACGCCCTCGATGGTGCAGGTGGCGAGCTCCTGGTTGGTCATCTGGAAGCAGCCGTCGCCGTCGATGGCCCAGACCGTGGTGTCGGGGCGGCCCATCTTGGCGCCCATCGCCGCAGGCAGGGCGAAGCCCATCGTGCCCGCGCCGCCGGAGTTGATGAACGTGCCGGGGTTCTCGTAACCGATGAACTGCGCGGCCCACATCTGGTGCTGGCCGACGCCCGCGGTGTAGATCGCGTCCGGGCCGACGAGCGCGCCCAGCCGCTCCATGACGTACTGCGGGGCGAGGGAGCCGTCCTCGAACTCGGTGTAGCCCAGCGGGTAGGTCGCCCTGTAGGCGTTGAGCGCCGTCCACCAGTCGGCGTAGTCGCCCTTGCGCTCCTCGTTGCGCACCACGCTGATCAGGTCGGAGAGGACCTCCTTGCAGTCACCCACGATCGGGACGTCCGCGTGCCGGTTCTTGGAGATCTCCGCCGGGTCGATGTCCGCGTGGACGACCTTCGCGTGCGGCGCGAAGGTGGACAGCTGGCCGGTGACGCGGTCGTCGAAACGGACGCCGAGCCCGATGATCAGATCGGACCTCTGCAGCGCGCCGACCGCCGACACCGAGCCGTGCATGCCGGGCATGCCCATGTGCTGCGGGTGGCTGTCGGGGAAGGTGCCCCGGGCCATCAGCGTGGTGACCACCGGGATGCCGGTCAGCTCGGCGAACTCCAGCAGCTGCGCCGACGCCCCCGCCCGGTGCACGCCGCCGCCCACGTAGAGGACGGGCCGCCTGGCCTCGACGATCAGCTTCGCCGCCTCGCGGATCTGCTTGGAGTGCGGCCGGGTCACCGGCCGGTAGCCCGGCAGCTGCATGACCACCGGCCACTCGAACGTCATCTTCGCCTGGAGCGCGTCCTTGGCGATGTCGACCAGCACCGGCCCCGGACGCCCCGTCGAGGCGATGTGGAAGGCCTCCACGATCGTCCTGGGAATGTCGTTCGGGTCGGTGACCAGGAAGTTGTGCTTCGTGATCGGCATGGTGATGCCGGAGATGTCGGCTTCCTGGAAGGCGTCCGTGCCGATGGCGTTGCTGGCCACCTGGCCGGTGATCGCGACCATCGGGACCGAATCCATGTACGCGTCGGCGATCGGGGTGACCAGGTTGGTCGCGCCGGGACCGCTGGTCGCCATGCAGACCCCGACCCTGCCGGTGGCCTGCGCGTAGCCCTGGGCCGCGTGACCCGCGCCCTGCTCGTGCCGTACAAGCACGTGCCGGACCTTGACCGAGTCGTAGAGCGGATCGTAGGCGGGGAGAATCGCGCCGCCCGGGATCCCGAACACGGTGTCGACCCCGACGTGCTCCAGCGCCCTCACGAGGGCCTGGGCTCCTGTCATCTGTTCGGTCATCGGCTCGTTCCTTGTGGCTGAGCATGCGTAATGGCATAAAAAATGCCCCATTCCGCCTGGTCGGCGGAGCTGGGGCGGCGCGCAGGTCGTAGTGCTTCGGCTATCGGCCCGCGCGCCGGCGAAGTACTACGAGAATCCCACGGTGAAGCTGCATGGCTCCACCATGGCCGACGCGGCACCCCCGCGTCAAATTCATGGGACACATATCTCAGAGTCCGAGATGCGAGGTCACGCGGGAGTGCCGAGGCTGGAGAGGCTGGTGCGCATCAGCGAGTCGACGCCGCGCGCGGCCATCGGGCGCGCCACCAGGAACCCCTGACCGCGGGTGCAGCCCATCTCGCGCAGCAGTTCCAGCTGCTCGGGCCGCTCGATGCCCTCGGCGACGACGATCAGCCCCAGGTCGTGACCGAGCCGCACGATCGTGCGGGTCAGCAGGGTCAGCGTCTCGTCACGGCCGAGCCCGGACACGAAGGACGGGTCAATTTTGATCATGTCGACCGGAAGCTGCCGCAGGAACGCCAGCGAGGCGTAACCGGTGCCGAAGTCGTCGATGGCGAGCCGGACCCCGAGGGCGCGCAGCTCGGAGAGCCGGGTGATGGTCTCCTCCGCGTCCTCGACCAGCATCTCCTCGATGACCTCCAGGGTCAGCGCGCTGGGCGGCAGCCCGCTCTCGACCAGGGCCGCCTCGACGGTCTCCACGAAGCGCGGCGCCATGATCTGCCGGGCCGACAGGTTGAGCGAGAGCCCGATCTCCCAGGCGGAGGCGCGCCAGGCGGCCACCTCCCGGCAGGACTCGCGCAGGATCCACTCGCTCAGCGGGACGATCAGGCCGGTGTCCTCGGCCGGGCCGAGGAACTGCTCCGGCGGGACGAACTCGCCGCCCCGGCACCAGCGCACCAGCGCCTCGACGGCGGTGACGCGCGAGGTGGCCAGGTCGACCACCGGCTGGTACTCGATCGCGAACTGGTTCTCCAGCAGGGCCCGCTGCAGGTCGGCGGCGAGCTCCAGGCGCCGCACCACGTCGGCGTGCATGTGCGCGGCGAACACCTCGACCCGGCGCCCGCCCAGCTCCTTCGCCCTCGCCATCGCCACGTCGGCGTTGCGGATCAGGTCGGCGGAGGAGACGTCGTCGGCGGCGAAGGCCACCCCGACGCTCGCGGTCAGCGCGATGTCGCGGTCGGCCACCCGGAACGGCTCGGACGAGACCGTGCGGACCAGCCGCTCGGCCAGGTCGACCGCCGTCTGGGCGTCGACCGGCGCCTCCAGCAGCACCGCGAACTCGTCACCGCCCCAGCGCGCGAGGGTGTCGTCGGTCCGTACGGCGGCGCGCAGCCTGCGGGCCGCCTGGCCGAGCAGGTAGTCGCCGCTGGCGTGACCCACCGAGTCGTTCACCGCGGTGAAGCCGTCCAGGTCCAGGAAGACCACCGCGACGTTGCACGTGCCCGGACGGGCCAGCACCTCCCGGGTGCGCTCCTCGAAGTAGGCCCGGTTGGGCAGGCCGGTGATGCCATCGTGGAAGGTGAGGTGGGCGACCTGGCTGCGCAGGGCCTCCTGGTCGCTGATGTCGCGGGTGGTGACGAGCAGCAGGTCCTCGCCGCGCACGTGCCGGGTGGCCACCGACTCGGCCGGCCGCCAGGTCCCGTCGGAGGCCCGGACCCGGCAGGCGACCATGCACGCGCCCGGCCCCTCCTCGGCCTCCTCCTCCAGGCTCATCGCGCTCAGCGCCGCCTGGATTCCCGGCACGTCCTCGGGATGGATGTAATCGAAGATCCTCCCGCCGACCAGGTCGTCGGGGCGGTAGCCGTACGTGATCTCGACGCCCTCGCCGATCTGCCGCACCACGCCGTCGTAGTCGCACAGCATGACCACGTCCCCGGCGCTCTCGGCGAGGTCGTGCAGCTGCCGCTCGCCGAGATGGAGCAGGCTCCGCAGCCGCCCGGTCTCCAGCAGCGTCACGAACAGGCGTACCAGCAGGACGGCGACGATCGACGCGCACACCGAGGCCAGGACCGCCGGCGGGCCGTGCACCCCGCCGCTGATCACGCGGAGGAGCACCACGACGGTGGCCACGCCGACGAGGAACAGCGGCACGGCCGCGATCAGCGACGACGTGCTCTCGCGGACGGACGGCTCGTCGTCCGCGGGCTCGGGCGGCCGGGTCGCGGGCCCGCTCCACGGGACCGCGGCGAGCACCAGGAACGCGGCGGGGGCGAGCCACACCCAGGTCAGGGACGGCGTGTCTCCGCTCACCCGGGCGAGCGCGGTGATCGTCTCAGAGGTCGCGACGGTGGCGAGCACGGCCAGCGCGGCCAGGCCGACCGGCCAGGCCGACCGCCGGATCGGCACCACCGCGGGGCCCACGACGCAGGCGAGGATCAGGCAGAACAGCGGCGAGGCGAAGCTGACCGCGGCGTCGCCCGCGTCACCGGCGTCGCCGTAGACCGGGCCCACCAGCGACACCCAGAGGATCACCAGGATGGCGGCGGCGCACACGTAGGAGTCGGCGAGGTCGCGCAGCAGGGCGTGCCCGCGCGCGGGCCTGGCCGCCGACAGCGCGGTGCCGACCGCGATCATGGCCGTACCGGCCAGGAGCACCAGGTCGGCGAAGGTCACCACGAAGGGCGCGCCGTCCGCGATCGGCCGCACCCCCACCCCGGCCAGCCAGGTGAGCGAACCCCCGGCCAGCCAGCGCCAGGCCAGCGCCCTGCGCCGGTCGATCACCTTGGAGGCGGCGGTGAACAACGAGCCCGCGGCGGCCGCGGCGGTGACGACGCCCGCCACCGCCTCGACGACCACTGCGGGAGCGCCGCTGACCAGAGCGGCAACGAGCCCCACCACGCCTATGGCGGCGGCGGTCAGCGGTACCCGGGGGTCACGCCAGCGGATCAATGTCGTCTGCCCATCAGTGTCGTTTGGTGTGTCTCGTCGATGTGTTTCGCTTTCGCAGCATCCCTTGCTCGCCGCACTCGCGCTGCCGGCGTGAGCGCGTCGTCCTTCGTCCTCGGCGCTCGCACCGGCACAGGGCCAGTGTGTGCCGTCCGGTCCGCGCGAGGGGCGACAACGCCGTAGTCGTCACCGATCTGATAACCGCGCGAGCCACGGAGATCACTTTTAACCGACGGTACGCACCGCAGGTCACGAGGCAGCCACGGTCCGGATTCCTTTGCCGGTCAGTACGAACCCGTGATCACATTTTTGAGCGGCTCGCCCGCGAGGTAGCGCAGCAGCTGGGAGCGGAGCAGCTTCAGCGTGCGCCGTACCGAGGCCGGATTGCTGCCCGCGACGTGCGGGGTGATGAGAACTCCCGGCGCCGTCCACAGCGGGTGGTCCGCGGGCAGGGGTTCGGGGGCGGTGACGTCGAGCGCGGCGAGGATCCGGCCGCCCCGCAGCTTGGCGACGAGCGCGTCCGTGTCGACCACCGGGCCCCTGGCCGCGTTCACCAGGAGGGCGCCGTCCTTCATCGCGGCCAGGAACCCGGCGTCCACCATCCCGGTGGTCTCGGGTGTCGAGGGGACGAGCAGCACCACCACGTCCGCCCCGGGCAGCAGGCCGGGCAGCTCGTCCAGGCCGTGCACACCCGGCCTGGCGGTCCTGGCCACCCGGACGACGTCGACCTCGAAACCGTCGAGCCGCCGTTCCAGCGCCTCGCCGATCGAGCCGTAGCCGACGACCAGGACCGTGGAGTCGGCCAGCACCCCGGTGTGGTGATAGGTCCACTCGCCCCGGAGCTGGGCACGGACGAACCCGGGGAACTCCCGGAGCACGGAGATCATCGCTCCCACCACCCACTCGGCGGTGCCCGCGTCGTGCACGCCCCTGGCGTTGCACAACGTCACCCCCTCCCGCAGGTGCGGCCGGTAGGCGTCGACTCCCGCCGTGACGGTCTGCAGCAGCCGCAGGCCGGTCATCCGGGCGAGCAGCCCGGGGAGGTCCGCCACCGGCATCAGCGGCGGGATCCACACCTCGGCCTCGTGCGCGCCCTCGGGCACCGGCTCCGTGCCGTCGTAGACGACGCACTCCACTTCCGGGAGGTCGCACAGGACATCGGCCGCGGCTTTGGAAGGGACCCAGATCTTCATGGACGCATTATCCAGCCGCACACCCGCGCCGCCGCCCCGCCGGCCACTCCGGAGAGCGGGTGGAGGAAAGGAGAGGCGTGGTGAGGAGCAGGCGCGGCCCCGCTATTCGGGCACGCACTTCAGGTTGAGCTCGGGGCGGTAGACCGTGGTCTTCTTGACCCGCTTGATCTCCTTGCCGTCCTGCTTGAAGACGCGCCAGACGTCGATCGTGAAACCGTTCTGGCCGACCATCTCGATGCAGTCGGGACCGCTGTCGGTCTCGTCCTTGAACGGGGTGATGTCGTATCTCTCGGACGAGATCGACTCGATCTCGTAGCGCTTGGTGCTCCAGAAGGCGACGGTCACCCCGGTGTCGCTGGTGGAGGTCTTCACCAGCACGCCGTACGGCGAGTCGTTCTTCCAGCGGAAGTCGGGCTCGGGCCAGGAGACCGTGGACTCGCGCCCGGCCGGGTAGCGGGAGATGTAGAACTCGTGCGCCACGTGCTGGACGTCCTCGAGACCGCCGAAGAACACCGCGTTGTACATGGTGGTGACGAACTGGGAGATGCCACCGCCGACCGAGTCGACCAGCCTGCCGCCCTGGATCATGGGGGCGGGGACGAAGCCGCGGGCCGTGTCACGCTGGCCGATGACGCCGTTGAGCGAGAAGGTCTCGCCCGGCTTCACCAGGTAGCCGTCCAGGAGCCTGGCGATCGTCCTGATGTTGGTGACCCGGGGCACGCAGCACGCGTAGGGCGTGGTGAACTGGCTGATCCGCTCCTTGATGCCGAGCTTGCGCGCCTCGGCGTCGGACATCCGCGGCTTGACGGTGGTCAGGAGCACCGGGATCGTCCGGTCGCCGTCACCGGCGATCATCTCGACCACGTCGGAGGCGAGCCGCTCGTCGTTGATGCCCTTCCCCCTGCGGCCGGGCACCAGCTTCGGCTTTCCCCCGACGATCTGGAACGTGGGGTCGCGCGGGGCCAGGACCGGGTCGACGAGGTCGCCCTCCACGGAGGCGACCGCGCTCCTGGCGTCGAACTCCGGCTCCATGCCGCCGGAACCGTCCGGCTTGAAGGACAGGTGGGCGGCGAGGGTCTCCACCGGCAGCTGGGCCTGCTTGCCGGCGAAGGTCAGGGTGACCGGCCCTGAAAGGGCCTTGCCGGCGTCGGCCGCGGCCTTTTCGACCGCCTCCCGCCCGGCCATCGGTTTGATCACCGAGACCGGCAGGCGGACCTCCTTCGACGGGCCGAGGAAGGCGTTCGTGATCGCGGTGATCGCGGCCTCCCGCTCCAGCTCCCTGCCGTCGCGGGGCGTCACGACGACGGGCTTGACGCCCTCGAACGTGACCGAACCCTCGCGGACCTTGAGGTCGATCTTCCTGGCCAGGCTCGCGACCGCGGTCCGCATGCTCTCGGAGTCGGCGGAGACCTTGGGCTCCAGCTCGGTGGTGCCGGTGAAGGCCCGCCAGACCTGGGAGGGGCTGGGGAAGTCGCTGGGCGCCTGGTTGATGGTGGCGACCACGTCGAACTCCAGCCCCGCCTTGCCGGGGTCGAGGTCGTAGCGCTTGCCCGCGGCCAGGAGGGTCATCTCCCCGGAGGCCTCGCCCGCCAGGCGGTCCCTGAGCTTGTCGGCCGCCTCGGTCGCGGTCAGGCCGCCGATGTCGATGCCCCGCACCGTGGTGCCCGGCAGCATCCTGCCGGACATGATGACCGCGGGCACCGCGTAGGCGAGCCCGACGACGAACAGCACGGTGAGGACGATCAGGAAGAACCTGCGGGCCCCGCGGCGGCGCGGGGGCGGCTCCTCGTAGCGGAGCCCGCCGGGTTGCGGGAACCCTCCGTCGCCGCCGCGGACGAGCGTGGGCTCGTCACGCTGGAAGGGGCGTTCCGGCGGGGAGGCCATCTGCCAGGGCTGCGGGGGCCGGGGGGCGGGGGGGAGCGTCGTCCCGCGGGCCGGTGCGGCGGGGCCTCCTGGACCGGGAGATGCTCCGGCCCCGGTGGGGCCGAAGATGTCGGGTGAGACCCCCGGCGGAAGGCCGGGGCCGCCCTGGGAACGGGCTCCCTGCACGCCGGGAGGGAGCCGCGGGTCGCGGGCGCCCGGCGGGACGGGGCCCGAGGGAAGAGGCATTGCCTCAAAGGGGTCCGGTGGCGGGTTCACAGACGCTCCGGCGTTCCGCACGGCCTCCGCATCCTCCTGCTTCGCAGCTTCCACCTCCGGCAACCTTAAACCACATTGGTCAACCGCCGTCCCAAAAGGAGTAACAAATCAGCCTGTCCAGCGGTAACGGTGTTCCGGCCTTCCCGCGGTGCCGTACCTCGGGCGGAGTTCCGCCTGGCCCGCCGCGCACAGGTGTTCCAGGTACCGGCGGGCGCTGACCCTGGAGAGACCGGTGATCGTCGCCGCCTCGGCCGCGGACAGGTCGCCGCCGCTCTCCCTGAGCGCCGCGGCGACCAGGGAACACGTGGTGCCGGACAGCCCTTTGGGAAGCGGCGGCGGCACCCCCCTGACCGCGCCGAAGAGCCGGTCGATCTCGTCCTGGCGGGCCTCGTCCCCGAGGGTGGCGAGCTGCCTGCGGATCTCGGCGTACTGTTCGAGGCGCTCGGCCAGGGCGCGGGCGGTGAAGGGTTTGATCAGGTAGTTGACCGCGCCGCCGCGCATCGCCGCCCGGACCGTGGCCACGTCCCGCGCGGCGGTGATCACCAGGATGTCCACGGGGTGCACGGCCTCCCTGAGCTTCGCGAGGACGTCGAGTCCCGACATGTCCGGCAGGTAGATGTCGAGCAGGACCAGGTCGGGCCTGCGCACCGCGGCCGACGCGATCGCGGCGCCCCCGGTGTGGACGACGTCGGCGACCGTGAAGCCGGGCGTCCTGGCGACGTAGCCGCCGTGGATCCTGGCCACCATGAAGTCGTCGTCCACGACCAGGACGCGGATCTCCCCCGTGTGCCCGTTCCCGGTCAACTCGGCACCTTCCGTTCGGCGGATCCCCCGGCGGGGGGCGGCGCGGGTTCACCGGTGCGGGACGGGCCGGTGCGGGACGGGCCGGTGCGGGACGGATCGGTGCGGGACGGATCGGTGCGGGACGGATCGGTGCGGGACGGATCGGTGCGGGACGGATCGGTGCGGGACGGATCGGTGCGGGACGGATCGGTGCGGGACGGATCGGTGCGGGACGGATCGGTGCGGGACGGGGAAGGCTCTCCGGTGGGCGGGACCGAGGGCTCGCCGGTGGGCAGGAGCGCGGTGAAGACGGCTCCGCCCGCGTTGTGCACCCGCACCCAGCCGCCCCGGCGCGCGCACGCCTGGCGGGTCAGGGCCAGGCCCAGGCCGCGCGGCCCGGCGTGGGCGGCCTTGGTGGTGAAGCCCTCCCTGAACACCTCGTGGACCAGGCCCGGGGTGATTCCCGGACCGGAGTCGCCGACCCGGACGCGCAGGCCGTCCGCCTCGGTACGGACCGAGACCTCCACCGTTCCCCCGGTCTCCTGCAGCGCGTCGAGGGCGTTGGCGACCAGGTTGCCGACGACCAGGACCGCGTCGTGCGGGTCTCCGAGCATGCCCGCCTCCACCCGGGAGTCGTCGGACAGCACCAGGGTCGCGCCCCGCTCGGCCGCCTCTGCCGACTTGGCCAGCAGCAGCGCGGCCAGCGTCGGGTCGGCGACCTTCTCCCTGATGCCCGAGGCGTGCCTGCTGTAGGCCTCGGTGGTCTGGGTGATGTAGCTGACGGCCGTCTCGTGCTCGCCGAGTTCCAGCAGGCCGACCACCGTGTGCATCCGGTTGGCGAACTCGTGGGCCTGCGCGCGCAGCGCTCCGGTCGTGGTGCTGGCCTGGTCGAGCTCGCGTGCCAGCCGCACCAGCTCGGTACGGTCCCGCAGGGTGACCACCCAGCCGCTCTGCCGTTCCCGTACCGCCACCGGGGTCCGGTTGAGCACCAGCACCCGGTCGCGGTGGAGCACCACCCGGTCGTCGCCGGGGTCCACGCCGTCCAGCACGTCCCGCATCCGGTCGGACAGGGGCATCTCCCGCAGGCTCCGGCCGACGTCGTGCTGGGAGAGTCCGAGCAGGTCGCGTGCCGCGTCGTTGACCAGCGTCACCCGTCCCTGGAGGTCGAGGGCGAGCACCCCCTCCTTGACGCCGTGCAGCACGCCCTCGCGCTGTTCGAGCAGGGCCGCGATCTCCCCCGGTTCCAGGCCGAACGTCTGGCGGCGTACCCGCCGGGCGATCAGCGCGGCGGCGGCCGACCCGGCGACGAGGACCGCGAGGACCGTCCACAGCAGCGGCGGGAGCGCCTCGCCGAGCTGGTCGGCGACGGTCCCCTCCAGGATCCCGACCGAGGCCAGGCCGATGACCTGCCCCGAGGCGTCGAAGATCGGGGCCTTGCCGCGCACCGAGCGGCCGAGGGTGCCCGTCTGGATGCCGGTCCAGTGCCGCCCGTTCGTCATCACCTCCGAGCCGTCGGTGGACAGCCTCTTGCCGATCAGGGCCGCGTTGGGGTGGGCGTAACGGATCTGGTCGCGATTCGCGATCACCACGTAGTCGGCGCCGGTGGCCGCCTGCACCCCGAGCGCGATCGGCTGCAGGCTCAGCTCGGGCCGGGGCCGGCCGAACGCCTCACGCACCTGGGGAAGCCCCGCCACCGACTCGGCGATCGCCAGGGCGCGCTGCTGGTACTGGCGGTCCAGCAAAACGCGGGTGTGTTCCATCCAGACGCCCGCCGTACCGCCGACCGCGAGGAACACGATCACGGTCTGTAACGCGAAAAGCTGGGTGCCGAGCGAGGCGTTGAGTAAGCGTCGCACGAGTCAACTCCCTGGTCAGGGCCTCGATGAAAGCAGTCTGAGGTAACGGCGAGGTCGCGAGGAGGTGTGACCAATATGACCGATACGACGGCAACCACGCAAAGGATCGACAGGGCGGCCTCCTGAGGTCACGATCCTCACCACGCTTTCTTCACGTTTGTTTGGAGCTGACCATGCGTCTTCGGAGACTGGCCGCCCTCGCGGTGCTGTCCCTCGCCGCCCTCACCGCCTGCGGTTCCGGCGGCGGCTCAGGTACGAGCGCGCTGAGAATCATGGCGCCGGCCTCACCGGGAGGCGGCTGGGACCAGACCTCCCGCGTCGCCGGGGAGGCGCTCAAGGCCGCCGAGCCGTCCCGCAAGGTCGAGGTCTACAACGTGCCCGGCGCGGGCGGCACCATCGGCCTGGCCCAGCTCGCGGGCGAGAAGGGCAACGGCGACCTGTTGATGACCATGGGCCTGGTCATGGTCGGCGCGGTCGAGCAGAACAAGTCGAAGGTCACCCTGGCCGACACCACGCCGATCGCGAAGCTCACCGAGGAGTACGAGATCGTCGTGGTTCCCGCGGGATCGCCGTACCGGACGCTGGGCGACCTGGTGACGGCGTGGAAGGCGGACCCGACGAAGATCGCCATCGCGGGCGGCTCCGCCGGGGGCACCGACCACATCGTGGCGGGCCTGATGGCCAAGGCCGCGGGCATCGATCCCAAGCAGGTCAACTACATCGCCCACTCCGGCGGCGGCGAGGCGCTCAACGCGCTGCTCGGCGAGAAGGTCGCGATGGGGATCTCCGGCATTGGCGAGTTCGCCGAGCACGTGAAGTCCGGCAAGCTGCGCGCCCTCGGCGTCAGCTCTCCCGAGCGGCTCGGCAACGTGGACGCCCCCACCATCAAGGAGGCGGGCCTGGACGTGGAGCTGGCCAACTGGCGGGGGTTCGTCGCGCCCGGCGGGCTGGACGACGAGGAGAAGAAGGCCCTCACCGACCTGGTCACCAAGATGCACGACTCCCCGGCGTGGAAGGACGCGGTGATGAAGAACGGCTGGACCGACGTCTTCCAGACCGGGCAGCCGTTCGCCGACTTCCTCGCGACGGAGCAGACCAAGGTCAAGGCCGTCATCGCGGAGATGGGCCTCGTCTCCTGATGTCCCCCGTAGAAGACCCGTCCGGTCCCACCGGCACCGGTGCAGGCCCCGAGGCCGAGACCGGGTGGTCGTGGCGGCGGCCGGAGCTGGGGCTGGCGGTGCTGGTCCTCGCGCTGGGCGCGTTCGTGATCGCCGGCACCGCCGACGTGACCGCCGCCGGCTCCGCCCTCGGTCTCGGGCCCCGGTTCTTCCCGGCCCTGGTCGGGGGCGCGATGCTGCTGATCGGGCTGTTCTACGTGGTCGACGTGCTCAGGGGAGGCCACGGCGACCCCGAGGACGCCGAGGACGCCGAGGACGCCGAGGACATCGACTCCGGCGCGCGGGCCGACTGGCGGACGGTCGCGCTGGTCAGCGTGATCTTCCTCGCCTTCGCCGGACTGCTCGACCTGCTCGGCTGGGTCATCGCGGGCGCGCTGCTCTTCTTCGGCCTGTCCGTGACGCTCGGGGCGGCCCACCGGCTGCGCGCGGGCGTCATCGCGATCGTGCTGTCCACTCTCACCTACCTGGTGTTCGTCAGGGGCCTCGGCGTGACGCTGCCGGCCGGGCTGCTGTCCGGGGTGATCTGAGTGGAGTCCTTCCAGCTGTTGATGGACGGCTTCGCGACCGCCCTCACCCCGGTCAACCTGCTCTACGCGCTGGTGGGCGTCACGCTGGGCACGCTGGTGGGCGTGCTGCCCGGCATCGGCCCGGCCATGACCGTGGCGCTGCTGCTGCCGATCACGTTCACCGTCCCCCCGGCGAGCGCGTTCATCATGTTCGCGGGCATCTACTACGGCGGCATGTACGGCGGGTCGACCACCTCGATCCTGCTCAACACGCCCGGCGAGAGCTCCTCGATGATCACCGCGCTCGAGGGCAACAAGATGGCCAAACGCGGCCGGGCCGCCCAGGCGCTGGCGACGGCCGCGATCGGCTCGTTCGTCGCGGGCACCATCGCCACCGGGCTGCTGGTCGTCGCGGCGCCCCTGGTGGTGGACTTCGCGATCTCCTTCGGTCCCGAGGACTACTTCGCGCTGGCCGTCCTGGCCTTCACCGCGGTGTCGTCGGTGCTGTCCCGCTCCGTCGTACGGGGGCTGGCCTCGCTGGGTCTCGGCCTGGTCGTCGGGCTGGTCGGCATCGACCAGCAGACCGGGCAGGCCAGGCTGACCCTGGGCATCCCGCAACTGCTCGACGGCATCGACGTGGTGATCGTCGCGGTCGGGCTGTTCGCCCTGGGCGAGGTGCTCTACGTCGCCTCGCGGCTGCGGCACGGCCGGCCCGAGGTGGTCCCGGTCGGCCGGGCGTTCCTCGGCCGCTCCGACTGGTCGCGTTCCTGGCGGCCGTGGCTGCGCGGCACCGCGCTCGGCTTCCCGTTCGGCGCCCTGCCCGGCGGCGGAGCGGAGGTCCCCACGTTCCTGTCGTACTCGATCGAGAAGCGCCTGGCGCGCGGGATCGCCCGCGAGGAGTACGGCAAGGGCGCCATCGAGGGGGTCGCCGGTCCCGAGGCCGCCAACAACGCCTCGGCGGCGGGCACGCTCGTCCCGCTGCTCACGCTGGGCCTGCCCACCTCGGCGACGGCCGCGATCCTGCTGGCGGCCTTCCAGCAGTACGGGCTGCAGCCGGGCCCGCAGCTGTTCGACCACAACCCGGCGCTGGTCTGGGGCATGATCGCCTCGCTGTTCGTGGGCAACACCATGCTGCTGGTGCTCAACCTGCCGCTGGCCCCGCTCTGGGCCCGGGTGCTGCGGATCCCCCGGCCCTACCTCTACTCGGGGATCGTGCTGTTCGCGGCGCTCGGCGTCTACGCGCTGAACTCCTCCTGGGTGGAGCTGGTCATCCTCTACATCCTGGGCCTGCTCGGTTTCGCGATGCGCCGCTTCGGCCTGCCGGTGGCCCCGGCGGTGATCGGCCTGATCCTGGGCCCGATGGCCGAGATCCAGCTCCGCCGGGCCCTGGCCATCGGCGCGGGCGACGTGACGGTGCTGGTCAAGAGCCCGATCGCGGCGACGTTGCTGGTCGTCTCGCTCCTGGCGCTGTGCACGCCCCTCATCAGGAAGGCGGCCGCCCGTCGTCGCGGCGCCTGACCGGAACCTGGCCGTACCCGGATGCACCCGGACGCACCCGGACACGGCACCCGCGGGCACGGACGGATGTCCGTGCCCGTTTCCGTTTCCTCCCGCTGTTCCCTCGCCACCGCTTCGCCGCCGTTTCCTCGCGCGGGCGTACGCCGCCGGGAATCTCCGGGCCCTTCAGGAGGTGAACGAGGCCAGCAGGTCGTCCAGCCCCGCCTTGACGCGCTCGACCGTCACCCCGCGATCGCGCAGGCGGTGGGCGAGCAGCGGCGCGGCCAGCGGGACATCACGACCAACCTCGTCCCGCCCGGTTCGACCGACACCGAGTTGGCCCTCTCCTCCTCGTGAGCGAGGGGATTCCCACGGTCGCCCGTGAGGGTTCCTGCTTCGTCGCCGGTCGCCCGCCAGAGAGGACTCTCCGTGAGGTCTCACACCGGCTCCACAGGCGTTTTACCTCTCCGCCAGCCCGGCGGCGAGGATATTCTTCGCCAGCGTGAGCCGACCATCCCGGTAGGTGAACGCCGAGCGGGTGTACTCGGCGCTGAGCCGCGACTTCTTGCGGGACTTGAACGTCGGGTACTTCGCGCGCTTGGCGAAGAAGTTCGCGAACGCCGCCTGCAGGTGCCGCAGCGCCTGCTGCAACGGCACCGACGACCCGACATCGCCGCCACCGTCGCGCAACTGGCGGGAGAGCGCGGCACCCGCCCGGCTGGCCTGCCTGGCGCTCATCCTGATCGGCGTCATCGGCCTCAAGCTCCTGGACGGGTGACACGACACCGGAGCCTCATGACAGGAACGCGGCATCGGGGCCTCACGACAGGAAACGGCCGCCCGGCCGTGGGGAGCCGGGCGGCCGGGCTCATCCCGGAAGAAGGCTATTCCTGGAGGGTGTCGACGGCCGGGCCGTTGAATTTCCAGCCGTCCTCCGTGGCCAGATAGCTGCACGAAACCCATCCCGTGGTGCCCGAGGGCAGCCCCGAGGCCGACCTGCCGCCCAGCCGGAACCTGCACCAACCGCCCGACGAGCCGAGAAGCTGCCCGTAATCGCCGTAGTAGAGGTAGCCGATGACCGTCGACCCTCCGGCACTCGACCGCAGGCGCACCCCGTCGGCGATGATCACCGCGTCCACGGCGGAGACCGCCGACATGGCGGAAGCGCCGTTCACCGGAGTCGCCTGAGCGGGGACGGCCGCGACGGCCGTTCCCGCGGCGGCCGTCAACGTCACGGCGGCGAATGCCAGGAACCTTTTCATTGGACGCTCTTCCGATCGTGAGGTCAGGTCATGTCGGAGTGAAAGGCGAGACTGCAGTGATTACTGTGCAAGGCACCAAGAATTTCGTCAATACCTATTCATATTCAGAAATGGGAATTACCACATAAAAAAGGCCACTCCGATGACCGGAATTCATGCGACCGATAAGGACTTCCGGCCTCCACCACCCGGCCGGAGGCGCCCGAATTCCCCGGCGATCCCGTAATGCGACCGGCGCGATCTCCCGGGCCCGGCACCGGACGATTCCGGCGGTCGCGGCCACGGTCGCCTCGGACGCGGGCGATTCCGGCGTCACGACCATGGTCGCCTCGGACGCGGAAGACGCCGGCGGACGACCGCCGACGCGGGCGGCGATCCGCGCCGAGGCGGGGACGACATGCCCGTACCACGCCCCCCAGCAGGCCTTTCCCTCCAGGACGGGTGCCACGAAGCCACCCATACAATGCGTCTATACATAGTGTACGGTCTGCGTGTACGACGTCATCGGCCGAGGCCGCCTCCGGCGCGCACCACCTCTGCGCGGGCGATCGTGCCACCGGGACGGAGCCGCCGCGGCCGTTCCCCCATGCCGTACCACCGGACGCGCAGGGCGGCCACGTTCTCTCCGGCATGGGCCACCGAACAAGGAGATCTCTTGCAGAAAATCGCGAACCGCGCCACGTTCCTTCTCGTGCACGGAGGCCATCACGGACCGTGGAGCTGGGAGAGGCTGCAGGGCGTGCTGGACGAGAGAGGCTGGCCGAGCCGCACGGTGAGCCTGCCCAGCGCCGTCCGGAACGAGCCCGGCGCCGAGCCGCTCCCCGGCATGTACGACGACGCCGAGGTCATTCGGAAGGCACTTGACGACATCACCGGACCGGTGATCGTCGTGGCTCATTCGTACGGTGGTGTACCGGCCACCGAGGCCGTCGCCGGGGCGGCCAACGTCGCGCACATCGTTTACGTGGCCGCTTACATGCTGGACGTCGGGGAAGGCATGTTCCAGACGCACGGAGTCCCCGTTCCGGAGTCTCTGGCCGGCCTGCGGCCCGCGGAGAATCCCGATCTCAACCTGCCCGCAGCCTTCTACGACGGCGATGCGACGAACCCGGAGACCGCCGAGGCGATTTCCCGTCTGGTGCCGCAGACCGTGCGCGCCGACTTCGAGGTGGTGACACGGGCCGGCTGGCGCACGACGCCGAACAGCTATGTCATCCCGGAAAAAGATGTCTCCATCACCGGAGGTGTCGCGGAGCAAATGGCGGCGCGCGCCGAAACCGTCTACCGCTGCCCGGGACATCACGCGCCGTTCTATTCGAACCCCAGGGAATTCGCCGACATCCTTGTGGGTCGCCACGCGGTCGTCCTCGGCCGGGCAGGCCGTCCACCCGCGACCGGCCGGCACGGGCGCCGAGGCGACGTCGCAGGCCATGGCGCCCGCCGGGACGCGACCCATGCCGGCCCCGGTGGCCCGGCCCTAGTATGTGGTCATGACCTCTGTGACTCGTAGGCGCAAGGACGGTGCCGAGCGACCGGCTCCCGCCGAAGCGCAACTACTGGCCGCGGTCGAGCGGCTCCTCAAAAGGGGAGAGGTCTTCACGGAAATCAGCGTGCGACAGATCATCGAGGAGGCGGGCCTGTCACGCGCCACCTTCTACGCGCATTTTCGGGACAAGTCCCAGCTGCTCATCCGGCTTTCGGACACGCTGAGGGGCAGCCTGGTGGGATTGGCCAGGAAATGGGATCCGAGTGCGGGAGAGGACGGCGCGGCCAGATACGCGAAATTCTTCGAGGAGGTCATCGCGATACACCGGGAGAATTTCGCGACACTGTCCGCGTTGAGAGAACTGGCCACCTACGACCCGACCGTACGTGACTTCTACTCCGCCGATCTCGAGGAATTCGACGAGGCCGTTCACAGAACACTCGTCGACGAACAGGAGTCGGGCTCGACGCCTGCCGACCTGGACGCCGTGGCGGCGAGCCGAGTGATCGTCTGGGGGGGCGCGCAGGCGATCGCCCGGCACATCAGCGTGGACGACGGAAGTGGTGACGCGGCCTTCGCACGCGAGCTCGGCAAGATCTGGTGGCACGGCGCCTATCGCCGCCCCGGCGAACAGCCCGCCGCGAACTGACCGTGCGGGAGGCGGGCGCGCTCCGGTCGCCGGCACGCACCATCCCGCACCACGGCACACTCACCACCGCCGCCTGTCCCACCGGCGGCCCGAGCCTCACCGCCCGCTGCCCCCCGGCGGCCCGAGCCTCACCGCCTGCCTGCCCCCCCCGGCGGCCACGACGCCCGATCCCGCGCGTCACAAGCAGGGCACAAGTGGTCCACAAGTGATCATTCCTAGATTCCTCCCTATGACCGGGGATCGAAGGCGGGAACCCGTGGCCGGCTCTCGACACCGAGGCCGAGAGGCCGCGGGAGCCGCGACGACGCGGCCCGCTCCTCCCCCGGCGGGCGGCCAGGGCCGGCTCGTCTACCGGGAGGAGGCGATGCGCCGGCATGTCGAGGCCCGCGCCGCCGCCCGGATGCCGCTGGTGATCGGCGGCCCGTCGTTCCTGCTGCTGTGGATCGTGGCGGCCGCCGTCCTGGCGGCCGGTGCCACGCTCGTCACTCTCGCGCTCGGAGCGGGCGGATGAGGAACCGCGTCCCGGTCCTGCTGCAGAACACCACCACCGAATGCGGCGCGGCGTGCCTGGCCATGGTGCTCTGCCACCACGGTCACCGCACCACGCTGCACCAGGTGTCCGAACGGCTCCAGGTCGGCAGGGACGGGCTGAGCGCCAAGGCCGTCGTGGAGGGCGCCCGCGAGCACGGCCTGAAGGCGCGCGCGTTCTCCCTCGCGCCCGAGGACCTGGCGCGCGTCCCGCTCCCCGCGGTCGCGCACTGGGAGTTCAACCACTTCGTGGTGGTCGAGCGCTGGTCACCCGACCGGGTGGACCTCGTCGACCCCGGCCGGGGCCGCCGCCGCCTGACACCGCAGGAGTTCAGTGCCGGGTTCACCGGCGTGCTGCTGGTCTTCGAACCCGGCGAGGGATTCCGCCGCGGCACGTCCTCGATGGCGAGCGCCTGGCGGCGCGAGTTCGTCCGCACCCTGTTCCGGCGCCGCCGCGGCCTGCTCGCGCAGGTCATCGCGGCCTCGCTGCTGCTGCAACTGCTGGGGCTGGCCCTGCCCCTTTTCTCCCAGCTGCTGATCGACGAGGTCGTCCCGTCGCGGGGAGCGGACCTGCTGCCCCTGCTGGGCGGCGCCGTGCTGCTGGCCGGGGTGGCCCAGTTCGTGATCGGCTACCTGCGGGCGGCGCTGCTGGTGGCCGTACGGGCCCGTGCCGACCAGGAACTCACCGAGGGGGTGATCGGCCACCTGGTGGCGCTGCCCTACCGGTACTTCGCGCAGCGCGGCAAGGGCGACCTGCTCACCCGGGCCGCCGGCGTCTCCACGCTGCGCGACATCCTCACCGGCCAGATCGTGGCGGCGCTGCTGGACGGCCCGCTGGCCGTCGGCTACCTCGTTCTCGTGTACGTCTGGGATCCCGTCTTCGGGCTGGCGCTGACCGGGGTGGTCGTCGCCCAGGGGCTCCTGGTCCTGGCCACCACCCGCCGGATCAACCTGCTCACCCAGCAGGAGCTCACCGCCTTCTCCGCGTCGCAGAGCAGCCTCATCCAGACGATCACCGGCATCGAGACGCTCAAGGCCTCCGGGGCCGAGCACCGGGCGGTGGAGCAGTGGTCGGCCCACTTCACCCGGCAGCTCAACGCCGACGTGCGCAGCGGCCTCACCCAGGGGCTGGTGGAGGCCGCGCTGTCCGCGATCCGGGTGGTCGCCCCGCTCGGCCTGCTGTGGCTCGGCACGTGGCGGGTCCTCGACGGGGAGCTGACCGTGGGCGCGTTGATCGCGCTCAACGCCATCGCGCTCGGCGCCCTGATCCCGCTGGGTTCGCTGATGACCGGCCTGCAGAGCCTGCAGCAGGCGGGCGCGCACTTCGACCGCCTGGCCGACATCCTCGCCTCGGAACCCGAGCCCGGCGACGGCATCGAGGTGCTGCGGCTGCGCGGCGCGGTGGAGCTGCGCGGCGTGAGCTTCCGGCACGACCCCCGTGGCCCGTGGGTGGTGCGGGACGTCTCGGTCTCCATCCGGCCGGGACAGAAGGTCGCCCTGGTGGGCCCCTCGGGGTCGGGCAAGAGCACGCTGGCCAGGCTGCTGCTCACCCTGCACACCCCGGTGGAGGGCGAGATCCGGTACGACGGCGTCCCGGCCTCCGAGCTCAACCTGCGCACGCTGCGCCGCCAGTTCGGGGTGGTCGGCCAGGATCCCTCCCTGTTCAGCGGCTCGATCCGGGAGAACATCGCGCTGAACTCCCCCGACGCGCCCCTGGAGCGGGTGGTCGCCGCGGCCCAGGTGGCGGCGCTGCACGAGGACATCATGGCCATGCCGATGGGGTACGAGACGATGCTGACCGACGGCGGCGGTCTCTCCGGCGGCCAGCGGCAGCGGCTCTCCCTGGCCCGCGCCCTCCTGTCGCGCCCGAAGATCCTGCTGCTCGACGAGGCCACCAGCAGCCTGGACAGCGCCACCGAGGCGACCATCGAGTCCAACCTGTTCTGGCTCACCCAGACCCGGATCGTGATCGCCCACCGGCTGAGCACGATCCGGGACGCCGACCTGATCCTGGTGGTCGACTCCGGACACGTCGTCGAACGCGGCACCCACGACGAGCTGATGGCCGCCGGCGGCAGGTACGCGAACCTCGTCGCCGCCCAGGCCGCCCCCGCCTGACGCCGTCTCTCCCCGAGGCGGCATCGGTCCGGAAGACGGCAATCACTCCTCCGCGATCCAGGCGGCCCTCAACGACTCACGGCAGATCGCGAAGACCATGCCACCGGGGACCCAGGCCTCCACACGCTCACCGGCCGTACCGGCTCAGGCACACGCTCATTCCGCTGACCGTGCGATCCTCCGATCCCTACCGTTGAATCATGGCCACCCCCCGCCCAGCCCACCGAGTCACCCGCACGTTCACCCACTTGTCCCGCCGCTCCACTCGCCCCGCCAAGGACGACCCCGTCACCGCACCGACCACCGCAGAGCGCCGGCCGAAGGCCGTGTCGCTGGTCAGCCGCTTCCTTCGCCGCCACCCGCCCGTCGACCGGCCCGACCGGGCCGAACTCGAAACCCTTTCCGCCAAAGAACGTCAGGAACTGTGGGACGCCTACCGGCAACGCCCCTTCCAGGCGATCACCGCCGTGATCACCTCATCCGCCGTCATCCTCGGCATCCTCTTCACCGCCCGCACTCTCGACTACACCGCAGGCACCCTGGACTACACCGCCCGTGCCCTCGGAGCCAACCAGGAAGCACAGATCACCGACCGCTACACCAAAGCCGTCGAACAACTCGCCTCACCCGCCGTAGACGTCCGGCTCGGAGCCATCTACGCCCTCCAGCGCCTCGCCGCCGACTCTCCCCGCGACCGCCCCACCGTCAGAAACGTGCTCGCCGCGTTCGTACGCAACCACGACCTGTGCGTTTCCAAACCTCCACCCAAACCCTGCGACCCCGAGTGGAAGGAAACCGTTGTCGTCGAACCCGTACGACCACCGGCCGACGTCCTTGCCGCCCTCACCATCGCCCCGGCCCTCACCACCCCATCACCCCTGAGCGCCACGTCGGCCGGCCACGACCGCGCCGATTTCTCCAAAGCCCGATTCCCGCACGCAGATCTCATGGACAGGTTCCTCGGCGGCTCCGATCTGAGCGGCGGGAATCTGCGCGGCGCGTTCCTGAGCGGCGCGAACCTCACCGGCACGAACCTGAGCCGCGCGATCCTGAGCGGCACGAACCTCAGCGGCACGGACCTGCGCAACGCGGATCTGAACCGCACGGACATGTTCCGTGCGATCCTGATCGGCACGAAACTGAACGGTTCAAGCCTGACCAACGCTCATCTGGAGCGTGCGAACTTGAGTGGCGCGGACCTGCGCGGCGCGGACCTGCGCGGCGCGGACCTGATCAACGCGGAACTGCGCGGCGCGAACCTGACCGGCGCGAACCTGAGAGGCACGGAACTGACCGATGCGAACCTGACCGGCGCGAACCTGATGGGTGCGGACCTGAGAGGCGCGTTCGGCAAAACACCGGCCGAGATCCGGGCGGAGGCGCTCACCGACGCACGTACTCGGTTCGGAGAAAGCTCCTGATCACACTGTCTGGTCCCGACAGACCCTTCGCGCGAGCTTCCGGGGGACCCTTCACACGGACGCGCGGGAAGCCCTTCGCGCGAGGCGCGAGCTCCCGGGAGACCCTTCGCTCGGGCTCCCGGGAAACCTCGGGCCGAACTAGCCGGAGACGCCGAGGCGCTCCAGGATGAGTTCGCGGGCGCGGCCCGCGTCGGCCTTGCCCCTGCTGGCCTTCATGACGCCGCCGACCAGGGCGCCGACGGCGGCGACCTTGCCGTTGCGGACCTTGTCGGCCGCGTCGGCGTTGCCCGCCAGGACCTGGTCGATGATCTCCATCAGCTCGCCCTCGTCGTTCACGATCTGGAGGCCGCGGGCGGCCACCACCTCGTCGGGGGAGCCCTCGCCGTTCAGCACGCCCTCCAGCACCTGGCGGGCCAGCTTGTCGTTCAGCGCTCCCCCGGCGACCATCGCGCACACCCTGGCGATCTGGTCGGGGGTGATGCTCAGCGCGCTCAGCGGGAGACCGGCCTCGTTGGCGCGGCGGGCCAGCTCGCCCATCCACCACTTGCGGGCGTCCGCGGGCGGGGCGCCCGCGGCGACCGTCGCCTCGACCAGGGAGATGGCGTCGGCGTTGTGCATGGCCGCCATGTCCAGGTCGGACACGCCCCACTCCTGCTGGAGCCGCTTGCGCCGCGCGCCCGGCAGCTCGGGCAGGGAGGCCTTGAGCTCGGCGACCCACGCCGGGTCGGGGGCGATCGGCACCAGGTCGGGCTCGGGGAAGTAGCGGTAGTCCTGCGCCTCCTCCTTGGACCGTCCCGAGGTGGTGGTGCCGGTGTTCTCGTGGAAGTGGCGGGTCTCCTGGATGATCCGGCCGCCGCCGGCCAGGATCGCGGCCTGGCGCTCGATCTCACCCCGCACCGAGCGCTCGACGCTGCGCAGCGAGTTGACGTTCTTGGTCTCGGTGCGGGTGCCCCACTCCGAGGAGCCGCGCGGCATGAGGGAGACGTTCACGTCGAAGCGCATGGAGCCCTCCTCCATGCGGACGTCCGAGACGCCGAGGCCGCGCACCAGCTCGCGCAGCTCGATGCCGTACGCGCGGGCGACCTCGGGGGCGAGCCTGTCGGTCCCCGGGACAGGCTTGGTGACGATCTCCACCAGCGGGATGCCCGCCCGGTTGTAGTCGACGATCGAGTAGTCGGCGCCGTGGATGCGGCCGGTCGCGCCGCCCACGTGGGTGGACTTGCCGGTGTCCTCCTCCAGGTGGACGCGCTCGATCTCGATCCTGACGGTCTTGCCGTCGACCTCGACGTCGAGGTAGCCGTCGAAGCAGAGCGGCTCGTCGTACTGGCTGATCTGGTAGTTCTTCGGCATGTCCGGATAGAAGTAGTTCTTCCGGGCGAAGCGGCACCACTCGGCGATGGAGCAGTTGAGCGCCAGGCCGATGCGGATGGTCGCCTCGATCGCCGCGGCGTTCGCCGTCGGCAGCGAGCCGGGCAGCGCCAGGCAGACCGGGCAGACGTGCGTGTTCGGCGGGGCGCCGAACGTGGTCGGGCAGCCGCAGAACATCTTCGACGCCGTGCCCAGCTCGACGTGCGTCTCCAGGCCCAGCACCGGCTCGAAGCGCTCCAGCGCCTCGTCGTACGGCATCAACGTCTCAGCGCTCACTGTCGTTCACCACTTCCTGCTCCATAGAAAACCTCATAGATAACCAAGTCCCTTCAACGCGTTCCTCGTCTCGGCCACCCAGTTCGCGTAGGCGGGCACCTGGGCCAGAACGGCGAGATCGATGTTGCGTCCTATGTACTCGAAGTAGTCGCGGGCCGGCTTGCCGCGCCGGGGGACGGTCGTGGCCAGCACCCCGGCGGGGTCGGAGATCCTGTCGACGTCGCGGGGCCGCGCCGGAAGCCTGCTGAGGTCGCTGCCCTCCAGTTTCGCCCACGCGGCGGGGTCGGCGAGCAGCCAGCCCTCCGTCTCCCCCAGCCCGATCACCGGCACCAGGTAGTGCGAGTGGTAGCGGACGCCGTCCCTGCGGCGGCGCTCCCGCTCGTCGTCGTGCGTGAAGAGCAGGTGGCAGTCGGCCGCGAGCTCCTCCAGCGCGGTGACCATGTGCTCCCGGTCGCAGGAGACGACCTCCGTCGCCTCGACGTCGACGGCGTACGGCGACATCCAGGTGAGCTCGCGCAGCTGCCTGGAGATCACGATGCCGAGGAAGCCCTCGTCGGCCTCCCCCTCCGCGATGAGTCCAGGAACCAGCGGGCGGCTGCTCATGCCGCCGCGCCCAGGTACTTGCGGACCTGCCGGGGCGAGACGAACGTGCCCGGCTCGCCGTCCGGCTGGATCGGCTTCGCCACGGTCACCCGCGACACCCGGTCGTTGTCGGGATCGACGCGGACCGCGGTGTCGAGGAACGTCAGCGCGTCCGGCTCGGTCCGGTAGACCTCCGCGACGACGATCGGGGACTGGCTGGTGAGGATCAGCTGCCGCAGCGGCTCGGGACCTCCCGGCGCGGTGATCCGGCGGCGCACCCGCCGGAGCAGCTCGCCGAGACGGGCCGGATGGACGCCGTTCTCGATCTCCTCCACCAGCAGCGTGCCCGGATGGTCGGGGTCGTGCAGGGCGGCGAGCAGGCCGAGGATGCGCAGGGTGCCGTCGGACAGCAGCGCCGCCGGAACCACCCCCTGGCCGTCGACGATCAGTTCGAAGGAGCACTCCCCGCGCTCGACGCGCGGCACCAGCCCGACGACGTCGGGGACCACCCCCGCGAGGTCGGCCGCGAGGTCGGCCAGCGCCTCCGTACCAGCCATCCGCCCGAGCACCGCCGCCAGGTTCGAACCGTCGGCCACGAGCGGCCCCCGGTTCGCCGAGGGACAGCGGCGGCGCATCGCCGCCGGCGACGGCGAGTATCGGCGCCACGACTGGACCGTACGGCGAGGAGTGCCCTCCGGGTCGGGATCCTCGACCATGAGCTCCAGCAGCTCCTCGGGGATCCGCTGGGCGACATGGCTGACGACGGCACCGCTGGATCTGGGGATCTTCAGCACCATCTCCGCGCCCACGTCGAACCTGATCGGCACCACGGAGCCGGGCTCCGGGGTGACGAGCGCCTCCACCGAGACGACGAACCCCGGCACCGCCGAGCCGTGGGCGACCCGGTGGAACTGCTCGCCCGGCAGCCCGCGGGCCGCCCCGAGCAGCCCGCCGGAACCCTCGATCTCGGCCGCCACGAACCCCACGGCGTCGAAGAGGTTCGACTTGCCGCTCGCGTTGGGGCCGACCAGCGCGAGGAAGGGCGGCACATCGAGATCGAAGCTCAAGAAGGACTTGAACCCGTCGATCTCGATCCGAGTGATCATGCCGCCTTACTCCCTGTCACCTGTCGCCCCCTCGCCCTCGTCCCACGATCCCGGAAAAGCCCTACAGCTCCGGGGCTCTGGACAGCAGGCCGCCGCCCCACCGGCTCTCGAGGGCCTTCTCGACCGCGGCGCCGACCCGGTAGCAGCGGTCGTCGCCGAGCACCGGGGCCATGATCTGCAGACCGACCGGCAGGCCGTCCTCGTCGGCCAGCCCGCACGGCACGGAGATGGCCGCGTTGCCCGCCAGGTTGCTCGGGATGGTGCACAGGTCGGCCAGGTACATCGCCATGGGGTCGTCGGCGCGCTCGCCGATCGGGAACGCCGTGGTGGGCGTCGTCGGCGAGATGAGCACGTCCACCTGCTGGAAGGCGGCCTCGAAGTCGCGCGCGATGAGCGTGCGGACCTTCTGCGCCTGCCCGTAGTAGGCGTCGTAGTAACCGCTGGACAGCGCGTACGTGCCCAGGATGATGCGGCGCTTGACCTCGGGGCCGAAGCCCTGGGCCCGGGTCAGGGCCATGACCTCCTCGGCGCTGCGGGTGCCGTCGTCGCCGACGCGCAGGCCGTAGCGCATGGCGTCGAAGCGGGCCAGGTTGGAGGAGCACTCCGAGGGGGCGATGAGGTAGTACGCCGGGAGGGCCGTGGTGAACGACGGGCAGGAGACCTCGAAGACCTTCGCGCCCAGCGACTCCAGCAGCTCCACGGTCTCGTGGAAGCGCGCGAGCACGCCCGCCTGGTAGCCGTCGCCGCCGAACTCCTTGACCACGCCGATGCGCAGCCCCGCCACGTCGCCGTTGCGGGCCGCCTCGACGACCGAGGGCACCGGGGCGTCGACGGAGGTGGAGTCCATGACGTCGTGCCCGGAGAACGCCTCGTGCAGCAGCGCCGCGTCGAGCACGTTGCGGGCGAAGGGGCCCGGGGTGTCGAGCGAGCTGGCGAAGGCGATCAGGCCGTAGCGGGACGAGCCGCCGTAGGTCGGCTTCATGCCCACGATGCCGGTGACCGCGGCGGGCTGGCGGATCGAGCCACCGGTGTCGGTGCCGGTGGACAGCGGGGCCTCGTACGCGGCGACCGCGGCGGAGGAGCCGCCGGAGGAGCCGCCGGGGATGCGCGACAGGTCCCACGGGTTGTGGGTGGGGCCGTACGCCGAGTTCTCGGTGGAGGAGCCCATCGCGAACTCGTCGAGGTTGGTCTTGCCGAGGATCACCAGCCCGGACTCGCGCAGGCGGCGGGTCACGGTCGCGTCGTACGGCGGCTTCCAACCTTCGAGGATCTTCGATCCGGCCGTGGTCGGCATGTCCCTGGTGGTGAAGACGTCCTTGTGCGCGATCGGCACCCCGGCCAGCGGGCCGAGCTCCTCGCCGGCGGCCCTGCGAGCGTCGACGGCGCGCGCCTGCTCCAGGGTCGTCTCGGCGTCGACGTGCAGGAAGGCGTTCACCTTCGGCTCGACGGCGGCCATCCGGTCGAGGTGGGCCTGGGCGACCTCGACGGCGGAGACCTCGCCGCTCGCGATCAGCGCGCCCAGGTCCGCGGCGGACTTGCGGATGAGGCTCATGCTTCCTCCCCGAGGATGCGCGGGACGCGGAAGCGGCCGTCCTCGACCGCGGGGGCGCCGGACAGCGCCTCTTCCGGCGTCAGACTGGGTCGTACCTCGTCGGGGCGGTAGACGTTGGTGAGCGGGAGCGCGTGCGAGGACGGCGGGATGTCGTCGGCCGCCACCTCGGCGACGCGGGCGACCGCACCGATGATCACATCGAGCTGGGCGGCGAAGTGGTCGAGCTCCTCGTCGGCCAGCGCCAGCCGGGACAGCCGGGCGAGGTGAGCGACCTCGTCGCGGGTTATGGCGGACATGAGTCGTTGAACCCGTTTCGTGGAATGGCAATTGGACACTGTCATCCTATGGCTCGCGACCTGAGGGTCCCGACTCATTAACACTGCCGCAACCAAGCGAAGATCTCTCACTCCCGGCGGTCAGGCCGCCCACCCCTCCGGACCCGGAGGAAACGGCTCCGGATCCTCCCGGCCCTGGAGCCTGAAGGAGATCGCGGACTTCACTGCGACCGCCGAAGCACATAGGAGCGTACTTCTTAGAAGTACGCTCCTATGTTCACTGGAGATACTATCGCTGGCGATAGTATCTCCAGCAGTAGTATCGCCAACGGAAGTATTGGAGCGCATGGGCGAGTTCATCGGCAGGGAGCACGAGCTGACGGTTCTCGGATCCCTGCTCGACCGCGTCCGGGCGGAGGCGACGACCGGACGTCCCGGGCAGTGCGTGCTGATCCGGGGACGCAGGCGGATCGGCAAATCGGCCCTGGCCGAGGAGTTCATCGGCCGCAGCGGCCTGCCGTCGCTCTTCTACACCTCGGCGCGGGCGGACGCCCAGAGCGAGCTCCACCAGTTCACGGCCGATGTCACGACGTCGGACCTGCCGGGCCGGGACGCGTTCTCCGAGGCGGCGCCCGGCACCTGGAACGGAGCGCTGCAGCTGCTGGCGGACACGCTTCCCGATGACACCCCGTCCATCGTCGTGATCGACGAGGTCCCCTATCTCATGGACCGCGTGGACGCCTTCGAGGGACTGCTCCAGCGCGCCTGGGACCGGTTCCTCAGCCGCAAGCCCGTTCTGCTGATCCTCATCGGATCCGACCTGTCCATGATGGAGGCGCTGAACAGTTATGAGCGCCCCTTCCACCAGCGTGGCACCGAAATGATCGTCGGGCCGCTCAACCCCCGTGAGATCCAGCAGATGCTCCGTCTCACGGCCGCCGACGCGTTCGACGCGGCCCTCGTCACCGGCGGGCTCCCGCTCGTCTGCGGGGAGTGGCCTCGCGGGGCGTCACTCTGGGAATACCTGCACGCCGCGCTGACGAACCCGGTCTCGGCCCTCCTGGTGTCCGCCGAACGCTCCCTCTCGGCCGAGTTCCCCTCCGGCGCCCAGGCGAGCGAGGTGCTGCGGGCCATCGGCAGCGGCGAGCGCACGTTCACCAACATCGCCAGAAGCGCGGGCGGGATCTCGCACAGCACCCTCTCCAGGGCGGCCGAGCTTCTGACCTCCAAAGGGCTCGTGGCCGGTGAGCTGCCGCTGTCCACCCGCCCCTCCAAGGATCGCCGATACCGCGTGACCGACGCCTACCTGCGTTTCTGGCTCCACTTCATCCGGCCGCACATGCCCGAGATCGAGCGCCGCAGGGGTGACCTGACCATGCGGCGGGTCGCCGCGCAGTGGAGCACCTGGCGGGGCCGGGCCGTGGAACCCCTCGTCCGCGAATCGCTGGCCCGGCTGCTCCCCGACGACAGGTTGCCGGCGGCACCCGCGATCGGCTCCTACTGGACCAGGAGCAACGACGTGGAGATCGACATCGTGGGCGCGGACAGGGGGCCGATCGCCCGGCGGCTGTGCTTCCTGGGGTCGATCAAGTGGCTGGAGAACGCCTCGTTCGACGACCGCGACCTCGCCGCGCTGGCCAGACACAGGGCGGCCCTGACGGACGAGCTGGTTCCGCTCGTCGCGGTATCGCGCGGCGGGGTCTCCTGCTCCGGCCTCACCGCCGCGTACGGCCCCGACGATCTCATCCGGGCGTGGAACTAGCCGGCGCCGGGATCTACGCCGCCGACGAGGACCGCGACGGTCGCGGGCGGATCAATCCCTCGGCGACCCGCGCGGGGCCGTCCGAGGGCGTGGACGTCTCCGACGCCAGGCGGCCGGAACCCGGGGCAGGGCTAAGCCCGCTGGGGGTCGAGGATCTCGGTGCGGCGCAGGAAGCTCAGGTCGTGCGTGGCGAGGGCCCGGTGTTTGCGCAACCATACGGTCGCGTCGGCGGCGGACATGGGCTCGGCGAACAGCCAGCCCTGGCCGAGGTCGCAGCCCATGTCGGCCAGGCGTTTGGCCACCTCCGCCGACTCGACGCCCTCGGCGACCGAGCGCAGGCCGAGGGAGCGGACCAGGTCGACGATGGAGCGGACGATCCGCTCGTCGTCCTTGGACTCGCCCATGCGGCGGACGAACGAGGAGTCGATCTTGACCTCGGCGACCGGAAGGCGCTGCAGACGGACCAGCGAGGAGTAGCCGGTGCCGAAGTCGTCCAGCGCGAGCGGCACCCCCAGCGCGGTCAGGGCCCGGACGGCGCCGTCGGTGTAGGCCTGGTCGGTCATCAGGATGCGCTCGGTGACCTCCAGCTGGATCGCCTTGGGCGGCAGCCGGTAGCGCGCCAGCCCCTCTCCCAGCTGGTCGGAGAGGGCGCAGTCGAGAAGATCGCGGGCCGAGACGTTGACGGAGATCTGCTCGTGCAGGCCGGTGTGCCACCAGTGGGCGGCCTGCTCCAGCGCGGCGTCGATGACGTATCCGGTGAGGTGGCGCATCAGGTACGACTGCTCGGCCATCGGCACGAACTCGCCGGGGGAGATCATTCCCCGCTCCGGGTGGCGCCACCGCAGCAGCGCCTCCACCCCCCGCACCTGCCCTCCGGCCAGGTCGAGCTTGGGCTGGTAGTGCAACCTCAGCTCGGAGCGGTCGATGGCCCTGCGCAGGTCACCGAGGAGGTTGATCCGCTCGGGACTGTTCCGGTCCTTGTCGGCGGCGTAGATCTCGACCCCGGTCCTGCCCTCCTTCGCGAGATACATCGCCACGTCCGAGCGCTGCAGCAGCATCTCGAAGTCGGGCGCGTGGTCGGGGTAGATCGCGATGCCGAACGAGGCGTCCAGGTCGAAGCTCATGCCCTCCAGCCGGACCGGCTCGGTGATCGCCACCCGCAGGCGCGCCGCCACCTCCCTGGCCGCCGCGGCGTCCCTGACCGAGGGCAGCAGGACGGCGAACTCGTCGCCGCCGAGCCTGGCCACCACGTCGCCGGGACGGACGCTGTGGGTGAGCCGGTGCGCGACCAGTTGCAGGAGCCGGTCGCCGACCGGGTGCCCGAGGGTGTCGTTGATCTCCTTGAACCGGTCGAGGTCGAGCAGGAACAGGCCGACCCGCTCGCCGTCCCGCGCCTCGGCGAGCGCCTCCTCCGTGCTGAGCACGAGCATCTTGCGGTTGGGCAGCCCGGTCAGCACGTCGTGCATCGCCTGGTGGTCGCGGCGGACCGACATGGTGGCGGTGAAGTAGACCGCCAGCATCGGCGCCAGGAACAGCGGCACCAGGGCCGGCGAGTGGTTCATCACCACCACGACGAGCGGGGCCAGGCCGAGCAGCCCGGCGTAGACGAGGCTCTGGTGCCCGATCGTGGTCTTGATCACCCGGCGGATCGACCTGCGCTCGTGCAGCGCCACCGCGCCGGAGACCAGCAGGGCCCGGACCACGAAGTAGGTGAGCCCGGCCAGCCCGATCGCCAGCAGGTCCGAGCCGTCCGGCACCCAGGAGGCCACCGCGACGGACCGGTCGCCGAACAGCCCGAGCACCAGCCCGGCCGCGGTGCAGGCCAGCGTCACCTGCGCGATGTTGAACATGACCCGATGGCTCGCCTTGCGGGTGACGGCCCCGTTGACGACCATGGCGACCGCCTGCAGCAGCACGGCGACCGGCAGGCCGTAGTGGAGCAGCGCGGCGAAGGTGAACATGGTCGACGGGTAGGTGCCGCCCACCGTCATCGACGACGACAGGACCACCGGCCGTAGTTCGCCCAGCACGACCAGGGCCGCGAGCATCCAGAACAGCGGGCTGCGGACGAGCTCCGCGGCCTCGGCCACATCTATGCGCAGCAGGGACACGACGAGAGCGGTGAGCCCGATCGTGATGACGGCGGCGAGGTAGGCCCACAGGGGCGTTCCCGGTCGCGGTCCGGTGTCGCGAGTGTCGGTTGGGTCGGCCATGAGTAACAAAACCCCCATTAGTTCATTATGGGAGAGTACGGCCTGCGGGCCACTTCGCGGAACCGATTGCGCACGTTCCGTCACGAGGAATTCGCACGTTTTCAAGACACAGCACTTCGAGACACCGGCGGGACGACCCCTACTCCTCGGGTCTCACCGTCATCTCCGACGCCGCCTCGGGCCCCTCGGCCAGCAGAACCCGCAGGCCGGCCTCGTCGAGGATCGGCACACCGAGCTTGACCGCCTTGTCGAACTTGGAACCGGCGTTCTCCCCCACCACCACGAAGGAGGTCTTCTTCGACACCGACGCCGAGACCTTGCCGCCCCGGCCGGCGAGGGCCTCGCCCGCCTCGTCGCGGGTGAAGCCGGCGAGCGTGCCGGTCACCACGAAGGTCAGGCCGGCCAGGGTCTGCGGGAGCTGGTCGGCCGGGGGGTCGTCGACCATCCGGACCCCGGCGGCCGCCCACCGCTCGACGATCTCCCGGTGCCAGTCGACCGTGAACCAGTCGTGGATCGCCGCGGCCACGCGCGGTCCGACGCCCTCGACGGCGGCGAGCTCCTCCTCGGAGGCCTTCGCGATCGCGGGGATCGAGCGGAACTCGTCGGCGATCGCCTGGGCCGTCGGCGGGCCGACGTGCCGGATGGAGAGCGCGACGAGCACCCGCCAGACCGGCTGGTCCTTGGCCTTCTCCAGCTGCTCCAGCATCTTCTCGGCGTTCTTGCTCGGCTCGCCGCTCTGGTTGGCGAAGAAGGTGACGACCTTCTGCTCGCCGCTCTCCGGATCGGTCTTCGGCAGGCCGGTGTCGGGGTCGCGGACCACCGACCTGATCGGCAGCAGCTGCTCCATCGTCAGGTCGAACAGGTCCGCCTCGGTGCGGACCGGCGGCTCCTGCGGCGGCAGCGGCTGGGTCAGCGCGGTGGCCGCCACATAGCCCAGCCCCTCGATGTCGAACGCCCTGCGTCCGGCCGCGAAGAAGATGCGCTCGCGGAGCTGGGCGGGGCATGCCCGGGTGTTGGGGCAGCGCAGGTCGGCGTCGCCCTCCTTCTCGTACGCCAGCTCGGTGTCGCACTCCGGGCAGCGCTCCGGCATCACGAACTCGCGCTCGGTGCCGTCGCGCAGGTCGGCGACCGGGCCGACGATCTCGGGAATGACGTCGCCCGCCTTGCGCAGCACCACGGTGTCGCCGATCAGCACGCCCTTGCGCGCCACCTCGGAGGCGTTGTGCAGGGTGGCCCGCTCGACCGTCGAGCCCGCCACGACGATCGGCTCCATCACGCCGTACGGCGTGACCCGGCCGGTGCGGCCCACCGCGACCTGGATGTCGTGGAGCTTGGTGTTGACCTCCTCCGGCGGGTATTTGTAGGCGATCGCCCAGCGCGGGGCCCGGCTGGTGGAGCCCAGGTTGTTCTGCAGCTCGATGCGGTCGACCTTGACCACGACGCCGTCGATCTCGTAGGCCGGGTCGTGGCGGTGCTCGCGGTAGAACTCGATGAAGGCGTTGATGCCGTCGAGGTCGTCGACGACCTTGTAGAGGTCGCTGACCGGCAGGCCGAACCCCTTCAGCCGCTCGTAGACCTCCGACTGGGCGCGGGGCGCGGTGGCGCCCTCCCACCTGCCGACCCCGTGAACGATCATGTACAGCGGCCGCTGCGCGGTGACGCGCGGGTCCTTCTGCCGCAGGGAGCCCGCGGCGGAGTTGCGCGGGTTGGCGAACGGCGCCTTGCCCGCCTCGACCAGCTGCTCGTTGAGCTTCTCGAACTCCTCGACGGGAATGTAGACCTCGCCCCTGACCTCCACCACGTCGGGCACGTCGTCGCCGGTCAGGCGGTGCGGGACGTTGGCGATCGTGCGGACGTTGGCCGTCACGTCGTCGCCGACGCGGCCGTCGCCCCTGGTCGCGCCCCTGGTCAGGCGGCCCTTCTCGTAGAGCAGCGCGATCGCCAGGCCGTCGATCTTCAGCTCGCACAGGTAGGGCGCGGGGTCGCGCTCGGCCAGCCGCTCGGCCCTCGCCTGCCAGGAGGCGAGGTCGTCGGCGTTGAAGGCGTTGTCGAGGCTCTCCATCCGCTGCAGGTGCTTGACGGGGGTGAACTCGCTGGAGATCGGCGCGCCGATCTTCTGGGTGGGCGAGTCGGGCGTGCGGAGGGTCGGACTCTCCTCCTCCAGCTCGCGCAGCTCGCGCATCCACCCGTCGTACTGGGCGTCGCTCACGGTGGGCGAGTCGAGCACGTGGTAACGCCAGTTGGCCTCCTCGACCAGCTCGGTCAGCTCCGCGTGCCGCTCCAGCGCCGACACCGGCACACCCTCGACCTCAGCGCCCATCGCCCGTCTCTCCCCTCGTCGTGGCCCAGGACAAACGTATCTTCGAGCACCGACAATGTGATCCCGCCATTGCTCCGAGTTGGACAAGCCCTCGCCGCTCCCGTACGACACCGGCCGGGCGCGGTCGCGAGCGGCGCGCGGGGAATCGTACGGGAGCCGTACGGATCACTCGCCGGGGTCGTCCTGCAGCACGCGGGCGGCCTTGCGGCAGGCGGCCAGGGCCGCCCTGGCGTAGGCGGGCGAGGCCCCGGCCAGGCCGCAGGCGGGGGTGAGCACGACCTGCGAGGCCAGGGTCGAGGCGGGGAAGCCGAGGCGGCGCCAGAGCCCGACGGCGGGCTCGGCGACCACGTCGACGTCCGGGAGCCTGGTGTCCGCTCCCGGCACGACACCGAGGAACAGGGCGGTACCGGCCTCGACGGTCTCGCCGATCGCGTCCTCGTCGCGCCTCCTCATGAGGTGGGCGTCCAGCGAGACGCCTCCCACTCCCGCCGTGCGCAGCACCCCGAAGGGCACGCCGGGGGCGCAGCAGTGCACGACCGTGAACGTTCCCTCGGGGAGCACCGCCCCGAGCCGGTCGGCGACGATCTGGCGGTCGACGGCGGCGAGCCGCCCGAAGCCCGAGGCGGTCGGCACCGTGCCCATGAGGACGCCGGGCAGCCCCGGCTCGTCGATCTGGACCACGATCCGCGAGGCGCCGGGCACCCTGCGGCGCACGTCGGCGACGTGCGCGGCGAGCCCCTCGGTCAGGGAGTCCACCAGGTCGCGCACCGCGCCCGGATCGGCGAGCGTCTTGTCGCCGTACCGGAGCTCGATCGCCCCCGCCAGCGTCCACGGCCCGCACACCTGGATCTTGAAGGGCCCCTCGTACCCCTGGGTCACCTCCTCCAGCCCGTCGAGGTCGCGTACGAGATGGTCACGGGCGCGCTTGAAGTCGCGGCCCGGCCTGTCGGCGAACCGCCAGCCCGACGGCTGCACCTCGACGGGCAGCTCCAGCAGGAGTGACGCGGTGCGCCCGATCATGTCGGCGCCGACACCGCGGGCGGGCAGCTCGGGCAGGTACGGCAGCGCGGGCGACTCGCCGAAGGCGACCCTGACCGCCTCCGCGTGGTCCTCCCCCGGATGCGACCCGATGCCGGTCGCGGTCGCCTCGCCCCATGGGTACTGGCTCAAGCCTGCTCCTGGTCTCACATCGGTTCGCGTCGGGACGTGGGCGGGACCCGCCGGCGCCTGTCCGGCTCGCCCGCCCACGCCAGCTTATGACCGCCGGGTCGCGCCTCCGTCCGGGAGAATCCCGCCGCGCCGTGACGGCACGCGATCAAGCTGAGTAGGGTGCTGCCCGGTATTCACCCGTTTCTGGGGTCTTCTCGCTCTGGAGGCGTCTCGGCGTGGGGGCCGTTTCGCTCGGGGACCGTTTGTTCCGGGTCGTTCTGGGGGCGTTTCGTGATCGGTCGGATGCTCGTCACAGTGCTGGTGCTCGCGGCGATCGCGGCACCGCCGGCCGTGGCCGAGGTGGAGGCGCGAGCAGAGACGGGGCCGGGGACCTCGGGAACCGTCTCGACGGTGAAGGCGGGAAGCGCGGGAAGCGCGGGAAGCGCCTCGACGGTGAAGGCGGGCACAGCGGGGACGGGCGCCGCGCCGGTCAGGTGCAATCCCGGGCGCGGTACGACCAGCATCGGGGAGTCCTGGGCCCAGCGGCGGCTCAGCCTCCCCGAGGTGTGGGAGCTGACCAAGGGCGCCGGGGTGACCGTCGCGGTCGTCGACAGCGGGGTGGACACCAGGCACCCCCAGCTGAGAAGGACCCGGTCGATCGACCTGACCGCCACCGGGGCCCGCGACTGCCTCGGCCACGGTACGGCGGTGGCGGGCATCATCGCGGCGGCCGAGATGAAGGGGGTGCCCTTCACCGGGGTGGCGCCGCAGGCGAGGTTGATCTCCATCAAGCAGACCTCGGACGGCACCGGCGACGTGGGCCGGCTGGCCCTGGCCATCGTGCGGGCCGCCGAGCTGGGCGCCGACGTGATCAACGTGTCGGTCGAGGCGCGCGACCACGCCGACCTGCGCAACGCGGTCACCTACGCCCTCGCCATGGACGCGGTCGTGGTGGCCGCGGCCGGCAACGTGCAGAAGGAGGACGGCACCCCCGGGCCCGCCTACCCGGCCGCCTACGAGGGGGTCCTCTCGGTCGGGGCCGCCGGACCCGACGGGGCGAGGGCCGACTCGTCCAACGCCGTCACCCCCGTCTCCGTCCTGGCCCCCGGCAAGGGCGTCACGAGCACCTGGGCCGGGCGGGCCTACCGGGAGAACCTGGAGGGCACCAGCTTCGCCGCCCCGTACGTGGCCGGGGTGGTCGCGCTGGTCCGCGCCCGCCACCCGGGGCTGGACAACGTGCGGGTACGGCGGCGCGTCGAGCTGACCGCCAACGGCGGCGCGGGGGCGGGCACCGGGGCGGGAATGGTCAACCCGCTGCTGGCGGTCTCGGCGATCCTGCCGTCCGAGCAGGTGGCGCTCGCGCCGCGCCAGGCGGCCCCGCTGCCGGGGGACGCGGTGCGGCCGGCGCCTCCCGAGGACTCCCGGGCCATCTCGATCTCGCTCTGGGTCGCGCTGGGAGCGCTCGCCGTGGGCGTCCTGGTCACCGTGGCGGGCATCGCCGTCCCGATGGGGCGCCGGAGGGGCTGGCGGCCCGGCTCCGCCGAGAACCAAACATGACAAACGTATTAAAAACACGATCTAGTGCGTCAAATTTGGTTGGATGGTGCCCGATTAGCTTAAAGCGGCTTTATTGACAGCTGTGCTGGAAGGAATGCAATGGGGTATTTGCACCCATTACTGCCTGAAGATCCTAAGCGCATCGGTGTGTACATCCTGGCCGGCCGGCTCGACCCGGATCCAGGACACGCCGTCTACCTGGGACATCTTCCCGACGACGACACCATCCGCGTCATCCGCCTCCTGTCCGCCGAGCCGGAGGCCCCCGACCCCCGGGTGCGGGAGCGGATCACGAACGAGCTGCACGCCGCCAAGCGCGCCTCCGGGGCGCACACCGCCAGACTGCTGGAGGTCGGCTGGTTCGACGACCGCCCGTACGTGGTCCGCGAGCACATCGAGGGACCCACGCTGCGGCAGGCGGTGGCCGGGGACGGGCCGCTCACCGGGGACGCGCTGGAGCGGTTCGCCGTCGGCACGCTCACCGCGCTGACCGCCCTCCACCTGTCCGGCCTCGCCCACGGGTCGCTCACCCCGGACACCGTGCTGCTCGGCCCGGACGGTCCCCGCGTCTTCGACATCGGGCTCGACCCCGTCACGGGCGAGCGGGAGCCGGACTACCGCGCTCCCGAGCACATCCGCGAGGAGGCCGCCGCCACTCCCTCGGCGCCGGAGGCGAGCAGGCCCGCGGACCTCTTCGCCTGGGCGGCCACGGTCGTCTACGCCGCGACCGGGCGACCGCCCTTCGGCGGCCGGCCGGAGAGGGTCCTGGAAGGCCCCGCCGACCTGGCCGGCCTGCCCGCGGAGCTCCGGCCCGTCCTCGTCTCCTGCCTGGACAAGCGGTCGCAGGAGCGCCCGGACGCCAAGGCCGCCATGCTGCGCCTGCTCGGTGAGCCCGAGGCGCCGGACGCGTCGGCTTCCCTCCCCGGCGCCGCCGCCGATCCCGCGCTCCTCCCTCTCCCCGGCCTCGTCTCCGGCACCGTCTCGGGTACCGGAACGGACATCGGAGCGGGTGGCGGCGTGGAGGCGCGGCCGGGTACGGACGTCACGGGGGCCACGCGCGGGGACGACTCCCCGCCGGACGGGAACACCCCCGGCGCGGCCGTACCGCGACAGACGGAGCCCGCGACGTCGGTCTGGGGAGCTCCGCAGCTTCCCCGAGGCGCGTCCCCCGCTCCCGAAACCCCGGCCCCGGCGCCCGCGAAGGCCGCCGGGAACCGTCCGAGGACGGGCAACTTCTCGATGGCGCTGGCCGCCTGCGTCGGCGTGATCGTCCTGCTCTCCGGACTGGGACTGTGGGCCGCCGGGCGGTACACCGCCCTGAGCGAGCTGGAGCGGGCCTCCGCCGACGGCGCGATGCCCGAGGTGTCACTCGGGCTGGCGGACCAGTCACGGGACGAGCCGCAGGGGCAGGACCCGGTGCAGAACACCGGTGACGACCCCGCGGGCAAGGTGACCGTGCCCTGGGGGACGACGCCCGACCCCCAGGTCGCGGAGGTGGGGCCGCTGCAGCTGCCCAGCGACGCCCCCACCGGCCTGCCCCAGGTCCCGACCATCGGCGCGTACACCAATCCTCCGGTGCCGGTGCCGACCGCGCCGCTCACCACGGTTCCGACCGCGCCCGCGGTGCCGACGCCCACGGCCGGGGTGCCCTCCGCCGCGGCGTCGTCCACGTCGGCGGTCCAGCCGACACCGACGCCGACCCCGTCCCTGACCGTCGAGCCTGAGCAGCCTCCGACCGGGACGCCGACCCCGGTCCCGAGCCCCACCCCCACCCTGGCCCCGCCGGGCACTCCGGGGCCGGATCCCACCCCGACGCCGACCCTGCCCCAGGGGACTCCCGGCCTGACTCCCACCCCGACTCCGACTCCGGCCAGACCGTCCGTCAAGCCCACGCAGACGGCGAGACCCACCCAGACGGTGAGACCCACGCAGACAGTGAGACCCACCCAAACAGTGAGACCCACGCAGACAGTGAGGCCCACCCAGACGGTGAGGCCCACGCAGACGGTGAGACCCACCCAAACGGTGAGGCCCACGCAGACAGTGAGGCCCACGCAGACAGTGAGGCCCACGCAGACGAGCAAACCGACGGTGCGGCCCACCACGCCCACGCCCACGTTCGCGCGACCCTCGTCGTCCCCGCCGCCGGCGCAGCGCATCAACCCCTACACCCCGGAGAAGGTCTGCGGGCTGAACTACTCGGTGCAGCGACAGGTCCCGTTCAAGGGCGGGATCGTCTACCAGCTCTTCAACGGCGTCACGAAGAACACCTGCGTGGTCACCATGAAGAGCGCGAACGTGGGCGTCGCGTCCCCGCTCTGGGCCACCCTCGAGGTGCAGGGTGGTCTGTCCAAGAGCGACCGCGGCAACTACGAGTACTACGCGGGCCCGGTCGTCCTGTCCGCCCAGGGCAAGTGCGTGCGCTTCAACGGTGGCAGCCCCGCCGGTTCCTCCGCTGTCGACTGGGGGAGTTGCAAGTAATGCGCGGCGAGCGGGAGAGCGTGCCGGGCATGTCCGGCGGGCCGTACTCACCGACCGGTGATCCGGAGACGGACCGGCTTCTCGCGGTGATCGAGGAGCAGACGACCCGGATGGAGGAGGTCGGCCAGAACCTGGCCGAGGCCAGGGGGCGCGGCGAGTCGGCCGGCGGCCACGTGTCGGTGGAGGTACTGGCCAGCGGCGCGCTGGCGGCCCTCCGCATCGACCCGCGCGCCCTCCGCCTGGGCTCCGAGGCCCTCGCGGAGGCGATCCTGGAGGCCTCGGGCGAGGCGACCAGGGACGCGGCCGAGCAGACCGGCGCGTTGCTGAACTCACTCCTGGAGGACCCCTTCAGGGGCTGACCCGCCGGCCGGTTCACCGGCCGGCCCCGACGACGGGGTCCGGCCCCGGGCAAAGGCCCGGGGCCGGACTTCCGGAGGTACGGGAAGTGCGCCGCCCCGGTCAGGCGGGCGGCTTGGCCGTGCGGGAGCCGTGCACGATGATCTTGGAGATCCACTGCTCCCAGGTGGGGAGGGCGGGATCTCCCTGGAGGGTGTTGTCCGCCACGGTGTACATCCCCGAGCCGACCAGCCGGGACATCAGGTTGCCCGCCGCATCACCGGGAAACGCCTTGCCCCAGGGGCCGATCTTGGTCAGGTCGTAGGCGCCGTTGAAGGCCATGTTGCTGGCGAAGCCCCGGCCGAACTGCTTGAAGTTCTCGCCCGCGCCGGTGACGTCGTTGCCGGTGAGGTCCTTCTTGACCCCGGCGAGCTCGAAGATGCTCCACTGGAGCGCCTGCTGGCCGCCCGCGTAGGCCAGGCTGTCGCCAAGGTAGTAGAACGAGTTGTAGATGATCTTCTCGACGCTGATCTTGAAGATCTTCATCTGCAGGATCGCGCGGCCCTTGAGGAACCTGTCCATGATCTGCTTCTGCACGGCCGCCCCGATGCCCGCGGTGGCCCAGGCCCAGGCCACCGTGTAGACCATGTTCACCCAGGCCTGGATGGCGAGCACGATCAGCACGTACTGGGTGATCTCCACGGACTGGGCGTAGTCGCGGCAGGCCTTGGCGATCGCCCTGCAGAATTTGGCGACCTCGTCGGGGTAGGGACGGATCTTTCCCGTCCACAGCTTTTCGAACTCCTGCACGGCCGCGCCGCCGTTGTTCTTCCAGACCTGCTCGGCGACACCGTTCGCGTCGGCGCCGGCGCGCTCGATGGTCTCGGCCAGGCCCTCCCAGATGTCCGCCGCGCTGCGCAGCTTGTCCGGGTCGCCCTCCGGCCAGGCCACGCCGAGCATGGACGTGACGAACGCGGCGCCGCCGATGGAGCCGGCCCCCATCGCGGTCTTGACCGGGTTGGCCTTGGCGAACGCCCCCACCGCCCCCAGGGGTCCCGGGGCCCCCAGCGGTCCCAGGCCGCTCATTCGAGCTCGGCCTTGCTGGTGGGAACGCTGATCTTGGGGCCGACGACCGCTTTGACCATCTCCTCGACCGTGGCCCAGTTGGCCCCGGTGACGTTGTCGCCGACCAGGCCCAGGTTGTCGCCGATCTTGCGATAGCCGTCCCTGATGCCCTCGACGTGGGACTTGGCCTCGTCCCTCGCGGCGAGGTAGCCCGTGCCGCCCGAGGCGCCCGCGAACTTCTGGCCGACCTCGTCGTTGCCCCAGAAGGCCCCCAGCGCCTCGAGGTCGTTCATGGCCTTGGCGAAGGCCGTGCCGAGCTCGTCGCTCTCGGTGTGGAAGTCTTCCTTGCGTTTTTTCAGGTCGGCCGGACTGATGTCCGTCGGTTCCGGAGAGTATGCCAAGAGGTCCCCCTGAACGTGACACACGTTTAGGGAGTGATGCTAGTCATCCTTTGTTGCGAAAAAATACCCTTTATCGTCGATTCCTGTTCACTTCTCGGGCTCGGGCTGGGCGACGAACGCGGTCTGGATGAGACGCACGCCGTTCCTCCGGTCGGAGAGATAGGCGCGTCCCGGCGGCAGCGCGTGCGGGCGCACCCCGAACAGCACGCCCTCGTCCTTGTGGCCCGACATCATGACGGCCGGGGTGGCCATGTCCTTGAGCCGCTGGAGCACCGGGTCGAACATGGCCCGTCCCGCGCCGCCCATCGCGCGGGCCAGCACCAGGTGCAGGCCGATGTCGCGAGCCTGGGGCAGCAGGTCGAGCAGCGCGCCGAGCGGGTTGGCTCCCGAGGCCACCACGTCGTAGTCGTCGACCACGATGTAGATGTCCGCCCCCTTCCACCAGCCGCGCGACCGCAGTTCCTCGGGCGAGAGGTTCCCCGGGGGGAGCCGCTTGATCAGTGACTCCCTGATCTCGGCGATGAACTCGGTGGCGGCGGTCGAGGAGGCCGCGTACCCGATGCGGTGCTCGGTGTAGGCGGCGTCCAGCAGCGAGCGGCGGTAGTCGATGACGACGAGGCGGGCCTGCGCGGGCTCGTGGCGGGCCACGACGCCCTCGGCCACCAGGCGCAGCAGGTTGGACTTGCCGCTCTCGTTGTCGCCGATGACGACCAGGTGGGGATCGGCGTCGAAGTCGGCGAGCACCGGCGAGAGGGTGCTCTCGTCGATGCCCAGCGGGATGCGCGCGCCGGTCTCCTCGGGGCCCGGCAGGCTCTCCGGCGCGAGGACGGCGGGCAGCAGCCGCACCCTGGGGGCGGGCGGGCCCTGCCAGGCGGTGGCGACGGACTCGACCATCGCCCGGGTGGCGACGGGCAGGTCGTCGCTCCGGTCGCCGCCGTCGACGCGGGGCAGCGCGCTCAGGAAGTGCAGGCCGTCGCGGGTCAGGCCGCGCCCCGGCACGCCCTCGGGAACCGCCATCGCGGTCCTGCGGTTCACCTCGGACTCGTAGGCGTCACCCAGCCTCAGCTCCACCCGGGAGCCGAACAGGTCGCGGATGGACGGCCGGAACTCCGACCACTTGTTGGTCGCCGCGACCACGTGGATGCCGTAGCTGAGGCCGCGGGCGGCCAGCTCGGTGATCGTGGGCTCCAGAGACTCGAACTCCTGGCGAACCGTGAGCCAGCCGTCAACGACGAGGAAGACGTCCCCGAAGCCGCCGGGGTCCACGGTCCCCGCGGCGATCTGGCGCCGGTAAGCGGTGATCGAGTCGATGCCCCGCTCGGCGAACTCGCGCTCTCGCCGCGCGAGCAGCGTGGTGACCTCGGCGACGGTACGGCGGACCCGGTCGGCGTCCAGCCGGTTGGCCACCCCGCCGACGTGCGGCAGGCCCTCCAGCGAGGCGAGGGCGCCGCCGCCGAAGTCCAGGCAGTAGAACTGCACCTCGGCGGGGGTGTGGGTGAGGGCGAGACCGGCGATCAGCGTGCGCAGCACGGTGCTCTTGCCGCTCTGCGGGCCGCCGGCCACGGCCAGGTGCCCGGCGGAGCCCGACAGATCGAGCCAGTACGGGTCGCGCCGCTGCTCGAAGGGACGGTCCACGACGCCGAGCAGCGCGTGCAACCCCCCGCGTCCCTGCCAGTGCGCGGTCGTCAGGCCGTGCTGCGGGGTGACGGACAGGGGCGGCAGGAGCTGGTCCAGCGAGGGCGGCTCGGCCAGCGGCGGCAGCCAGATCCGGTGCGCGGGCGGGCCCTGCCCGCCCAGCCTGCGGACCACGACGTCGAGCAGCGTGTCGCGCCCCGCGCTGACGGTCTCCGGTTCCTCCTCGAGCTCGGGCTGGACGGGAGGCGCGATGTAGGCGGGACCGTACGGGACGATCTGCCGCCCCTCGGCCCGCTCGCGCCGCACGACCCGCCGCTCGGGGGTGTAGGGCCCGGAGACGTACGCGGCCTTGAAGCGGACCATGCCGGTGGTGTCGAACTTCAGGAAGGCGTTGCCCGGCGCCGAGGGCAGCTCGTAGGCGTCGGTCACGCCGAGCACCACCCGGCTCTCCATCGCCGAGAAGGTCCGCAGGCCGATCCGGTACGACAGGTGGGTGTCCAGGCCGCGCAGCCTGCCCTCCTCCAGCCGTTGCGAGGCCAGTAGCAGGTGCACCCCCAGGGACCTGCCGAGACGGCCGATCATCACGAAGAGCTCGATGAACTCGGGCTTGGCCGACAGCAACTCGCTGAACTCGTCCAGCACCACGAAGAGGGTGGGCATCGGGCGCAGGTCGGCCCCCTGCTCCCTGGCCTGCTCGTAGTCGCGCAGCGAGGCGTAGTTCCCGGCGGCGCGGAGCAGCTCCTGGCGCCGCACCATCTCGCCGTGCAGGGCGGCGTGCATGCGGTCGACCAGCGGCAGCTCGTCGGCGAGGTTGGTGATGACGGCCGAGACGTGCGGCAGGGAGTCCATGCCCAGGAAGGTCGCGCCGCCCTTGAAGTCGACGAGCACGAAGTTCAGGACCTCCGACGAGTGCGCGACGGCGAGCCCGAGCACCAGCGTGCGCAGCAGCTCGCTCTTGCCGGAGCCGGTGGCGCCGATGACCAGGCCGTGCGGGCCCATGCCGCCCTGCGCCGACTCCTTGATGTCCAGTTCGACCGGGCGCCCGTCGGTCCCGACGCCGATCGGCACCCGCAGCCGGTTGCGCGGCGCCCTGGGACGCCAGAGCAGCGCCGGGTCCAGCCCCGCGGCGTCGCCGAGCCCCAGCAGCTCGGCCAGCGTGGTGTCGGCGGCGAGCGCGTCACCGCCCCCGGCTCCGGCCGGGGAGCCGCGCAGCGGGGCCAGCCGCCTGGCGAGCCCGTCGGCCTGCAGGTACGAGAACCGGTCGGGCCTGCCGAGCGGCGTGACGACCTCCTTGCCCGCCTGGTCGGTGGTGACCCGGCTGAACAGGTCCTCGGTGACGCGCAGCCTGAGCATCGTCTTCTCGCCCGCCGGGGTGGTGGTCCCGTCGAGGTCGATGAGGGTGACCCCCTCGATCGCGTCGGCGCCCAGCGGGGAGTCCTGCGGGACGTGCCCGCCGTCGATGATCACGACGTGGTACGGGAGCGCCTCGGCGGAGACGCCCGGCTTGAACCGGGCCCGGTTCTTGAAGTCGGCGCCCAGCAGCCGGTCGAGCTCGCCCAGGTCGTCGGTCATGAGGCGGACGGGCCCCGCGGCGTCGGCCTCGTGCGGGTGCAGGGCGTGCGGGAGCCACTTGATCCACTCCCAGTGGGCCATCCACTCCTTGGACGCGCACACCGCGATCCTGAGCTCGTCCGGCGAGTGGAAGACGGCCAGCTGGCCGACGAGCGCCCTCACCATGTCGCGGACGGCCGCCTCCGGGCCGGTGGGCCTGACCCTGGCGAAGGAGTGCAGGGAGATGGCGATGGGCAGGTCCGCCACCGTCGAATGGGCGCGGACGAAGCGGCGCAACGCCCCGGCGGACATGGCGTCCAGGTCCTCGACCGGCTTGGACTCCGGCGGTATGAGCTGGACGGCCAGGCGCTGGGAGCCGGTGCCCACCCGGACGGCGCCGAAGTCGGCGTCCGAGGGCCGCCGCTCCCACAGGCGGGCGCTCAGCGCGATCGTCCAGAGGGCGTCGGGGTCGGGGCCGTTCCAGTTGAGCGCCTCGCGCTGCCTGGCCGCCGCGCGCCTGACCTTGGCGCGGGTCTGGGACAGGTAGCGGAAGTAGTCGCGGCGCAGGCCGTTGAGCCGCTGCTTGCGCTCCCCGCCCGCCCGGCCCATCTGGCCGATGGTCATGCCGACCATGGAGAGCGCGAACATGCCGCTGGCCACGTACATGATCGGGTTCCCGCCGCCGCCGCCGGCGAACATCAGCCCCATCGCGGCGCCGCCGGCCACCATCGGCAGGTACATGAGCACCTGCGTGAACCCCGCCGAGGTGGTCTCCGGGATCTCGGGCGGCGACTCCAGGAGGATCTCGCCGCGCGGCGCCGCCGGAGGTGGACGCCGCTCGGGACGCCGGACGACCACGATGCCCACTTCGCCCCCGATGTGAGTTAAGCAAATATTGTCCAGTCCGGAGTACCGTAGCGAAACCGTCCCCCGGGTTCGACGGAATCTTCGAGAACGCCTCGGGACCGATACCGGGTGATCGCGGAGGTGGATCCCCGCGCCCCGCGGACCGGATGAGCGCCGGGTGGTCACGGGGTGAACACCGTGCACGCGGACCGGATGAGCGCCGGGTGATCGCGGGGTGAACACCGTGCACCTCGCCCCCCGACGGGTGCCGGGTGATCGCGGAGGTGACTACCATGCGCCCTGTGAACCAGGTGACCGCAATCCCCCAGTGCCGCATCACCGTCGTCACCCCGCGCCGCCGGGTCGACCTGGCGGTGCCCGCGGACCTCCCCCTCGCCCACCTGCTGCCCGATCTGCTCGCCGCCACCGGCGAGAGCGCCGAGCAGATCGCTCCCGCCGGCGGCTGGGGGCTCCAGCGGATCGGCGCGGCCCCCATGCCCTCGGGCGCGGGCCTGTCCGAACTGGGCATCAGGGACGGCGAGGTCCTCTACCTGCTCCCCCGCTCGTCCCAGCTGCCCGAGGCGATCTTCGACGACGTCGCCGACACCGTGGCGACCGGCGTCAAGGAGCGGACCGGCCGCTGGCGGGCCGCGCACACCAGGGGCGCGGGGCTGGGCACCGCGGCGCTGTCGATGGTCGCCGCGTTCGCGGTGCTCGTGGCGAGCGGACCGCCCTGGGGGCCGGTCGTCGCCTTCGCCGGGGCGTGCGCGATCCTCGCCGTCGTGGCGAGCGCCGCGCTCTCCAGGGCCGTGGGCGACGGCCGGGCCGGTGCGACCATCGGCTACACCGCGCTGCCGCACGCCTTCCTGGCCGGGGCCTGCGTACCGGCTCCCCCCGCCGGTCCCGCCGTGTTCGGGGCGCCCAACCTGCTGGCCGGGTTCGCGGTGACCGCGCTGGTCGCCACCGTGACCGGCTGGGTCGTCGCCGAGGGACTGCCCAACTTCTTCGGCGTCGGGCTGGCCGCGGTGATCGGGACGATCTGCTCGGCGATCGTCATGTTCACCGAGGCGCCCGCCGCCGGGGTGGCCGCGCTGGCCGCCGCGATAACCCTGGCCTGCGCTCCCCTCATCCCGACGACGTCCTTCCGGCTGGCGCGGCTCCCGCTGCCCACGCTGCCCGCCAACGCCGAGGAACTGCGCGGCGACACCGACGACATCGACGGCGCGGACATCCGGCGGCGCGCGACGGAGGCCGAGCGGTTCGCGACCGGCCTGACCGCGGGCGTCGCCCTGGTGGCGCTGGGCACGCTGCCGGTCCTGCTCACCGCGAGCGGGTGGACCGCCCCCGCGACCCTGGTCACGCTCTCGCTGGCGCTGCTGATGCGCGCCCGCGTCTTCCAGGGGACCGGTCAGCGCCTCTGGCTGCTCGGCTCGGGACTGACCGGGCTGCTGGCGCTGACCCTGGGCCTGGCGTTCACCGCGCCGGACTCGGCCTTCGCGGTGACGATCGGCCTGGTGTGCGCGGCGGCGCTGGCGGGCGGGATGGCACTGTTCCTCCCGCAGCGGCGCCCCTCCCCCTTCTGGGGACGCGCGGGGGACATCGTGGAGTTCTGCCTGATCCTGGCCCTGCTCCCGCTCGCGCTCGGGGTGATGGACGTGTACGCGGCCGTCAGGGGCCTGTCGGGCTGACCGGGGTCCCCCGGTCGGAAGCCCGTGCCGTCCGGGTCCCGCCCGGACGGCACGGTCAGTCTCGTCCCAGGTCGTCCAGGGTGCGGGCCAGATCCTGGCTGATGTCCTCGAAACGGCGCCGGGCGTCGGCCATGTCCAGCGGGAGCGGGTCGCCACCGGTGGCGGCGCGGAGCAGTTCCTCGTTCGCGCGCCCGGCGGCCTCCTGGGCGGCGCGGACCGCCTCGGTCACCGCCTCGGCGACGGCCTGGCTGTCCAGGCGCATGATGCGCGGCTCAAGGGTGATCTCCTTGATCCGCCCGGCGCCGTCCACCAGGGCACGGGCCAGGCCGTCGGCGCCGGACCCCTCGCCGGTGACGGTCTCCAGCTCGCCGAAGACCCCGCCGAGCCGCCGCAGGGTCTCCTCGCTCTGCCGTACGACGGCGTCCAGGTCCTCCAGGCGCAGGTTCTCGGGGTTTCCCAGGCGCAGGTTCTCGGGGTTTCCCAGGCGCAGGTTCTCGGGGATGAGGTCGCTCACTTGTACGGCTCCGGCATCTCTTTCTTGGGGGACAGCCACTCGAACGTCCCGCCCTTGGGCAACTGCGGCGCCTGGCCGGGGGCGACGGCGGGCGCCTGCCGGTACGGCAGGAGCGAGGGGTCGATCCTCGCCTTCGTGAAGTCGACCTTGGCCGAGCCGGTGGGCTCCAGGTTGAACGACTGGACCCACGCCTTGCCGGAGAAGTAGACCGACATGCTTCCGGCCACCGAGGCGACGAGCTTGCCCAGCGCCCCGGTAGAGACGGCGATGACCTGGCTGGCCAGGGTGCCCAGCATCTTCAGGTTGACCATGGCGTTAGCCGCGTACGGGGTCGCCAGCATGGCCGCCGCGATCGTGGCGAGGGCCAGCAGGGTGGCCGCGATCTTGGCGATGGCGAGCCAGTACGCGCGGTAGGCGTCCCCCAGCTCGTCCACGATCCCGGCGACGTTCTTGACGTAGGCGCGCAGGCTCTCCAGCGCCTCCTGCATCCGCTGGACGGCGTCGTCGAACGCCTCCCTGTCGTCGGCGATCCAGCCGTCCTTCTCCTTGGTGAGCAGGATGGCGACGTAGCTCTTCACCGCGGTGTCCAGGCGCGAGTGAACGGACTCCCAGTTGTTGTAGGCGTCGGCCATGCCCGGCACGTTCGCCACGGCGGTGCTCGCGATCGCCACGCCCGCCCAGGCCGTGGGCGCCAGCCTGGCACCGCCCTTGAGGGTGGACAGGACCTTGGTGGAGTTCGTGATCACCCCCTTGGCGCTCTTGCCCGCCGTCAGCGGGCTCGGCCTCCCACCCGGTCTCGCGGTCATCTCGGCTCCCCCTGGTTCACTGACGACCGGTCCACTGGTAACCGGCTCACTGGTACACGACGGTGCTGTCGTCCTCCGCGGTCCGCCAGTTGACGCGGGCGGTGGTCAGCGCGACCGTCCACGACTCCAGCACCTCCACCGCGTCGTCGAACTTCTCCCCGACGTCCCGCTGGACCTCCCGGTAGCGCATCCCGACCGCGAGCTCGCCGACCGCTCCCCAGCCGGGAAATCCGACCGTCGTGTCGCCCAGCATCGCGCGCAGCTCCCTGATCCTCGGGATGACGTCCTCCTCGATCTCCTTGCGAATGCTCTCGATCGCCTTGGAGGTGACGTACTTCTCCTGGGTCATCCGGCCTCCGTGATCACGTGTTCCCGGACATCTCCTACCATCCCGATCCGGTCCTCCCCTCCCCCTCGAAAGCCTGTTCACGGGGTCGCCGACGGCCGGAAACGTTCGGTATCACCGCCGTTCACCATCGGCGTCCCGTGCACCGCCCGGCGATCACGCTTCTATGCTGTCGGCGACCGAGCATCCGGCGAGGCGGAGGTGGGATGCAGACCCGTCGTGATCTCTATCAGGCGCATCGGCTGATGACCCAGCGCCTGGGCATGGCCCTGCTCCAGGGCGAGCCCGACGTGCCCGAGTCGCCGATGCGCAGGCACAACGTCGCGACGTTCTGCGGCGTGCTGGTCGCGGTGCTGGTGGCGGTGGCGTTCGGCATCTACGGCCTGCTGAAGCCCGGCGGCGCCACCGCGCTCACCGCGCCGGGAACGGTGATCGTCGAGGAGGAGTCGGGCGCGACCTTCGTCTACAGCGCGACGCGGGGCCAGATGATCCCGGTCGCCAACGTCACCTCGGCCCGGCTGCTGCTCGGCGGCGGGCAGGGCGTGGCGGTCCGCACGGTCTCCACGGCGTCGCTCACGCGCTTCCCGCGCGGGCTCCTGGTCGGCATCCCCGGCGCCCCCGAGTCCCTGCCGCCCCGCGGGCGGCTGGTCCGCGCCCCCTGGTCGGCCTGCGTGGTCGAGGGCGTGGACGCCGCCGGGACGCGCACCCCGCACACCTCGCTGATCGGCGGCTTCGCGGTCGGCGGCACCCCGATCGGGCGGGACACCGCGATGGTCGTGGAGGAGGGCTCGCAGACCTGGCTGCTCTGGTCGGACCGGCGGATGCGGGTGCCGCAGGAGAGCCTGCGGGCGCTGACCGAGGAACAGCCCCGGCAGGTTCCCGCGGCCTGGCTCAACGCGCTGCCCATCGGCCCCGACTTCCGCGCCCCGGCGCTCGCCGCCCGCGGCAGGGTGGTGCGCGGCCCCGACGGCAGGCGTTCCGTCGCGGGCCGGATCTACACCGTGCGCGCGATGTCGGGCGGCGCGGCCAAGTGGTACGTCCTGCTCCCCGACGGCCTGGCCGCGCTCACGACCGCCCAGGCCGAGCTCCTGCTCCAGGACCCGGCCAGCAAGAAGGCGTACGGCAGGGCGCCGGTGCGCGCCGTGGAGATCGACGCGGCGACCGCGAACGGGATGCGGCGCTCGGCCACCCGCTTCGATCCGGCGGGGCTTCCCGCGGCCATGCCGCGGGTCATCGCCCCCGACCCCGCCTCGCCGGTGTGCGCGGTCTACGCCGACACCGAGCGCGGATCGACCCGGGCGCGGCTGACCGTGGGCAGCACCATGCGCATTCCCGCGCCGCCGGCGGGCCGGTTCGACCAGGACTCGGTGGACCAGGTCGTGCTCCCGCCGGGCACCGCGTCGCTGGTGGGCGTGCTGCCGGGGAACGGCAGGCTGGACGCGGTCACCTCGGTCTTCCTGATCAGCGACCAGGGGCGGCGGCACGCGATCACCGCGATGGAGTCGCTGGCGAGCCTCGGCTACACCGCCGCGGACGTCGCGCCGCTGCCGGCGCACATCGTGCATCTGATCCCGCAGGGCCCCGCGCTCAGCCGGACGGCGGCGGGAATGCCGGTGCCCGTGGGACAACCGTGATCCCCGTTACCAACGGTATATCCGTTCGTTATTGGTGAGAGACGCGACAGCTGTCCACTTTGTAATGATCGAAACTCCTATGCCAGTCGAGCACCATGGAGGTGTCACGTGGTCCAGAGGACCTCCGCGTACCATTCGCGGCTTGGCGAGGCGTCACAGAAGACCGACGACGCCAAGACCACGATCAACCAGATCAAGACCCAGCTCGAAGGCCACCGGGGCGAGCTGCGCTCCGGCTGGGACGGCCAGTCCGCGGTCTCCTTCGACGGCGTGTTCAACGCCTGGAGCACCGAGATGACCAACATCCTGCGCGAGCTCGAGGGTTTGTCGATCAAGCTCAAGCAGATCCAGAAGAACTACGAGACCGCCCAGGAGAACCAGACCGCCGAGTCCAGGCGGCTCGGGGCCGACATCAACAGCTGACGGATTCGGAACGGGGATCACCATGGCTAGCGACTTCGACCGCACTCTTGTCGACTTCGGCCAGATGGACCGCTCTGCCGGCGACTTCGCCCGGCAGTGGCAGATGCTGGAAGGCACCCTCCAGAACCTGGAAGGGGACCTCGACCGGTTGCTCGGTGACTGGGAGGGCGACGCGCGCACGGCCTACTACGGCGCCCGCGCCCAGTGGGACGCGGCGTCCGGCCGGATGGCCGCGCTGCTCCAGCGCCTCGGTGGCGTCATCGAGATCGGCAGGGAGAACTTCGCGATGACCGAGAAGGTCAACGTCACGATGTTCGACGGACGCTGATCCCAGGAACCGGGTGGGCCACGGCGGCGCCGCGGCCCTCTTCGTAACGGGGAGAACCGATCGGGTCGCGGCGGTGCCGCGGCCCCTCAGCAACGGGGAGAAGAGGCATGCCACCTCCCGAGGACAACGTCGCGCCCCCCTGGCCCGGCCTCGACAAGGACCGCCCGGCCGTCGAGATCAAGCGCGACCGGATCAAAAAACTGCTCCAGGCCCTCGAGGAGGACCTGGAGCGCCTGGAGGGCTCGAACGAGGGATCGCTGTCGGACATGCGGTCCCTGACCAATCTGACCGAAGCCCAGTTCGGCACTTGGGACACCGCCAAGGCCGTCGCCGCCACCACGCAGAAGGCGCACCAGAAAATCGGCCTGGTCTACCAGGACACGGTCACCAAGTACCGGGCGGCGCTCAACCTGCTGCGGGTCGTCGCCTACAACTACGAGGACGCCGAGCAGTCCAGCACCACGAACAGGGGAGGGTGAGACGCGATGGGCAACGATCAGGCGCGTCACACCATCAAGGCCGACTGCATGGTCCCGGAAACAGGCAGCCGAGACCACTACAGCGACTACAGCGCGACCGAGATCAGGGCGTTGTTCGAGGCCACCGACCCGCGGGCCATCAAGGAGGCGGGCTACGCCTACAACTCCGCGGCGACCTCTCTGAGCAACAGTCAAACCCTGATCAGGGACGTCGCCGGGGAACTGGCGCAGGTGTGGAGCGGTGACGCCTCGATCGAGGCGCAGAAGGCGCTCAACCTCGTCCACAAGACGATCACCGAGCTGGCCACCCGCTGCGACCAGCTCGGACCCCCGCTGATCCACTACGGCGGGGAGGTCCTTCCCTCCTACATCGGCAAGAAGGCCAAGAGCGGCTGGTTCGAGTTCGACGACGGGCTGGACATCATCCCGGGCGACAACTTCAACGCGGGGACGTTCGCCGGGATCATCTTCACCGACAAGTCGGAGAACGACCTCGCCCGCGAGGACCTGATCGCGCTCAACAAGGAGCTGGTCACGCTCTACGTCCAGATCCCCGCGACCGTGGACAAGGACCTGCCCCGGCTGAGCGACCCGACGACGCCCCCGCTCACCAACCAGAACTACCCCGGCGGCACCGGGGGTTACCCGGGCGGCGGGGCCGGATACCCCGGCGGTGTCGGCTACCCCGGCGGAGGCGGCTACCCCGGTGGGGGTGGTTACCCCGGCGGCGGTGCCGGCTACCCCGGCACCGGAAACCTGCCCGGCTTCCCGGGCGGCGGCTACCCGGGAGGCCCGGGAACGGGCGGCCCGGGTACGGGCGGCGGCTACCCGGACATCTCCAACCCCGCCTATCCGGGCGGTCCCGGCACGGGTGGCCCCGGCACGGGCGGCCCGCCGGGGAACGGCACCATCCCGCCCGGCTTCACCGACCCGACGGGCCTGAACCCGAACGACCCGAACTCGGGCCTCAACCCGAACAACCCGAACAACCCGAACGCGGGCCTGGACCCGAACGATCCGCGCAACACCAAGCTGGCCGGTTTCGAGCCCACCGTGCAGGGCGGTCCCGGTACGGGGCCCGGCACCGGTCTCGGCCCCGGCACGGGACCCGGCCCCGGGACCGGCCTGCCCACCTACTCCGGGGGCGGTGGAGGGGGCGCGGGCCCCACCACGTTCGGCCAGAACGGCCCCGCCGGGCCGACTTCCTGGGTCGGCACCGGTGGCACCACCGGGACCGGCGGCGGCTTCGGGGCCGCCGGTGGCCCGCGGGTCGACGGCCGCGGCGGCATGGGCATGGGCGGCATGCCGTTCATGCCGATGGGCGGTGCGGCGGGCGAGGGGAACCAGGACCGCGAACGCTCCACCTGGCTCACCGAGGACGAGGACGTATGGGGTGGTGACGGCGGCACCGCACCGCCTGTGATCACCTGACCGGACCGCGCGGGGGGCGACGCCTTCCCGGCAGCCTCCCGCGCGTGTCCCGCCCCCGCGGCACCATGATCCGCCCCGCCCATAAAGTGAAGAGATGAGACTCACGAAATTCGGGCACGCGTGTGTCCGCCTGGAGAAGGACGACTCCGTCCTCGTGATCGATCCGGGCTCCTTCAGCGAGGAGTCCGCGCTCGACGGGGCACGGGCGGTGCTCATCACCCACGAACACTTCGACCACGTGGACGCCGACCGGCTGCGCCGGGCCGCCGAGGCCGACCCGTCCCTGCAGATCTGGACCAACGAGGGCGTGGCCGCCACGCTCACCGACGTCCCCGCCAAGATCCAGGTCGTACGGCACGGCGACACCTTCGACACGGCCGGTTTCGGAGTGAGGGTCGTCGGCGAGTGGCACGCCCCCAACCACCCGGACCTGCCGATCGTGCGCAACGTCGGCTTCCTGGTGGACGAGGAGGTCTTCTACCCGGGTGACGCGTTCACCCCGCCGGGTGTCGAGGTGCCCACGCTCATGGTGCCGACCAACGCGCCGTGGATGAAGGCGTCGGAGATGGTCGAGTATCTCCGTCAGGTCCGCCCCGCCCGCGCCTTCTCCACCCACGACGGCCTGCTCAACGACATCGGGCTCCGCCTGGTCGACATGTGGCTGGAGATGGAGTCCGACAGGCAGAAGGCCGAGATGCGCCGCCTCACGTCAGGCGAGTCGGTCACCCTGCCCCAGTAGTACTTCGTTGGCCAAGGCGGGAGGAGCGGCCGGCTGGGACGGGGTGCTGCCCTACCGGCCCGGACTGCCGGCACTCCAGCACCGAGTGCGGCTGACGCTCATCGACCCGTTCCCGCCACCACGAACCCTGTCTCGTAAGCGGCGATCACCGCCTGGGTCCGGTCCCGTACGCCCAGCTTGAGCAGGACCGACGCCACGTGCGACTTCACCGTCTGCACCGACAGGAACAGCTCGCCGGCGATCTCCGCGTTGGACCGCCCGCGCGCCAGCGACCGGAGGACCTCCCGTTCGCGTTCCGACAGCTCCGGCAGCGGTCTCCCGGTTCGTACGGCGAAGCGTTCGATGACGCCGCGAGTCGAGGCGGGGAAGACCAGTGACTCGCCCGAGGCGACGACGCGGACGGCTTCGATCAGTTCCTTCGGCGGCACCCTTTTCAGTACGAAACCGCTCGCACCCACTCGAAGTGCGTCGAAGACGTAGGCGTCGACCTCGAACGTGGTCAGCACCAGGACGCGGGGAGCGTCCTCTGCGACGGTGATGCGGCGGGTGGCCTCCAGGCCGTCCATGCCGGGCATCCGGATGTCCATCAGGACGACGTCGGGGGGCAGGGGGCCGCCGGTGAGGGCGAGCGCGGCCCGGCCGTCGCCGGCTTCGGCGCTCACCTCCCAGTCGGGCTCGCTGGACAGGATGGCGCGCAGGCCGATCCGCACCAAGGGGTCGTCGTCGACGATCGCGATCCGCATCAGGACTCCAGCGGCAGGACGGCCCGCACGGTGAACTCGCCGGCCGCGGGGCCGATGGTGGCCGTGCCGCCCAGCAGGCTCACCCGGTCGCGGATCGAGGCCAGGCCGTGCCCGTGCCCCGGGGAGGCGGGGCCGTCGAAGGCGTTCACCACGCGGATCGTCACCGCGCCGGAGCCGGTGCCGACCTCCACGGTGACCGGGCGGCCGGGGGCGTGCTTGGCCGCGTTGGTCAGCGCCTCCTGGACGATCCGGTGCACCCCGCGCCCGATCGCGGGCGGCAGGCCGGTCGCCTCGATCGACGCGGTCACCGCCATCCCGGCCTCGCGCGCACCGTCGATCAGCGCGGTCAGGGCGGCCGGGTCGTCGCCGCCGGGCAGGGGCGCGTGGCCCTGGATGCCGGAGATGATCCGGTCCAGCTCGCCGAGGGCGGCCCGGCCACGCTGCTCGATCGTGGCGAGCGCCTGGCGGGCGAAGCCGGGGTCGTGGTCGAAGACGTGCGCGCCGGCGCCGGCCTGAACGACGATCATCGACAGCATGTGGCCGATACTGTCGTGCAGCTCCTGGTCGATCCGGAGCTGCTCCTGGGCGCGGGCCAGCGCCAGCTCGCCCGGCCCGGGCCCCAGCAGGCGGGCGGCCAGCCGCAGGTGCCAGGCGGCGAGCGAGGCCAGGACGCGGCGCAGCGGCAGCAGCATCAGCCCCAGGACGGCGACGCAGACAAGCCCTTCCAGCCAGGAGACCTCGACGTCCTGGTCGCCGAACGTCCCGGGGAACAGCATGACGAGCAGCAGGACCAGCACGACGAACGGGCGCAGCGCCCTGACCGCGATCAGGACGAGCGCGACCGGCGCGGTGGCCACTCGGATGAGCGCCCACAGCAGCACCCGGACGGCGCGTACGTCCAGCAGGGAGGTCACCTGCCCATCGTCGCGCCCGATCGCCCCCTTTGTCCTCGCCCACAGGAGTGAATCGCGATCGGCTCCCGGGAGGGAAGCGCCGCCCGGCAGCCCGCGACTAGCTTCGGCGCCGTGAAGAACACACTGTCCGCTTTATGGATCTTCGTCATGTTCAACTACCTCTACTGCGACATCCTCGGCCTCCTGGATCCCGCCGACGTCAACCCGATGGAGGTCACCCCCGGCTTCCTGCTGTCGGCGGCGGCCCTGATGGAGATCCCGATCGTCGCGACCCTCGTCTCCTTCCTGGCCCCGTACGGCCCGAACCGCTGGACCAACGTCGGAGCGGGAACCGTGATGACCTTGGTGCAGATCTGGTCGCTGACCGTGGGACCACCTACGGGCTACTACATCGCCTACAGCGTCGTCGAGATGTCCGCCACAGCACTCATCGCCGTCCTGGCCTGGCGCTGGGCCGGCGCGGCACCCGCACCTCCCGAGGCGTCAACGGACCCTCACCGGGCACGTCGACCGGGGCGGACGTCCGGTTGACGAGGAACCGGAAGTCGTCCGTTCCGTCGGTGCGGATCGCCAACTCGACCACGCCACGCGCCTCCACCGGCAGCTCGGACCGGACGCCGCTGACGGCCGGCGGACTTCCAGGACGCGCTCGGCGGGCGGGCTCAGGAGGCCGAGGCGATGGTGGCCGAGCCGATCACGGTGTCGCCGAGGTAGAGCACGGCCGCCTGACCCGCCGCGACCCCGGTGGCCGGGCCGTCCAGCGTGATGTGGACCTCCCCGCCGGAGAGCTGGGCGCGGCAGCCGTACACCTCGCCGTGGGCGCGGAGCTGGACCGTGCAGGCCAGCGGCTCGCGCGGCTCCTCCACCGGGCCGTTCCAGACCGGCCGCTCCGCGACGATGGTCGTGACCTCGAGGGACGAGCGCGGGCCGACGGTGACCGTGTTGGAGACCGGCTCGATGGACAGCACGTAACGCGGGCGGCCGTCGGGGGCCGGACGGTCGATGCGCAGGCCCTTGCGCTGGCCGACGGTGAAGCCGTAGGCGCCCTCGTGGCCGCCCACCACCTCGCCGGACTCGTCGACGATCGGACCCCGCTCCGCGCCGAGGCGGTCGGCGAGGAAGCCCCGGGTGTCGCCGTCGGCGATGAAGCAGATGTCATGGCTGTCGGGCTTGTCGGCCACCATGAGGCCGCGCCGCGCGGCCTCCTCGCGCACCTGGGCCTTGGTGGAGTCGCCCAGCGGGAAGATCGCGTGACCGAGTTGCTCCCTGGTGAGCACGCCCAGGACGTACGACTGGTCCTTGCCCTGGTCGGGGCTGCGGCTCAGGACGCCGTCCGCGACGCGCGCGTGGTGCCCGGTGGCCACCGCGTCGAAGCCCAGCGCGAGGGCCCGGTCGAGCACCGCCTCGAACTTGATCTTCTCGTTGCAGCGCAGGCACGGGTTGGGCGTGCGCCCGGCGGCGTACTCGCTGACGAAGTCCTCGACCACGTCACGGTGGAAGCGCTCGGCCATGTCCCAGATGTAGAAGGGGATGCCGATCACGTCGGCGGCCCTGCGGGCGTCTCGCGAGTCCTCGACCGTACAGCACCCGCGGGCGCCGGTCCGGTAGGACTGGGGGTTGGCGGAGAGGGCGAGGTGGACACCGGTGACGTCATGGCCCGCCTCGGCGATGCGGGCGGCCGCCACGGCGGAGTCGACGCCACCGGACATGGCGGCAAGCACACGAAGACTCATAACCCCCTGAGCGTACCCGCGCCGGCGCCCACCTCGTCGGGCCGGGAGGTCCCGAGGCCATGCGACGGGCACCCGTACGGCACCGATCAGCTCAGGCCCGCGCGGCGGGCGCGTTCGACGACCAGGCCGATGACGTCGGCCAGCCGGTCCACGTCCGTCTCGGTCGAGGTGTGACCGAGGGAGAAGCGCAGCGAGCCACGCGCCCGGAACCCGTCGGCGCCCATCGCGAGCAGCACGTGGGAGGGCTGCGCCACCCCCGCCGAGCAGGCCGAGCCCGTCGAGCACTCCACGCCCTTGGCGTCCAGGAGCATGAGCAGGGCGTCGCCCTCGCAGCCGGGGAAGGAGAAGTGGGCGTTGCCGGGAAGGCGGTTCACCGGATCGCCGTTGAGGATCACGTCGGGAACCGCCTGGCGGACCCGGCGGATGAGGTCGTCGCGGAGCCCGGTCAGCCGGGCCGAGTTCTCGGCCTGCCGGGCCACCGCGGCCCGCACCGCCGTGGCGAAGCCCGCGACGGAGGGGGCGTCGAGCGTGCCGGAGCGGACGTCGCGTTCCTGGCCGCCGCCGTGCAGCACCGGCACCGGGTCGACACCCCGGGCGAGCAGCAGGGCACCGACGCCCATCGGGCCGCCGACCTTGTGCCCGGAGAGCGTCAGCGCGTCCACCCCCGAGCCGGCGAAGACCACGGGGAGCTGGCCGACGGCCTGGACCGCGTCGGTGTGGAAGGGGATGCCGTACTCCCCGGCGATCGCGGCGAGCTCGTGGACCGGCTGGACGGTGCCGACCTCGTTGTTGGCCCACATGACGCTGACCAGGGCGACACTCCCCGGGTCGCGCTCGATGGCGTCGCGGAGGGTCTGCGGGTGCACCCGGCCGAACTCGTCGACGCCGAGTGGCTCGACGGTCGCGCCCTGGTGGGCGCTCAGCCAGTGCGCGGGGTCCAGGGCGGCGTGGTGCTCCACCGCGCTGATCAGGATCCTGTCGGCCCCCCCGGTACGGCGGGCCCAGTACAGGCCCTTGACGGCGAGGTTGTCGGCCTCGGTGCCGCCCGCGGTGAAGACGACCTCGCTGGGCCTGGCGCCGAGCGCGGCGGCGATGGTCTCCCGCGCCTCCTCCACGACCCGGCGGGTGCGACGGCCGGCGGCGTGCAGGGAGGACGCGTTGCCGACCTGGCCGAGTTGGGCTGTCATCGCCTCGATCGCCTCGGGAAGCATCGGCGTGGTCGCCGCGTGATCGAGATAGGCGGACTTCACGGCCGCATTCCCCTCCCCAACTCGCTGTCAACCTTCCAAGCGTATCCGCGCCCGTGGAGGGCCTGATCCGCGGAGTTGACCACTGAACCGTCCAGACGGTACAGTAACTGCCATGAGACGGGAAGAGCTGTTGGACGCGGCAGAGGATCTGCTCTGCGACCAGGGCTCCCAGGCTCTCACCCTGGCGACCGTCGCGGAGCGCGCCGGATGCAGCAAGGGCGGTCTGCTCTACCACTTCGGCACGAAGGAAGCCCTGATCAAGGGCATGGTCGAGCGGCTGATCGAGGAGTTCGACGAACTCGTCGCGACCCAGGGTCACGACACCTACACCAAGAACTACCTGGCGGCCACGTTCGCCGCCGTGCAGAGCGGCAGACTGCGACGCTGGGCCGTGGTGACCGGGGCCTCCGGCAACCTCTACCTTCTGGCCCCGCTTCGGGTGGCGATGGCCCGCTGGCACCGCGAGGGGCTCGACAGCGAGCCCGACCCGGAGGCGGCGCAGATCGTGCGCCTGGCCTGCGAGGGGCTGTGGGACGTGGCGAGCCACGACCCCGACCTCTACGACGCCGAGCACATCGAGATCCTGAAACGACGTCTGCTGGCCCTGCTGCCCGCCTGATGGCCCTGCCCGCCTGATCACCCCGGCACCACGACGCGCCGGTCGGCGGGCACCCGTCTGATCATTCACCTGACCAGGGGAAACACTCACAAAGATTGGTGGTCGCTTTCGCACGCGCGAAAGCGACCGACTTTGGTGTGCCCGCTCCCCGGTTTGTCAAAACATTTATTGAAGGGATTGAGTCATGACCCGCGACCTGAGAGCGGCTCGAACCGGAGCGGTTCTCACATTCGTGCTCGCAGGCCTGCTGTGCGGATCGATGACCGTGCGCATTCCGGCGCTCTCCGACAAACTCGGGCTGTCCGAGGCATCGGTGGGCGCCACCCTCCTCGTGTGGGGGCTGGGAGCGCTCATCACCATGCAGTCGATGCGCGGGGTGATGACACGCTTCGGCAGCCGGAGCATCCTGCGGGTCGCGGCTCCCCTGACCGCGATCACCCTGGCGCTGCTCGCGGTGGCGCCGTCGTTCCCCCTCGCCCTGGCCGCGAGCGGCCTGTTCGGCATGGCGTTCGGCGCGGTGGACGTCGCGATGAACGCGCAGGGCTCGGTGGTCGAACGCGCCTACGGACGCCCGCTGATGAACGGCCTGCACGCCGGCTGGTGCGTGGGAGCGATCGCCGCGGGCCTGCTGGGCACCGCGGCGATCGCGGCGGGACTCTCGATCACGGTCCACCTGATCCTGGTCGCCCTGCTCGCGCTCCCCGCGGCGGCGCTCCTCAGCCGTTCCTACCTGCCCGAGCCGGTGAGGGCTTCCCGCCGCCCGGCCGAGGGCCGGAGCACGGCGGGGCGCCGGATGCCCCCGGTGGTCTACCTTCTCGGCGTGATCGCCTTCTGCGCGTTCATGGTGGAGGGTACGGTCGCCGACTGGAACGGCCTGTACCTGCGGAACGTGCTGGGCGCGCCGGAGGCGCTCGCCGCCCTGGGCTACCCGATCTTCGAGGCGGGCATGCTGGCCGGTCGCCTCACCGGTGACCGCGTCCGGGCCCGCTTCGGCGCCCGCGGCATGATGGTCGCCTCGGGCCTGGCCACCGCCGCGACCTTCGCCGTGGTCCTCACGGCCCCCACGGCGCCGATCGCCGTCTCGGCCATGCTGTTCGTGGGGGTGGCCGTGGCGACGGTCTCGCCGATGGCCATGTCCCTGGCGGGCGGCGCGACCGGCGATCCCGGACCGGCCATCGCCCAGACGGGCGCGATGGGCTACGCGGGACTGCTGCTCGGCCCCGTGATCATCGGTTTCCTCTCCGACCTGGTCACGCTCAGGGTGGGCCTCGGCATCGCGGTGGTGCTCGGCGTCCTGATCGCCGTGGTCGCGTGGTTCCTGCCCCGCTTCCGCGCGGTCACCGTCCCGCCGGAGACCGCCAGGCACGAGCTCTCCATGGCGGCCTGACACCGGCGGGGGTACGGGCACACGGTGCCCGTACCCCCGGGTACGGCGTGACCCTGCCGGTCACTTGCGCTTGGTGATCTCCTGGGTCAGCTGCGGGACGATCTGGTGCAGGTCGCCCACGACGCCGTAGTCGGCGAGCTCGAAGATCGGCGCCTCGGGGTCCTTGTTGATCGCGACGATCGTCTTGGCGGTCTGCATACCGGCCCGGTGCTGGATGGCCCCGGAGATGCCCGCCGCGATGTACAGCTGCGGCGAGACGGTCTTGCCGGTCTGGCCGACCTGGAACTGGTGCGGGTACCAGCCGGCGTCGGTGGCGGCGCGGGAGGCGCCGACGGCCGCGCCGAGCGAGTCGGCCAGGTCCTCGATGATCGAGAACTTCTCGGCCGAGCCGACGCCCCGGCCACCGGAGACCACGATCGCGGCCTCGGTGAGCTCCGGGCGCGCGCCCTTCTCCTCCTTGACCCGCTCCACGATCCTGGCGCCCTTGGCGGCGTCGGAGACGGTGAAGGTGACGCGCTCCTCGGTGCCCGCGCCCGCGGCGGCCTCGACCGGAGTGGCGTTGGGGCGTACCGCGACGATCGGGGTGCCCTTGGTCACGCGCGACCGGACGTTGATGCCGCCGCCGAAGATGGACTGGTCTGCGACCAGGCCGTCCTCGACGCCCACGACGTCGGTGAGCACACCGGAGTCGATCTTGATGGCGAGACGGCCGGCGATCTCCTTGGCCTCGGCCGTCGCGGCGACGAGTACCGCGGCCGGCGCCTTCTCGCCCACCAGGTGGGCGAGCAGCTCCGCCTTGGGCGCCACGACGTAGTCGCTGACCTCGGCGGAGTCGGCCAGGTAGATCTTCTCCGCGCCGTACTCGGCCAGCCTGGCCTGGGCCTCGGGAGAGTAGCCCGCGCCCGTCCAGACCGCGGACGGGGTGCCCAGCTTCCTGGCGAGCGTCAGCAGCTCAAGGGTGACCTTCTTGACCTGGCCCTCGACGTGCTCGACCAGAACGAGAATCTCGGACATTCCAGCTAACCCCCGCTCTCAGACGAACTTCTTCGACGCGAGGAAGTCGGCGGCCTTCACGCCGCCGTCGCCCTCGTCCTTGACGACCGTGCCGGCCGCGCGCGGCGGGGCGACCTCGAAGTCCGCGACCTCGCTCCAGGAGTTGGCCAGGCCCACCTGGGAGACGTCGATCTCGGCGTCGGCGACGCCGAGCTTCTCGACCGGCTTCTTCTTGGCGGCCATGATGCCCTTGAAGGACGGGTAGCGCGGCTCGTTGATCTTCTCCACGACGGAGACGACGGCGGGCAGCGAGGCCTCGACCCTGTCGTAGCCGTAGTCGGTGACGCGCTGGATGGAGATGGCACCCCCGTCGACCTGAACCTGGTTGGCGAAGGTGAGCTGCGGCACGCCGAGGCGCTCGGCCAGCATGGCGGCGAGGACCCCGGTACGGGCGTCCGTCGACTCCGAGCCGAGCACGACCAGATCGAAACCGATCTTCTTGAGGGTCTGTGCCAGGGCGTGGGAGGTGCCCAGGGCGTCCGAGCCGTGCAGCGCGTCGTCCACCAGGTGGACGGCCTTGTCGGCACCCATGGCCAGGGCCTTGCGAATGGTGTCGCTCGCCTTGGCGGGACCCATGGTGAGGACGGTCACCTCACCGCCGTGCGCCTCCTTCAGGCGCAGCGCCTCCTCGACCGCGTATTCGCACAGCTCGTTGATGACGCCGTCGGCGGCATCGCGGTCGAGCGTATTGTCATCGGACTTCAGCTTGCGCTCGGTCGCCGTGTCGGGGACCTGCTTCACGCAGACGACGATGTTCATGGCCGGTGGCCGACCTCCCGTGTTCGCCTGCGCCACCGCGTCGCTGCGGTTGACGCCGGATGCGGTACGTGCACGCGGGGTACGTGCACGCGCTGCCAAGACTGCCAGGTGCCCTGGGGCGGTGTGGCAGCGGGTGGCCCGGTCGGTACGTGCCCGTCCCGGCCCCCCGTCATTATGTTACCCATCAGTAGCTTAGGTGCAAACCGCCAGGTTGCGCGGCCCGCGCCGAGCGGCCGTAACCTTCCCCGAGGACCGCCACCCCTACCATACCGAACTATATTCCGGTATTCGCGTGCGGGTTCCGCGCCACGCCTGCGCCCCCGGCCCGATCAGCCGGCCGCCAGGATCGCGACCAGGACGAAGACGACGGTGCCCAGCACCAGCGCCAGGGTGAGCGTGCTGAAGAACGTGCTGAGGACCGCTCCCAGCGCGACGGCCCCGGCCCCGGCCGCCAGGTCGAAGATCATCCGCCCGCGGTCCCGGCGGGCGAACAGGGCGATGCCCGCGTCGACGAGCATCACCGAGCCGTACCCGGTCAGGAGCAGCAGCGCCACCTCGGGCAGCGGCTCCCTCGCGGTCGCGGCCGTCAGGGAGACGAGCAGGCCGGTGCCGACGACCCAGCGGCGGTGCAGGACGACCCTGCGGCGCGCGCGGGCCTCCTCCGGCGAGGGCCTGCCCGTCGCCGGGCGCGGCTGCCCCGGTCGCCACTCCCGGGTGCCGAGATCCTGCATCCCGGTGTCCGCCGTGCCCGCTGTGTCCATGGCGTCCCTGGCGTTCCTGGCGTTCCTGGGCTGCCTGGCCTTCGGCACCGGGATGTCCGGGGGCCGGGGTTCCGGGAACGACGCGGGATCAGGAGACGCCGCGGGATCCGGGAACGCGGGGGAGCCCGGGGAGCCCGCTCTCGTGAACGGCGGGGGGTCGTGGAACGCGGCCGGCCGGTGCCGTGCGCCCTCGGTCCGGGCCTGGGCGACCTTCCGGGCGTCGGCGGTGTCGCGGCGGTACCCGGCCGGCCCGACGGCGGGGGCGGCGGGGGCGGCGGGGGCACCGCCCAGCCACGCCGGCAGCGCGTCCGCGCGCGGCCGGGCGGCGGGATCGCGCAGCAGGCACTTGCCGAGCGTCGGCTCCAGCCATCCGGGAACGCCGTCGAGGTCGGGAGGGTGATGGACCACGCGGTAGCCGACCGCCGACGCCGGGCCGGTGCCGTAGGGATGCCGCCCGGTGGACGCGTACGCCAGCGTCGCCCCGAAGGCGAAGACGTCGGCCTCGGAACCGGCCTCGGCGCCCTCCAGCACCTCGGGCGCCAGATAGCCGGGCGTGCCGAGCACGGCCCCCGAGGCGGTGACCGAGGGCGAGTCGAGCGCGGAGGCGATGCCGAAGTCGATGACGACCGGCTCCCCGTCGGTCAGGATCACGTTGGCGGGCTTGAGGTCGCGGTGCACCACCCCGGCGGCGTGCACGATGGCCACGGCCTCGGCCAGGCCGTGCGCCAGCCGTACGAGATCGTCGCCGGCGACCGGCCCGTCGGCCGCGACCACCGCGCCGAGCGGGCGGCCCTGCACGTAACGGGTGACCAGATAGGGGCGGGCCCCCTCCAGGGAGGCGTCCAGGATCTCGGCGACCCGCGGGCCCTGTACCAGCCGCATGGTCTCGACCTCGCGGGCCAGCCTGGTCAGGGCCGTCTCGTCGGCCGCGACGTGGGGATGCAGGATCTTGACCGCCACCGTGCGCCCCTCGGGGTCCAGCGCCAGGTGGACCTCGCCGAAACCTCCGGCGCCCAGTCTCGACAGCAGGCGGTAGGGGCCAAGCCGTTCACCGTCCGGCGCAACCATGCGACTCCTTCCGGCGGGTCCCCTCCATCGTGCCGCAGAGAGGGCGATCGCGCACCGGTCGGCGACCGGTAAAGACCCGCCGGCGGGACCGTTACCTCCAGAACGTCAGGAATCCGAGGCCGAGGCTCTTCATCAGGTCGTCGAAGAGACCGCCGACGAGGTCGAGCGCGCCCATCGCGCCCTCGTTCGCCGACTGCCGCCACTGCGCCGTGAGGTCGTCGACGACCTCGGTCGGAGGCTGCCACGGGGAGAAGGACGGGGCCACGCTGAACGCCGTCATCACCGCGAAGAACGCCAGCGTGCCCAGCACGATCGTGGTCACCATGCCCGCGCCGGGGCTGCGGATGACCCCGCTCAGCGCGCGGGCGACGGCCTTGCGGGGCTTGCCGCCGCCGGGCAGCACGAACAGCCCGGCCACGAAGGCACCCGCGGCGTAGGCGGCCGCGAAGTTCTTGTTCATGTCTCCGGCGTAGACGAGGAACCCCCACACGCACATGCCGAACATGGCGGACAGCGCCCCGGTGACCAGCGTCCCGAACGCGGACCTGATCAGCGCCCACGGCGTGCCGAGCACCGCGAGCAGGGGGTCGCTGGCGCTGCTGCCCCGGATGGAGCGCCGCTGGGCGAGGTCCCCGAAGAGGTATTCGCCCACCCGCAGGCAGAGCGCGGCGGCCAGCGCGAACACGCTCACCACCACGGGCAGCATGCAGGCCAGCGCCACCAGGATGATCAGCAGCAGCACCGAGGCCAGCGGGTGGGCGGCGCGGTAGCGCTCCTGCGGAGGGGTGCGGGGCGCGGGCGCGGGCCGGTCCTGGGTCGGGGCCTCACGCCGCGCCTGGACCGGCGGCGGGTAGGGGCGCGCCTGGCCGGTGGGCGGCGGCGCCGGATATCCGGCCACCCGCTGGTCGGCGAAGGGCGGCGGGGCCGCGGCCCTGACCTGCGCCGAGGGCGGCGCGGGGACGTAGGGCGGCGGCTTGGAGGCCGGGACGTACGGGGGCGGGGCCGTCGCGGCGGACCCCTGGCCCTGCTCCTGCCTGGGCCTGCGCTCACGCCGCTCCGGCTTGGCGTACTCGACTGGCGGGAGCAGGTCGGCGTAACCGCCGTCCTGCGGCAGCGCGCGGGTGCCGTTCCGCGGCGGCGCGGGCGGCGGGGCCTGCGAGGACCGGGACGGCGACGGGGACGACGGGGACGACGGGGACGACGAGGACGGGGCCTGGCCGTCCAGCACCCTGGTGCCGTCGGTGTCGAGGACCTTCGTCCCGCTCTCCAGGACGGAGGTGGGCGGCGTCTCCTGGAATGCCGTCACCCTCGGGTCGAGGGCGCGGGCCATCCGGTGCAGCTCCGTCGCGGACGGCCGGGCGACGGGGTCGACGGCCAGGGCCCGGCGCAGCCAGCCCCGCAGCCACGCGGGGGCCAGGTCGATGTTGGCCCGGCCCTCCATGATGTTGAAGCAGACGACCTCGAAGCTGCCCGTGCCGAACGGCGGCTTGCCGGTCGCGCCGAAGAAGACCGTCGAGGCCAGCGCGTGCACGTCGGCCGCCTGGGTGATCTCGGAATCGCGGATGATCTCTGGGGCGAGGTAGCCGGGGGTGCCGACGAACATGCCGGTCTGGGTCAGCCGGGTCGCGTTGACCAGGTGGGCGATGCCGAAGTCGATGACCAGCGGGTCACCGTTGACGATCATCACGTTGGACGGCTTGAAGTCGCGGTGGATGACGTCGGCGGCGTGGATGGCCACCAGCGCCGCGCACATGCCCTGCGCCAGCCGGATGATCTGGTCGGCGGAGAGCGGGCCGTCCTCCAGGACGGTCTCCTCCAGCGTGCGCCCCGGGGCGAACCGGGTCACGATGTAGGGCTGCTTGGCGGTCAGCTCGGCGTCGAGCACCTCGGCGACGTGCTGGCTGCGCACCCGCCGCATGGTCTCCACCTCGCGGGTGAGCCGGTCGCGTGCCTTGAGGTCGGCGGCCACGTGCGGGTGCAGGACCTTGACGGCCACCTCGCGCCCGTCCTCGTCGAGCCCGAGGTGGACGACGCCCATGCCGCCCTCGCCGATCTTCCTGAGCAGGCGGTACGGACCCAGCCTCTCGGGCGCCCGCGTGTCCCCGGTCATCACGCCGCCTTCTTTCGTAGGTCCTTCAGTTCCTGCACCACCGTTCCGACGTCGACCGGCGTCCACACCGCCCGTCGTGCTGTGTCTCCCACGGTGCCGATCGCCAGGAGGACCATCAGCGCCGCCGCCACCGCCAGCCCCGCGGCGACGACCATGGCCGCGCCGCGCGACGGCAGCAGTGATGCCAGCGTACGTCGCATCTGGCGGCTGGGGCCCTCCACGCCGGGTCCGGCGCAGACGGTCCAGAGCGCGACGGCCGTCCCCCAGCTCAGCGCGTTGGTCTCCGGCATGCTCCCGACCAGCACCGCGAGCAGGAGCGTCACCGGCAGGCCGAGGATCAGCGCGTACGGCACGAGGGCGATGGTGATGCCGATCGACTTCAGCAGCGCGGCCGGCTGGCCGAGCACCCGGAAGACGTCGGCCGCCGCCTCGCCCGCGCCCCTTCTGGCGTTGAAGGCCGGCTGGGCGATGTCGGCGGCGCGCAGCAGGATCGCCACCGGGATCACCAGCGCGGCGACGATCACCGGTGCGACGACCGCCGCGACCGTCATGACGACCAGCATCAGCATGCTCGTCACCCCGTACGCCTTGGAACGCTGCAACGCGTTTCCGGGACGCTGGCCGGGATGGAGCGCGGCCGGCACGGGCTGCTGGGGCTGCTGGGCGTGCTGCTGCGGCTGGGGATGCGGGTAGGGGTAGGGGGGCGGCGTGGGGGTGCGGACCTGCGGGGTCCGCTGCTGGTCGAACGGGGCCTGCCGCTGCGGGTAGGGCGGCGGGGGCTGGCCGCCGGACTGCGGCGACCGGCCCTGCCGACCCGGCGGGGCCTGTTGACCGGGCAGGCCCGGCCGGCCCTGCTGGTCGGTGTACTGGCGGATGTATTCCTGCAGGTCCTGAGGGCGGACCCGCTGGGTGGGGATGTCTCCGTCGGAGACCGGCGCCGTGGCGCCGTCGTCGCCGGCCCGCGCCCCCTGCCGGTCGTGGGCGGGGGTGGACGGACCCGGCACCGGGCCGGGAACGGCGCCCGGGGCGCGGGTGGGGACGTCCTCGGGGGCGAGCATGCCGGTGGGCAGGTCGTGCGCGGCCTGCTGGGCCGCCGCGGCCTGACGCAGCTCCTCGGGCGTCACCCGGCGGGTGGGCCACGGGTCGGGCTGCTCCTCGCCGAGCAGCGAGACGTATTCCTGGGGCTGGGCCACGGGGGCGGGAGGCCAGGAGGTGGGCTGCTGGACCGCGGGGCGTGACGCCACCGGGGTCGGCACGTCGCCCGGCCCGTCGACCGCGGCGCCCTGGCGCCCGGGGACGCGCGGGTTCGGGGCGGCGGGACCACCGGGGCCACCGAAGGCGCCCGGGGCCCCGGCACCGAGGGAGCCGGGGGCGGGGTCGTCGAACTCCGCGACCGTGGTGATCTCGTCGGGCACCCGCGGCCTGCCGGTGCCGGGACGGGGCAGCAGGCGAGCCACCTGCGCCGCCAGCTCGGCGGCGGCGGGCCGCCTGGCCGGGTCGCGCTGGAGCGCGGCCCGCAGGATCGGCTGGAGCGCCTGGGGGACGGCGTCGACGTTCGCCTTGCCCGCGGTGATGTTGTAAAAGATCATCTCCAGCGTGCCCTTGCCGAAGGGCGGCAGGCCGGTGGCGGCGAAGACCAGGGTGCCCGCCCAGGCGTGCACGTCGACCTCGGGCCCGGCCTCGTGCCCCTCGATGATCTCGGGGGCGAGGTAGCCGGGGGTGCCGATGAACATGCCGGTCTGGGTGAGCCGGGTGGCGTCGACGGCCTGTGCGATGCCGAAGTCGATGAGGACCGGCTCGCCGTCCAGGATGAGGACGTTGCCGGGCTTGAGGTCGCGGTGGATCACCCCGACCGAGTGGACGGCGGCCAGCGCCGAGGCCACCCCGTGCGCGACCCGCAGCAGCGCGGGCAGCTCCATCGGGCCGTCCTGCTTGACGACCTCGTCCAGCGGCCTGCCCGCGACGTAGCGCGTCACGATGTAGGGGCGGTGGCCGGTCACGTCGGCGTCGAGGACCTCCGCGATGTACTCGCTGCGCACCCGCCGCATCGTCTCGACCTCGCGCGAAAGACGGCGACGCGCGACGTCGTCGCCCGCCACCTCGGCGCGGAGGACCTTCACCGCCACCTGCCGGCCCTGCGGGTCGACGGCTAGATGGACCACGCCCATACCGCCCTCGCCGAGCCGCCGCAGCAGCCGGTAAGGGCCCAATCGGTCGTCCTGATTCATGGCATGAAGCACCATATCGGCTTAGACCTCGCCCACGAGATGAACCATCGGGCCACATTTTCCGACTGAATAACGTTCACAGAACCCCGACGGTTTCCCGATTCCCGCTCTCACTTAATCTCATTTCCGCTTCAGTTCGCCAGGTGGAGAACCTGCGCCGTCTTCAGTCCGGCCAGCAGGGAGCCGGACACGGCCAGCTTGGAGCGGCGGACGCCGCTGCCGATCACGACCTCCGGATGGGCCGCCACCGCCTCGTCGACGAGCACCGGCCAGTCCTCGGGCAGCCCGAGCGGGGTGATCCCGCCGTACTCCATGCCGGTCAGCGCGACCGCGTCGTCCATCGGCGCGAACGAGATCTTCCGCGCGTCCAGATGGCGCCGGATCACCCCGTTGACGTCGGCCCTCGTGGTGGCGAGCACCATGCACGCCGCGTAGCGGGTCTCCCCCGCGCGCCGGGCCGCCACGATCACGCAGTTGGCCGACTCGCCCATGCCCACGCCGTAGCGCTCGCAGAAGGCCGCCGTGTCGGCCAGCTCCGGGTCGATCTCGGCGACAGTGATTCCGCCGAGCCCGCCGAGTTCCCCGAGCCCGCCGATCGCCCGCGCCACCGGCTCGGCCAGCAGGTCGGGCCGCTCCGCGGCGCTCGTCCAGTCCAACGTCCCGATCGCCATCGCCGTCTCGCCTCCCTAGGAATTCCTTTGGAGATTCTCTCGCACCGAAGACTTTACGGCGGCGGGGTGACACTCAGGAGGTCGTCTGGAGCACCCGGCGGTGCAGATCGGTGACCGCCCTCCTCGCGGATTCCATGGCACCGGCCTGCCAGGCGGTCAGGTGCGTGAGCCAGTCGCCGGCGAAGTAGACCCGGCCCGCCGGACGCTGCAGCAGGGCGAAGCCCCCCTCGTAGGAGGGCCAGCTCGCCCAGCCGCCCTCGATGTACGGCTGGCGCCCCCAGGCGATCGAGACGCTGGAGCGCAGCTCGGCACGGTACTTCTCCCCGTGGATCTTCTTGCCCTGGGTGAGCGCGCGGTTCCGTCGTTCTCGGTGGGAGAGGCCGGTGTACACGTCGGCGTTCTCCTCGGTGTTGTAGTAACCGACCACCAGGCCGCCGCGCGAGTGGTAGCCGTAGGAGGGGTACCAGATGTGGGTGATGTCCAGGTCCGTCTCGGTGGCGCCGCCGTAGATGCGGTCGTCGATCTCCCACCAGCGCCTCCCGTACTCCAGCCCGATCTTGCCGGCGGAGACGGGTACGGGCGTGCGGAGCGCGGCGGTGACCGGGGTGCCGAGGTTGTGCGGCAGGCGCGCGAACAGATGGGGCGGCAGGGTCGCGACGCAGTAGTCGGCGCGGACGACGCCGGTCCCCGCGCCGTCCCGGTGCGTGACCTCCACGCCGTCGGGCAGGTTCCTGACCCCGGTGACCGGCGTGCCCGTCCTGATCCGGTCGCGGCCGACCGCGTCGGCGAGCGCGTCGGTGATCGTGTCCATGCCGCCCACCGGCTGGAACATGGGCATGACCTGGTCGTAGCCGAAGTCCATGGTGACGTACCTGCCGGTGCCCGCGGCGAGCACGTCGCGCAGCGAGGAGGCCGTGCCCACGGAGACGCCCTCGCCCACCCCGGGGTAGGTCTCGAACCCCCGCCGCCGGGAGTCCCGCCGGTAGGCGAGGTCGGGGCCGAGGTCGCCGAAACGCCGCAGGAACTCCTCCAGCCGCTCGCGGTCGTCCGCGGTGAGACGGCGGTCCAGCGCGCCCGCGTTGCTCGCCTTGGCCAGCAGCTCCCCGACGTAGCCGTACAGGTCCGCGCGGGCCGTGCGCGCCCGGGCCGGGGCGGTCATGCCGCGCGTGTAGACGTACGCCGAGGCGTTGTTGTTGACGAAGATCTCGACGGGGACGCCCAGCTCGCGGCAGTAGTCCATGGTGACCATCCAGGCCGCGATCCGCGCGGCCCCCGCGTTGAAGTAGACGCCCTCCTCGAACCCCGCGGTCTGCGTCTCGCCGCCCAGCTCGTCCAGCCGGTCACCCGCGCGCAGCGTGAGGTTCCTGCCGCCCACCCGGCCGGACGCCTCCAGGACCGTGCAGTCGTACCCGGCCTTGCCCAGCTCGTAGGCGCAGGTCAGCCCGGCGACGCCCGCGCCGAGGACGACCACCTTGGCCGCCCCCCTGCCGGTGAGGGAGAAGTCGGAGCGCTGCGGAGGGGTGAAGTCCCTGTCCTGGGACTCCGGGGCGAGTCCGAGGGCGCCCATCGCCGCGAACATGGCCCCGGCTCCCCCGGCCGCGCCCACGCCGACCAGCAGCGCCCTGCGCGTCAGGCCCGCTCCCGTGGCGGGCGCGGCCTTGGCGGGCGCGGCCTTGGCGGGCGCGGCCTTGGCGGGCGCGGCCTTGGCGGCGGGGGTCACCGCGGCAGGGGTCTCGGCGGGGCTCTCTGCGGCGGGTGGCGCCGCGGCGGCGGGGGCGTCGGGCCGCGCGGGACCCGTCTCGTCACTCATGGGGGTCGTCAGGGGACATCGGGCACCGTCGGGTCGAGGGGAATCGCGGGATCGAGGGGATCGCCGGGATCGAGAGGGATCACCGGGTTGCGGGGAGTCGTCGGGGGGAGGGGGATCGCGCGTCGCAGGCTATCCGGATCGAGGGAAGCCTCGGGCGAAGGGGTGGCGAAAAGGACATCGGGGGGTGTCAGAAGGGTCAGCCGTACGCGCCGCTGCCGCAGGCGACGTGGCCGCCGATCATGGCGAAGATCCCCAGCAGGGACATGATCTGCGAGAAGTCGTCGGTGGTGAACTCCGTGTGGCGCGGGCCCGCCGCCGTCACCCCGGGGATGATCGCGCATCCGGCGGCGATGGCGGTGGAGTTCCACTCGACCCCGAGGGTGAAGGGCGGCTCGGGGGCGTGGAGGCGGAAGTCGGCCACCCGGTCGAGCGCGCGGGCCGCGGCCTCGCGGATGCGGGCGTGGGCGACGGCGGGCGGCAGAAGCTCGGCGGCGAACCTGTCGACGCCCTTCTTGACCGCGACGGTCTCCACGTCGCCGAGCAGCTCCCTGGCCTCCTCGCAGACGGCCTCGTCCCCGGTCACCAGGATCACCGGCACGCCGAGCGTCCCGGCGAAGGAGGCGACGAGACGGGTCTCCCCGCAGACCTCGCCGTTGAGGTAGATGTTGTGGATCTCCTTGCCCATCCAGGTGTGGTTGAGCACGCCGTGCTGGACACCGGCCCGCGCGTGGTAGCCGACGAAGCAGGCCGCCCGGTGGCTCGCGTCCAGTCCCTGCCCCATCCGCAGCGGCTTGCCGGGGCCCCGCAGCAGGGTCGCCCGCTCGTCGAGCAGGTCGATCCTGAGGTTCTTGGTCGAGCCGTGGGCGTCGTTGACGCGCACGGCGGTGGCCCCGGCGTCGAACACCCCCTCGACGACCGCGTTGGCGTCGCCGGTCATCAGCTCGCAGCCGCGCTCGTAGCCCCGGCCCCCGGCGTGCATCTCCTCGGGGTCGGTCAGCCCGGTGACACCTTCCATGTCGACCGAGAGGTAGACCTTCACGTCATCCCCCATGTCTCGACGCGTCGCGCCTCTTCCTCGCTCATGAAACCGATCTCCCCGTCCACGAAGTCGTGAACCTGCTTGCGCCACGGTTCGGGAATCTCCGCGACCGCGGACGGGTAGCAGCGGTCCAGCCAGGCGGTGGACGACTCGGTCGCGCGGAGGTACCGGGCCGCCGCGGCGAAGACCGTGTCCTCGATGCCGGGCACCCGGGCGCAGCCGTACTCGATCATCTCCTGACCCCCGTACGGGGGCGGTTCCTGCCACTTGCGGGCGACCGGGCGGCCCGCGGTGATCGTGGTGCGGAGCGGGCGGCGCTCGACGGCGGCCTGGATGAGCTCCTTGTACAGGCACTTGCCGCAGGTCCCGCAGGGGCCGCCCACCCCGCGCAGGCACCAGCGGAGCTGCCCGCGCAGCTCGGAGTTCAGGGCGAGCCGCATCGTGACGGCCTCGCTCACCCCCCCCACCGGGAGCACGATGTGCAGCCCGGCGGCGGCGAACGCCCGCCCCCAGGCGCCGTGCGGGGCCCACATCAGGTTGTCGGGCGTGTAGCGGTGGATGTAGCGGGCGCCCCCCAGCCAGCGCGACCCCAGCTCGTAGCCGAAGGCCAGGCCGCCCAGGTCGAGCTCGTCGGCCATCAGCAGCGCGCCCGCGGCGACCGCGTGGTGCTCGGGGTAGCCGGGACGGGGCTCGGCGAGGGTGAACTCCAGGTCGGAGCGGACGACGGTCAGCTCGCGGCCGGTCTTCTCGGCCAGCGAGGCCAGGACGTCCGAGCGGTAGTGGGTCCACCGGTTGGGCACGCGCGGGTGGGAGACCCGCTGGAAGTGCACGAACGGCGCGTCGGGCAGCATCGCGGCCACCGCGACCGAGTCGGCCCCGCCGCTGTAGGAGATCGCCAGCCTGCCGCCGGACCGCGGCTGTGTCCCGGTGGGACCGGCAGGACCGGCAGGACCCGCATGGACCCCCCAGCCGTCGCCGATCGCCTCGGCGAACTCCGGCGAGATCGGCCGGTCGAAGGTGACGCGGCGCCGGGTCCACGGCGCGATCACGGTCCACGCGGCGAGGGCGAGCAGGTCCGGGTGGATGTCACGGGGCGCCCGCGGCAGCTCGACCCTGAAGGTGTTCGTGGCCAGCTTCAGCGGCGCGCCGTCGGCGCAGTGGCCGGTGACGCCGTCCTCGGGGTCCAGCCGGAACTCCAGGTGCCAGGTGCCGCCGTCGGCCGTCCAGGCCACTCTCACGCGCCGCTCCCCCTGCCCGCCGTGCCCCCGATGCCCGCCGTGTCCGCCGTGCCCCCGGCGTCCGCCGTTCCTCCGGTGGCGCGGTCCACGGCCTGCCAGAGCAGCACCTCGTTCCGGAGCACCCCGTCCAGCGCGACGGCGGTCTCCTGGGCCAGCCGGTGGGCGTCGTCCCAGCGCCCGGCCCGCGCCGGGTCGAGTTTGACCCCGGCCACCTGCGCGCGCAGCTCGACGACCTCCGCGCGCAGCGAGGTGACCTCCCTGGCCAGCGTCTGGACCTCCCAGAGCGCGTCCTTGACGTCCTGCCGGTGGTCGGCCCTGGAGATGTACCGGGAGTCGAACCAGCCGAGAACCGCCCGCCGCAGCGGGGCGGGCACCAGCGCACGCTTCACCAACCGCACCATAACTCGGCACGATACCGGCAATTCCTGATCAGCCAGGACCAATCCCTACAAGCTCCATCCGGCCCGGCGGGCCGGTCAGCGGCCGGTGAACTCGGCCTTCGACCTCTCGGAGAAGGCTCGCATGCCGATCCCCGCGTCGTCGGTGGCGAACAGCCCGGAGAACTGCAGGCGCTCGATCTCCAGGCCGGTGTCGAGGTCGGTCTCCAGGCCACGGTCCACGGCCTTCTTGGCGGCGCGCAGCGCCAGGGCGGGACCTCCCGCGAACCGGGCGGCGTACGCGAGGGCCTCGGTGTACGCGTCGTCGTCGGGGACGACCCGGTCCACCAGGCCGATGCTCAGCGCCTCGGCGGCGGACACGTGGCGCCCGGTGAAGATGAGGTCCTTGGCCCTGGCCGGGCCGACCAGCCGGGGCAGCCTCTGGGTGCCGCCCGCCCCGGGGATGATGCCCAGCAGGATCTCGGGCTGGCCCAGCTTGGCCGACTCCCCGGCGATCCTGACGTCGGCGCACAGCGCCAGCTCGCAGCCGCCGCCGAGCGCGTAGCCGGTCACGGCCGCGACGACCGGCTTGCCGATCCTCGCGACGGCGGTGAAGCAGTCCTGCAGGACCTGCGAGTGGACCGCCATGTCGGCGTACGACATGCCGGCCATCTCCTTGATGTCGGCCCCGGCCGCGAAGACCTTCCCCCCGTAGAGGACCACGGCGTACACGTCGTCGTCGGCGTCCACCTGCCGGGCGCACTCGGCGATCTCCAGCTGGACCTGCCGGTTGAGCGCGTTCATCTTCGGCCGGTCGAGCCTGATCGTCGCGACCCCGTCGGCCGCCTCCACCCGCACGAACTCACCCATGGACGTCCTCCCGCCTTCCGCCGGGACCCGCGGGCCGCGCCGGGGTCCGCCGCGCCGCGATCCCCGTCGATCACGGCGCCGCGAACCACCTTAGGGCGCGTCTCAGTTGACGGGCATGGCCAGGTCCCTGCTCTCCCCGGCGTTCCTGTCCGAGTCCTCCCTCGCCCGCCTCGGCAGCCCGGCGATCGTCCTGCGGTAGATCGCCTCGTACGCGCGGGCCATCACCTCCACGCCGAAGAAGCGCTCCACGCGGGAACGGCAGGCACGCGGGTCGAGCGTGCCCGCCGCCTCGATCGCGGCGGGGAGCTCCGAGGGGTCGCTCCGGATGAATCCGGTGACCCCGTCCACGACCACCTCGGGCACGGCGCCCCGGCAGAGGGCGACCACGGGCGTGCCGCAGGCCATGGCCTCGATCATGACCATGCCGAACGGCTCCTCCCAGACGATCGGGAAGATCAGGCACCTGGCCGCCGCCAGCAGCTCGTGCTTGCGCGGGGTGTCGGCCTCGCCGACGTACTCGGCGTCGGCGCCGAGCCGGGGCCTGACGTACTCGTCGAAGTAGTCGTACTCGATCTTCTCGGTGAGCTTGCCGGCGAGCAGGATGCGCCGTCCCGCGGCGCGGGCGGCGTCGATGGCCAGGTGGGCGCCCTTGTCCTCGTTGAACCGGCCCAGCCACAGCGCCCAGTCCTCCTTGCGCTCCCTGAAGGAGAAGGCCGTGACGTCGACCGCGTTGTGGACCACCCCCGCCCAGTTCAGGTCGGGGGCGATGCGCCGCTGGGCCTCGGAGATGGCCACCATCGACACGGTGGCGCCCAGGACCCGGTAGTACTCGCCGTACTCGCCCCCCACCTCCCCGTGACAGGTGATCACCGTCGGGACGGTCTGCGCGGGCGCGGTCAGCGGGCCGGCCAGGGTGTGGTCGTGGATCACGTCCACCACGAGCTTCGAGGTCATCGCGTACGCCTTGGCGGCGTGCAGGACCTCGGGCAGCGGCTCGCCGATCCGCTCCGAGGGCGCCCGCCCGTAGGTGCTCAGGAAGCGCGCGGAGGTCCCCGCCCGGCCCGCCCCGATCAGCGTGATGTCGTGCCCGCGCCGGGTCAGCCCGGCGACGAGCCCGGCCACCACCGACTCGATGCCCCCGTAGCCCAGGGGCGGCACGTCGTACCAGGGCGGCGCGACCATCAGAATGCGCATGCCCTCCGACCATCCCGGAACATCTCTCGAAGAAACCATGGCCACCTCACAGAAAAGACACGGAACCGAAGAAGACAGGAACCTGGAAGAACGCGGAATCAGAAAAGGCGCGGCCCCGGAAGGACGCGAGAGAAACGATCAGTGGACCTGCCGCAGGGCGGCGTTGAGCGGGCTGCGCGGCTCATTGATCAAGGTGATCCCCTCGGGCAGCCCGGCCACGGCGGCACCGTCCGGGCCGACCTCGATCGTGACCCGGGAGCCCGCGAGCGGAAGTCCCTGGATCCGCAGGCCCTCCAGGCCGACGGGATCCAGCCACACCCGCCCGTACGGGATCCACGGCTCGAAGCGCAGCAGGCTCCTGATCAGCTGGATGGGACTCGCCGCGGCCCACGCCTGCGGGGAGCAGGAGGTGGGGTACGGCACCGGCCAGGTGAACTCGGCCCGGTCGAACCCGCAGAACAGCTCGGGCAGCCGCCAGCCGAAGACCTCGGCCGCGTCCAGCAGGCCGAAGGCGATCCGCTGGGCCTCGCCCGTGAAGCCGTAGCGCATCAGCCCGGCCGCGATCAGGGCGTTGTCGTGCGGCCAGACCGAGCCGTTGTGGTAGCTCATCGGGTTGTAGGCGCCCATGGTGGTGGCGAGGGTCCGCACCCCGTACCCGGTGAACATCTCCGGCGAGAGCAGCCGCTCGGCGACGTGGGGGGCCCGGTCCTCGTCGACGATGCCGGTCCACAGGCAGTGGCCCATGTTGGAGGCGAGGCTGTCGATGGCGCGTCCCGCGCCGTCGAGGCCGATGGCGTAGTGGCCCCGGTCCGGCAGCCAGAAGCGCTCGTTGAAGGCGTCCCTGATGCGTTCCGCGCGGACCGTCCACTGCCCCTCCAGGGCGTTGTCGCCCATCTCGTGGGCGAAGTGGGCGCGGGCGATGTAGGCGGCGTAGACGTAGCCCTGGACCTCGGCCAGGGCGATGGGAGGGGCGGCGATGGTGCCGTCGGCGAAGTTGACGCCGTCGAAGGAGTCCTTCCACCCCTGGTTGATCAGCCCGTGGTCGGTCTTGCGCCGGTAGGACAGGAACGGGTCGGAGGATCTGCGGATCCAGTCGAGGGCCGCGTCGACGTGCGGCATGAGCTCCTCGACGGCGCCCCCGTACATGCCCCACCTGCGCAGCTCGCCCATGACCATCACGAACAGCGGGGTCGAGTCCACCGAGCCGTAGTAGGCGCGGCCCGCGTGCGGCGAGGCGCCGCTCTGCGTGCCGAATCGGAGCTCGTGCAGGATCTTGCCCGGCTCCTCCTCGGTCAGCGGGTCGTCGGCGGTGCCCTGCAACCCGGCCAGGCGCCTCAGGGTGCCCAGTGCCAGGCACTGGTCCATCGAGAGCGCCATCCACGAGGTCAGCAGCGAGTCGCGGCCGAACAGGGTCATGAACCACGGCGCGCCCGCGGCGATCGTCGGCGCCTCGTCCGGCTTGCCGGGCTCGAAGAGCCGCAGCGCGCCGAGATCCGCCTTGGAACGCTCCAGAACCTTGGTCAGGACGCGGTCGGAGGTGACGATGATCGGGCTGAGGCGCTCCCAGTCGGCGCGCCGCCTGGCGGGCTCCGCGTGCTCCAGCGGACGGTGAGTGGAGAACCACGCGGGCGACTCCTCACCGTCCAGGATCGGGTTGACCTGCAGGCTGGCGCTCCACTCACCCCGCGCGGGCACGACGACGCGGAAGATGAGCACCCCGGGCACGGCGAACGGTGACGGCTCGGCCACCACCCTGGTGCCGCGCGAGCGGCAGGCGGAGAAGATCAGCAGTCCCGTCCTGTCGGCCGTCATCTCCACGTCGGTCACGTACCGGATCCGGCCGGCCTTCACCTCGAACAGGTCGGCCACGTCGGAGGCGACGTGGATGTCGATCACGCATCCGGCGGGCTCCCCGGACAGGTTGCGCAGGGTCAGGTCCTCGCGCAGGCCGCCCCCGACGTAGCGGTCCCTGATCACGAGCAGGCTGCCCTCGGCCCGCCCGGGGCGGGGGGCGGCCCTGCCGAGGAACATCGCGTGGTAGGGCTCGGCCGGAAGCACCCTGAGCGCCTCCACGGGCAGCTCGTCCACCCTCAGCTCCCAGCGCGACAGGATCCTGGTGTCGGCGTGGTAAACACCCTGCGCCCCGCCGGGAAGGATGTCGCCGTTACGGGCGCACACGCAGAAGGAGCCGCCCTCGACCAGCGTGACCGTGGTGTCGCCCAGCGCGCCCGGCTGGCCCTCGAAGGTCCATGCGTCCACTGTTCTCTCCAGGGTGTACAAGATGTCGGCTATATAGCCATTCCCGCCACAAACAAGAAAGAACTATGTAAAAGAAGTATATTGTCGCACTTTGCCACATAAGAGGGATTTTGTCCGAGTCGATCCGGCACCCGTCCCCCGAGGCCGCCCACCGGCGGAACCACACACCCCTCCCCGGCCGTGCCCGCACTCCCCATACGACAAAAGCCGCGAAAGACGGATCCTGTGCGACCGGTTGGAGTCACAACCACAAAGAACCTGGCATACCTGAACTTGAACCGATAGTAGTCATTCAATTACTTACAGTGACCGTGAAAGGGAGGATGTCGTGCCAGGGATGAACCGGCGAGGGTTCGCCAGGTTGGCCGGGCTGGGCGCCGTGGGAGCGATGGGCTCGGCCGTGGAACCGGCGGTCGCGGCGGCGGTCTCGCTCACGGACCCGGCCCCCGCACGCACCGGGAGGGAGCCGCGCGACGCGAGGCGCTGGGACACCTGCACCCGGGTGGCCCGGGATCTGTTGCTCGTCGGCGAGGACGGCTCGGACCTCAAGCTCGAATACCTCAAGGTGCTGATCGACAAGGGCCTGCCCAGGACCCGCTCCCCCAAGAAGATCCTCGTCGTCGGCGCCGGGATCGCCGGGCTGGTGGCCGCGACGCTGCTGAAGCGGGCCGGGCACCGGGTCACCGTCATCGAGGCCAACGGCAACCGGATCGGCGGCCGGATCAAGACCTTCCAGACCGGTTTCGCCGACCGGCGGCAGTACGCCGAGGCGGGGGCGATGCGCATCCCCGACTTCCACCCGCTCACCCTGGCCCTGATCGACAAGCTCGGCATCTCCCGGCGCCTGTTCTACAACGTCGACGTGCGGCCGGGCGACGCGGCGAGCGGCCCGACACCGCCCGTCGTCTACACCCCGCGCCGCGGCCCGGTCTGGCGCTCCGGCCCGTCCCGGGGGGAGTTCACCGCGCCGGAGCGGGCGAACCACACCCTGATCCGGGTCAACGGCATCACCCAGCGCCGCGACGAGTACGCCAGGAACCCGCGCGAGATCAACGCCTCGTTCGGGCTGCGGGACGGCAGGACCGCGGGCAGGATCCTGGACGACGCGCTCGACCCGGTCAGGGACTACTTCTCCGTCGTCCGCGGCGGGACGCGGGTCGACAAGCCACTGCCGGAGCTGATCGAGGGCTGGGCCCGCGTCCTGTACGACTTCGACGACCACTCCATGAACCGCTTCCTGCGTGAGCACGCCCGGCTGAGCGACGCGGCGATCGACGCCATCGGCACCCTGGAGAACCTGACCTCCCGGCTGCCGCTGTCGTTCATGCACACCTTCCTGACCCGGAGCCTGGTCAATCCCTCCGCGACCTACTGGGAGATGGAGGGAGGCAGCCGGGAGCTGCCGTACCGGCTGGCGCCGGGGCTGCGCGGCGACATCCGGATGGACCGGCGGGCCGTGCGGATCCGGCACACCGCGCGGGGCGTCCGCGTCGAGACGGTCACCGAGACGGGCAGCACCGAGTCCGCCTCCAGGCCGCAGGGCAGGGGCGAGACGTTCGAGGGAGACCTCGCGATCATCACGATCCCGTTCTCCGCGCTGCGCCACGTGGAGATCACCCCGGCCCTGCCGTACCCGAAGCGGCGCGCGGTGATCGAGCTGCACTACGACTCCGCGACCAAGGTGCTGCTGGAGTTCCGCAGGCGCTGGTGGGAGTTCGACGAGCGGGACTGGCGGCGTGAGCTCGGCTCCCGCTACCGCCCGGGGCCCGCGGCCCACGTGACGGGCGGCGGATCGGTCACCGACAACGCCAACCGGTTCGTCTACTTCCCGTCCCATCCGGTGCGCGGCAGTGAGGGCGGCGTCGTGCTGGCCAGCTACGCGTGGGCCGACGACGCCTCCCGCTGGGACTCCATGGACGACGCCGAGCGCTACGGTCACGCGCTGCGGGGGCTGCAGGAGGTGCACGGGGAGCGCATCTCCGAGTTCTACACCGGCCACGGCATGACCCAGAGCTGGCTGCGCAACCGCTACGCCTTCGGCGAGGCCGCCGTCTTCACACCGGGCCAGATGACCGAGATCCACCCCGCCATCGCCGCCCCCGTGGGGCGGCTGCACTTCGCGGGTGAGCACACCTCGCTGAAGCACTCCTGGATCGAGGGCGCCCTGGAGTCGGCGGTCCGCACCGCCCTGGAGGCCAACGCCTGACCCCTCACCCCTCACCCCTCACCACGGGGTTTCTCCGCGTGGCCCGCGGCACCGACCTCCGCGGGCCACGCGCCACCGGGGCGCCGTACGATCAGGCGCGCTCCGGGGTCACGGCGCCGGGAACCTCTCTCGGGCGCCAGGGATCGAGTGCTCAACCCTACCCACCTCACCACGCAACGTGTCGGCACGCGGACACTTCAGAAAAGCACCGGTGTCGCGACGCCGTCCGTGGACGTCGTACGCGAAGACCGTGTGCGAGACCCCGCACGGCCGCTCACCCCCTCACCCCGCGGGAACGCGAAGACCCCCGCGCCCCTCGCCGGAAACCGGGAGGAGCACGGGGGTCCCGCCGTCCGGCGCGCGCCGGACGGTCACGTGGTCAGCGCAGGGTGCCGTTGGTCATGCCGACGGGCTCCTCGGGCACCGCGACCAGGCCGAGCTCCGAGGTCGACGCCACCAGCGGGTGGTCGGGAACGACCCGGACGGTGTAGCCGAAGGGCCCGGTGCGGTCGAGGGGGATGGTCCCGGCGAAGACGGCCCTGCCGTCGTCGCCCTCGGACTCGACGGTCAGGTCGGCGTAGGAGGGGGCCGCCAGGTCGTCGTGGTCGCCGACCCGGCCGTAGGCCGCCTGGACCCGGATGTCCCCGGGCTCCAGCTCGCCGAGGGCGATGGTGGCCTTCAGCTCCACGGACGTCCCGAGCTCCGGGGTGCTGTCGCCCAGGCCCGAGGCCTCCACGTGCTCGACCCGCACGCCCGGCCAGGCCCTGCCGACCTTGAGCTTCCACGCCGCGAAGCCTCTGGCCTGCTCGTACCCCTCCCCGGAGAGGGCACGGGCGGACCTGGCGGCCGGCGCGTAGAGGTCGACCACGTAGTCGCGGAGCATCCGCCCGGCGAGCACCTTGGGGCCGAGCGAGGCCAGGGTGTGCCTGACCATCTCCAGCCAGCGCCGGGGCAGCCCGTCGGCCCGGTCGTAGAACCGGTCGGCCACCTCGTGCTCGATCAGGTCGTACAGGGCGGCGGCCTCGAGCTCGTCGCGGCGGTCGGGGTCGGCGACGCCGTCGGCGGTGGGGATGGCCCAGCCGTTGGTGCCGTCGTACCACTCGTCCCACCAGCCGTCCCGGATGGACAGGTTGAGCCCGCCGTTGAGCGCGGCCTTCATCCCGGACGTGCCGCACGCCTCCAGCGGGCGCAGCGGGTTGTTCATCCACACGTCGCAGCCCTGGACGAGCAGCTGGCCCAGGGCCATGTCGTAGTCGGGCAGGAAGACGATGCGGTGCCGCACGTCCTCGGAGTCGGCGAACTTCACGATCTGCTGGATGAGCTTCTTGCCGCCCTCGTCGGCCGGGTGGGCCTTGCCCGCGATCACGATCTGCACCGGCCTGGCGGGGTCGAGCAGCAGCGCGCGGAGCCGGTCGGGGTCGGACAGCATCAGGGTGAGCCGCTTGTAGGAGGGCACCCGGCGGGCGAAGCCGATGGTGAGCACCTCGGGGTCGAGGGCGTCGTCGATCCAGCCGAGCTCGGCCTGCGAGGCGCCCCGGTTGATCCACGACTGGCGGAGCCGCACGCGGGCCGCGACGACCAGCTTCTCGCGCAGCCGACCCCTGATGCCCCAGACGTCTCCGTCGGAGATCTTGCCGATGCTCTCCCAGCCCTGGGCGCGGTCGACCAGGGTGGGCAGCTCCCTGCCGGCCAGCTCCATGATCTCCCGGCCGACCCAGGTGGGGGCGTGCACGCCGTTGGTGATGAACCCGATCGGGACCTCTTCGGTGTCGAAGCCCGGCCACAGGCTCTGAAACATCTCCCGGCTCACGGCGCCGTGCAGCTCCGAGACGCCGTTGACCCGCTGGGCCAGCCGCATGCCCATCGCGGCCATGTTGAACTTGCCCGGCTCCTCCTCGGCGCCCAGCGCGAGGATGCGGTCGACGGGGACCGTGGGCCACGCGTTCTCGCCGCCGAACTGGCGGCCGATCATCTCCGCGGGGAAGCGGTCGATCCCGGCGGGCACGGGGGTGTGCGTGGTGAAGACGGTCCCGGCCCTGACCGCCTCCAGGGCCTCGTCGAAGGAGAGCCTGGCCTCGGTGAGCTCGCGGATGCGCTCCAGGCCGAGGAAGCCGGCGTGACCCTCGTTGGTGTGGAACACCTCGGGCTCGGCGTGCCCGGTGACCCGGCAGTAGGCGCGGATGGCGCGGACGCCGCCGACACCGAGCAGCAGCTCCTGGAGCAGCCGGTGGTCGCCGCCGCCGCCGTACAGGCGGTCGGTGACGTCGCGGGCGGCGGTGTCGTTCTCGGCCACGTCGGAGTCGAGCAGCAGCAGCGGCACCCTGCCGACCTGGAGCACCCAGACCTGGGCGTGCAGCGTGCGGTGCTCGGGGAGGCTGATCTTGATGCGTACCGGGGTGCCGTCCTCCTCCCGCAGGAGGGTGAGCGGCAGGCCGCCGGGGTCGAGGGAGGGATAGTGCTCCAGCTGCCAGCCCTCGGGCGAGAGGGACTGGGTGAAGTAGCCGTGCCGGTACAGCAGGCCGACGGCCAGGATGGGCACGCCGAGGTCGCTCGCGGCCTTGAGGTGGTCACCGGCGAGGATGCCGAGCCCGCCCGAGTACTGCGGCAGGGCGGCGGCGATGCCGTACTCGGGAGAGAAGTAGGCGATGGCCTTGGGGGCGTCGGACATGGTCTGGTACCACCGGGGGGCGGTCATGTACTCGCGGAGATCGTCGGCGGCGTCGGCCAGTCGCCTCAGGAAGCGGCGGTCGGCGGCCAGCTCGCGGAGCCGGTCGGCCTGCACGGCGCCCAGCAGGGCGACGGGGTCGTACCCGACACGCCCCCAGATGGCCGGATCGACCTCGCCGAACAGATCCAATGTCTCCGGGTGCCATGACCAGCGCAAATTGAGGACGAGCTCGCCGAGGGAGGCCAGCTCCGGCGGCAGGACGGTGCGGACGGTAAACCTGCGGATTGCTCTCACGGTGCCAGACCCTAGTTACTCAGCGCCACGAGGGCGACCCCAACACTCACGCGTCTCCCTCTCACCGCTATCAATCCACCCCAAACACATCAAAGGCAGGTGATCGACTGTTAGGGCGACTCGCGGAAGAGTAAGAGGTGCCGCACTCTATCCAGAGGGACGCATGAAGCTGGACTATTGGGGCACCGGACATACGAGCCAGAACATGCCGCCCTCGGGAACCGGCCGTCCCATCAGGGCATGCTCCCGCTTGCCCCGAGACCGGCCGCCCGGGGATGCTTGAAAAAACGAAGATCTTTCCTTGCTGACTTCTCCGGCGGTACCGGGCGTGCCGCCGCTACCTTGAGACGCGATGATCGGACGAATCCCAATCCAGGACATCCACCCCACGGTCGACTGCGGGCGCCGCCCCGCCAAGGCCGCCGCGGGTGAGACCTTCGAGATCTCCGCGACCGTGTTCCGTGAGGGACACGACGCGGTCGCGGCGGGGGCCGTGTTCACCGGTCCCGGCGGCGTGCGCGGTCCCCTGCTGCCCATGCGCGAGCTCGCCCCCGGCACCGACCGGTGGGGCGTGGAGGTGACGCTGCCCACCGAGGGTGAGTGGCGTTTCCGGGTGGAGGCGTGGAGTGATCCCATGGCCACCTGGTTGCACGACGCGGGCATCAAGATCCCACGTGACCTGGACGCCGACCTGATGTGCGAGGAGGGTGCCCGTCTCTTCGACCGCGCGGCGAGGGCGGTGCGGGCCGCCGAGTGCGGGCCGGCGGCCGTCCCCGCCACCGGCCCGGTCGCGACCGGCAGGCCGGTGAGCGGCAGGACCCCGGCGGCGCGGACGGCCAGGGGCGCCAAGGTGACGCAGCAGCACGTCTGCGGGCACCGGGCCGCGCTCCAGGCCGTCGCGGCGAGGCTGCGCGACACCGAGATCGACCCGCGCGCCCGGTTCGCCGTGGCCCAGATGCCGGAGACGGCGGCGATGCTGCGCGCCCACCCGCTGCGCGACCTGGTGACGAGATCGGCCCCGCGCACGGTCCTGGTGCACCGCCGCAGGGCGCTGTTCGGGTCGTGGTACGAGTTCTTCCCGCGCTCCGAGGGCGCGATCATCGAGCAGGGCGTCGCCCCCAAGTCCGGGACCTTCCAGACCGCCGCCAAGCGGCTGCCCGCCGTGGCGAAGATGGGTTTCGACGTCGTCTACCTGCCGCCGATCCACCCGATCGGGCACAGCTTCCGCAAGGGGCGCAACAACACCCTGACGCCCGAGCCGTACGACCCCGGCTCACCCTGGGCGATCGGCTCCGAGGAGGGCGGCCACGATGCCATCCACCCCGACCTGGGCACGTTCGAGGACTTCGACGCCTTCGTGGCCAAGACCCGCGAGCTGGGCATGGAGGTCGCCATCGACCTCGCCCTGCAGTGCGCGCCCGACCACCCGTGGGTCAGGGAGCACCCGGAGTGGTTCAACATCCGCGCCGACGGCTCGATCGCGTACGCGGAGAACCCGCCGAAGAAGTACCAGGACATCTACCCGCTGAACTTCGACAGGGATCCCAAGGGGATCTACGAGGAGATCAGGCGGGTCGTGCGGCTCTGGATGGACCACGGCGTGCGGATCTTCCGGGTGGACAACCCGCACACCAAGCCGGTGGCCTTCTGGGAGAAGCTGCTGGCCGACGTCCACACCACCGACCCTGACGTATTGTTCCTGGCGGAGGCCTTCACCCGCCCCGCGATGATGCGGACGCTGGCCAAGGTGGGTTTCCACCAGTCGTACACGTACTACACGTGGAAGAACTCGCGCTCGGACGTCGAGGACTACCTGAGCGAGCTCTCCCACGAGACGTCGCACTACATGCGACCCAACGTGTTCGTCAATACTCCGGACATTCTCCATGAATACCTTCAACACGGGGGAGTCCCGGCATTTTATATCAGAGCAGTACTCGCAGCCACGGCGATGCCGACGTGGGGCGTGTACGCCGGATATGAACTTGCGGAGAATGTGCCGGTTAGACCGGGTAGCGAAGAATACCTTGATAGCGAGAAATATCAGTACAAACCCCGCGATTGGGTAGAGGCCGAGCGAGAAGGCCGTAGCCTCGCCCCGTTCATTACACAACTCAATTTGTTCCGAAGAGCACACCCGGCGCTCCAGGAACTGCGTAATCTACGGTTTCACAGCGTCAACAACCCGGATGTGATCTGCTTCTCCAAGCGGTTGCCCGGCGCCTACGACACGGCCACACGACGGCACGGCCTGGGCGACGTTGTCCTCGTCGTCGTGAACCTGGATCCGCACAACACCCACGAGGCGACGGTGTCGCTGGACATGCCCGCCCTCGGGCTCGACTGGCAAGCCGAGTTCGTCGTGGACGACGAACTGTCGGGCGAGTCGTATCGCTGGCGGCAGGACAACTACGTGCGCCTCGATCCCCACATCCACCCAGCGCACGTCTTCACTCTGCGTGCCGCGGCGGCGAACCAGCGGTGAGCCGGCCGGGTACGCCTATACCGGCAGAACAGCGGGGAGTCACTGGTGAGTCAGCTACCTGAGCCAATTCCTAACACCTTCGACGAGGAAAAGCCGCGCGACCCGTACTGGTTCAAGCGAGCTGTCTTCTACGAGGTTCTCATCCGGGGCTTCGCCGATTCCAACGGCGACGGCACCGGAGACATCCGCGGTCTCATCCAGAGACTGGACTATCTCCAGTGGCTCGGTGTCGACTGCCTCTGGCTGCTTCCGCTGTACGAGTCGCCGCTGCGCGACGGCGGGTACGACATCGCCGACTTCATGAAGATCCTTCCTGATTTCGGCGACCTCGGAGACTTCGTGAAGCTGGTCGACGAGGCGCACAAGCGCGGCATGCGGGTCATCGCCGACCTGGTGATGAACCACACCAGCGACCAGCACCCGTGGTTCCAGGCCTCCCGCCACGACCCCGAGGGGCCGTTCGGCGACTTCTACGTCTGGAACGACCACGACGAGCTCTACAAGGACGCCCGGGTCATCTTCATCGACACCGAGACGTCCAACTGGTCCCACGACCCGGTCCGGGGCCAGTACTACTGGCACCGCTTCTTCTCGCACCAGCCGGACCTCAACTACGAGAACCCGGACGTGCAGGACGCGATGCTGGAGGTGCTGCGCTTCTGGCTGGACCTGGGCATCGACGGCTTCCGGATGGACGCCATCCCGTACCTCTTCGAGCAGGACGGCACCAACTGCGAGAACCTGCCCCGCACCCACGAGTACCTGAAGCGGGTCAGGGCGGAGGTCGACCGCCTCTACCCCGACCGGGTGCTGCTGGCCGAGGCCAACCAGTGGCCCGCCGACGTGGTCGAGTACTTCGGCGACCCCGCCACCGGGGGCGACGAGTGCCACATGGCGTTCCACTTCCCGCTGATGCCGCGCATCTTCATGGCGGTCAGGCGGGAGTCGCGCTACCCCATCTCCGAGATCATGGCCCAGACGCCGAAGATCCCGGAGAACTGCCAGTGGGGCATCTTCCTGCGCAACCACGACGAGCTCACGCTCGAGATGGTCACGGACGACGAGCGCGACTACATGTACTCGGAGTACGCCAAGGACCCCCGGATGCGCGCCAACGTCGGCATCCGGCGGCGGCTCGCCCCGCTGCTGGAGAACGATCGCAACCAGATTGAGCTGTTCACGGCGTTGCTGCTCTCCCTTCCGGGATCTCCCGTGCTGTACTACGGCGATGAGATCGGGATGGGGGACAACATCTGGCTGGGCGACCGCGACGGTGTCCGTACCCCCATGCAGTGGAGCCCCGACCGCAACGCTGGATTCTCCGACTGCGACCCGGGCCGCCTGTATCTCCCGGTCATCATGGACCCGATCTACGGCTACCAGGCGCTCAACGTCGAGGCGCAGCAGCGCAGCGCGGGCTCGCTGCTGCACTGGACCAAGCGGATGATCGACATCCGCAAGCGGCACCCGGTCTTCGGCCTGGGCGAGTTCACCGAGCTGAACTCGTCCAACCCGAGCGTCCTCGCCTTCGTGCGTGAGCTCGGCGACGACCGGATGCTGTGCGTCAACAACCTGTCCCGGTTCCCGCAGCCGGTGGAGCTCGATCTTCGCCGCTTCGAGGGATCGGTTCCCGTGGAGACGATGGGCGGGGTTCCTTTCCCAGCGATTGGCGAGCTTCCGTATCTTTTGACTCTTCCTGGGCATGGGTTCTACTGGTTCACCCTGCCACCCGCATCCCAGGAGGCGTAAAGCCGTGTTGACGGAGCTCCTTACCGGTTGGATCACCCAGCAACGATGGTTCGCCGGTAAGGGGCGCCCGATCGACGACCTCGTCGTCGACTCGGACGTGGAGCTGTCACCACGCCTGCGCCACCTGATCATCTCCGTTCACCAGTCGGGGGCCCGCGACCGCTACCAGCTGCTGCTCGGCAGCGAGGCGCCGGAGTGGGCCCGCTTCAAACCGGCCCACATCGGCGGCGGCTACTACGACGCCGCCTACGACGCCGACCTCACCGGCACCCTGCTCGAGGGCATGGCCTCCGGCCGCGACCTGGGCGCGCTCCGCTTCCGCCACCTCGACGGGGTGGAGATCGACACCTCCAAACGCAGCCTGGTCCTCGGCGCAGAGCAGTCCAACACCTCGCTGGTGTACGGCGACACCTACATCTGCAAGCTGTTCCGCCGGCTGACCGCCGGGGTGAACCCCGAGCTGGAGATCGTCACCGCGCTGGCCCGCCGCGACGGCACGCACATCGCCCGGCCGTACGGCTGGATCGAGACCGACCTCGACGGCGAGACCACCACGCTGGCGATGACCCAGGAGTTCCTGTCGAACGCCAACGACGGCTGGGCCCTCGCCCTGGCCAGCGTCCGCGACCTGTACGGCTCCCTCGAACCGTCGGCCTCCGACGCGGGCGGCGACTTCAGCTCCGAGGCCTACCGCCTCGGCGTCACCACCGCCACGGTCCACCGGGAGATGGCCGCCGCCTTCCCGACCGACGTGATCGAGTCGCAGGAGGTCAAGCGGATGGTCGAGGAGTTCCGCCGCCGCCTGGGCGTCGCGGTGGACGAGGTGCCCGCTCTCGGCGAGCACGCCCACGTCGCCGAGGAGGCGTACCAGCGGGTCTCCGACGTGGCCCGGGAGATGCCCGTCCAGCGCGTCCACGGCGACTACCACCTCGGCCAGGTGATGCGCACCACCAACGACTGGATCATCCTCGACTTCGAGGGCGAGCCTGGCCAGCCCATCGCCGAGCGCCGCGCCCTGTCCTCCCCGCTGCGGGACGTGGCCGGGATGCTCCGATCCTTCGACTACGCCGCCCGCCACCTGCTGGCCGACCACTCCAACGCCGACGAGCTCCGCCCCCGCGCGGTGGAGTGGGCCGAGCTCAACCGCTCCTCCTTCCTGGCGGGCTACTCCGCCGGAGGCGGCCACCTCCGCGCCGAGGACGCCGTCCTGCTGCGCGCCCTGGAACTCGACAAGGCCGCGTACGAGGTGGTGTACGAGTCCCGCAACCGGCCGACCTGGCTGCACATCCCGATGTCGGCCTTCCAGCTGGGCCGCTGACGGTCCGCGAGATCGTGCGGCGCCTCCGGCAGTCGGCCGCGGTCATCGCGGTTCGCTCGTGCCCTCCGTCCGTGCGGAAGTCGTCTGCACGGGGGTCGTCGCCTCGGGAGGCAGCGGATTCTCCGGCACGGGCGGGGTGCGGTAGTCGCGCAGGGGGCGGTTGACCAGGCCGATGGCGACGACGGCCAGCGCGGCTCCCAGGCCGCCCACGACGAGCGCCACGGGCGCGGACGTCAGGGAGGCGAGAAGTCCCCCGCGGAAGTTGCCGGCCTCGGGACCGGCGACGCCGATGACGTGCTCGACCGAGGAGACCCGCCCGCGGTAGTGGTCGGGGGTCTCGAGCTGGACCAGCGCGCCCCGGGTGACCACGGAGACGGTGTCTGCCGCACCGGCGAGGACCAGGCAGCCGAGGGCGAGCCAGAGGGGTCCGGCCAGGCCGAACCCGGCGAGGGCCAGACCCCAGACCGTGGCCGCGAGGAGCTGGACGAGACCGCCGCGACGGAGCCGGGTGACGGTCCCGGAGAGCAGGCCCGCCCCCAGCCCGCCGACCGCGATCGCGGACAGGAAGAGTCCCAGGGTCTGGGGCGCGCCCTCGAAGCGGATCTCGTTGATCAGGGGGAAGAGCGCGATCGGCATGGCCAGGAGGGTGGCGGCGAGGTCGGTGGCGAGGGAGCCCCACAGGGCGGGGCGCCGGAAGATGATCCGCCGGCCCTCTCGGGCCGGGCCGTGCTCCCGGCGCCCGCCGTACCCGGACGGCTGGTCGTCGCCGGTGCGCAGCACGGCCATCGGAGGCAGCCGGACCACCGCGACCAGCGACGCGACGGCGGCGAGTGCCTGGAACGCGTACGCGGCGGGATAGTGCCACCGCGCGAGCACGAGGCCGGCGAGGGCGGGCCCGAGGAGCATGGAGGCCTGGAAGGCGACGTTCTGCAGGGCGAGCCCGGCGGCGACCTGGTCGGCGGGGAGCAACCGGACGGGGAAGGTGCGCTTCGCCGGGGCGCCGAGCGCCGCGCAGCCGGACTGGGCGGCGACCAGGGCGAGCAGCAGCAGGACCGACCGGTTGCCCGCGGCGGCCTGCGCCACGAGGCCCACGGCCAGCAGGATCTGGCCCGCGGTGGTGGCACGGACCAGGGTCCTGCGGTCGACGGCGTCGGCGAGTGATCCGCCGACCAGGCCGAGGACGAGAAGGGGCACGGCTGTCGCGAGGCCGATGGCGCCGGTCCAGAGCGGGCTGCGCGTGAGCTCCCAGACCTGCAGCAGGACGGCGACGCCGGCGATCTGCCGGCCGAGCGAGGAGAGGGAGGAGCCGATCCACAGGTCGCGGAACGGCCGGCTGCCTCGCAGGGGGCGGACGTCGATCAGCCGCTCGCGCCAGGTCACGGGTGCGGCTCCCCCGCCGAGGCGGCCGGGGACTCCGGGGCTGCGGGAGGCTCGTCGAGGTGGGCCAGGATCCGATCCCGCATGGGCCGCCGCTCCAGGGCACGTTCCAGCTCGGCGACGACGGCACTGAGCGCGTGCGGGATCTCGTCGTCGAGTTCGGCGACGGCGGCCTCGGTCGCGCGCCACTCGGCTTCGAGGAAGGGGACGAGCGCGCGGCCGCGGCCGGTCAGGGTGATGCGGCGCGTGCGCGCGTCGGTGCCGGACTCGGAGTCGACCAGTCCCTCGCGGCGCATCGCGGTGAGCGTCTGGCTCATCGCGGAGTGCGAGCGGCCCAGCGATTCCGCCAGCTCGCGGATCGTGAGCGGCCCGGTGTGCGCGAGGCGGATCAGCGGATAGGCGAACCGGGGACGGACCCCCCGGATGCCCCGCTCGGTGTACAACGACTCGATCTGGGCGTCCAGGGCGGCCAGCAGGGCGTGGACCGTGTCCCACCGCCCGGGCGAGGTGGTGGGATCCAGAGATGTCATAGCGCTAATATAACAGCACTCACATAATTTTGCGCCCGTTGAGGCCGGCGGACGGCGACCGCCTCTCCCCGGTCCCGGGACGATCCGCGCGCTGCGCGGCCCGGCCGCCTCGCCGGCGAGTACGGCCGCGTACCCGACCTCTCAGGTCAGTGCAGGTAGCCGGCCGGTGCGACGGGGTGGTTGGCGTGGATCAGGTCGGTGGGGTCGTAGGTGGCCTTGATCCGCTGCAGCCTGATGTGGGTCTCGAGGCGGTCGAACCTCGGCCCGGACCGTTCGGTGAAGTTGCGGAAGGCGGTCTCGGCCTTCCAGGGGGCGAGGGCGTCGCTCATCTCGTCGAGGACGGCGTGCGCGGCGGCCTCCACGCCCGCGTCCGGGACGATCCCGGCGGAGAACACGGCGAACGCGGCGTCCATGCCGGAGACCGCGCCGCCTCCCGGCTGCCCGGGGGCCAGCGCCCCGCCGAGATGGCGCAGCTCGACGGTGAGCAGCGGGACGTCCGCTTGCGGGCCCACGACGCGCAGCAGGGCCTCCAGGGCGGAGGGCGAGAATTCGGCCAGTTGGAAACCGTCGCCGGCGATCGGGGTCGGCTCCTGCGGGTCCATGTGCAGCGCTCCGAGCTCGGTGATCGGGGTCGGGCGGACGGTGTCCAGCTCGGGGCCGAGCGCGCGCAGCGGGGCGAACAGAGGATCGGCCACGGTGGGGTCCAGCAGGCACGCGGCCTGGACGGCGACGAAGGAGCGTCCGCGCAGCGGCTCGGGGATCTGCGGTATCGGCGGAAACCGCAGCAGCCTGCCCATCGAGGTCACCGTCTCCGGCACCGACCGAACCCACTCCCGCCAGGCACCCAGGATCTCGGCGGCGCGCTCGATCGGCCACAGCAGCGTGCCCGCGTGGACCTCGGTGATCGGGAACAGCCGGAACTCCAGGGCGGTGACCACCCCGAAGCTGCCTCCGCCGCCGCGGATGGCCCAGAACAGGGCGGCGTCGCGCGTCGCGTCGATCGTACGCAACTCGCCGTCGGCGGTGACGATGTCCGCCGACAGCACGTGGTTGGCCGCCAGGCCGTGCAGGCGGGCGAACCACGACAGCCCGCCGCCGAGGGTGTACCCGACGACCCCGACATCTGGGGCCGTGCCGGCCAGCCCGGTCAGGCCGTGGGCACTCGCCGCCGCGGTGACGTCCGCCCACAGGGCGCCGGCCTCGACCCTGGCGATCTGGCGCTCGGCGTCGATCGTGACCCCTCGCATCGCCGACGTACGCAGCAGGATCGTCCTGTCGAGCGGCCCGAGGGGGGCGGCGTTGTGCCCGGTCGCCTGCGGTGCGACCCGCAGGCCGAGCCTGGCCGCCGCCTCGACGGTGGCCACGACGTCGCGCACGGAGGCCGCCCGCACGACGGCGGCGGGCCGCTGGTCGACGGCCAGCTGCCAGGCGGCCCGTGCCGCGTCCCAGCCGGGAGAGGAGGGGCGGACCAGGACGCCGTCGAGAACATCCCTGAGCTCATTGAGATCCATCACGGGTGACGAGGAGGACATGGTGAAGATTCTCCGTTTTAGCTATTTTTAAGATGATTTAGGTCACAGACTCCGCGCCCCGGACATGCCGGTCGGGCGCGGGGGGGACGGGCATGCCGGTACGGCACGGCCGAGGCGAGGGCCGATCTGTCCGGTGGGGCCGGGGAGATCGCCGTCGTCCATCAGTCTGTTCAGGGCCACGGCCCCCGCACATCCCTCAATCCGCTGGTCCGGGCGCTCCAGGGTCCCTCATTCGGGGGAGGCTCCCGTGTGACAGCATCGATGTATGACGACGTCCACCGGACGGCCCGGAGAGTGCCGTAAATCCGGCACGGCGGGTCGTGGCAGCGAGCTGTTCGCCGCGGCGTCGCAGCGGTTGCGCCGGGTGATGCCCTTCGACGCGGCGGTGTGGTTCGGCACCGACCCCACCACGATGCTGCCCATCTCGCCGCTGCGGGCCGAGAACATCGAGCCCGATCACTGCGAGGGATACTTCCGCCGGGAGTACGGCACCGAGGACGTCCTGCTGTTCCGCGACGTCGCGCGCAGCCCCGACGGCGGCGGCACCCTGGGCCTGGCCACCGGCGGCTTCCCCGGGCGCAGCCCGCGCTACCGCGAGTTCATGCGGCCCCAGGGCTACGGCGACAACCTGCGCGCGGCGTTCCGGATCGGTGAGCGCACCTGGGGTGTGGTGGACCTGTTCCGCGACACCGGCAGGCGGCCGTTCACCGAGCGTGACGTCAGGCACGTCACCGCGATGGGCCCCGAACTGGCCCTCGGGCTCGCCGGGCTCGCCATCGCGACGACCGAGGACGCACCGCCGGTCACCGCCGAGGCGCCGGGCACCGCGCTGTTCGACGAGTCCGGGCAGATCATCTCGCTGGACGCGCACGCCGAACGGTGGCTGAGCGAGCTCGCCGGACCGCGGTGGGATCACCAGCAGACCCCGCTGCCGATGGTCACCGTGCAGTCGGTCGTGGCCCGCGCCCGATCCGTCGCGGCCGGTCGCGACCCCGGCCCGGCGGCGGCCCGGCTGCGGGGCGGCTCTGGCCGCTGGCTCGCGGTGCACGCCTCGTGCCTGCGCAGCCCCAGCGGTGCGCCCGGTCCGGTGGCGGTCGTCCTGGAACCGGCGAACTCCGCGCAGATCGCCCCGATCATCGTCGAGGCGTACTGCCTGACCCCTCGCGAGCAGCAGATCACCCAGTGCGTCGCGCGCGGGCTGTCGACCGCCGACATCGCCACGGAGCTGCACCTGTCCGCCCACACGGTGCGCCACCACCTCAAGGCGATCTTCACCAAGTTCGGCATCACCAGCCGGGGCGAACTGGTCGCCAAGCTGTTCGCCGAGCACTACGGCCCCCTGATGCACGCCCCGGACGCCGATGTGGAGCACGTCCACACCTGAGACGGGGCTCGCCGGACGTCCCGCCGAGAAGCGGGCGAAGGACGCCGGGTCTCATCGGGTCTCATCGGGTCACCGCCCCACCCGTCGTCTCCTCACCGCCCGTCGCCGGGTACGCGACGGATGCCGCCGTCTCGGACGCGGCGAGAGCGCGGCAAGCCAGGTAGGCCAGATAGGCGAAGCCGGTCAGGACGGACAGTCGCTGGAACAGTCCGGCGGGGGCGGGTGACCAGACGCCGGCGTGGTCCAGGCCGTTCAGCATGCCCGCCACGAGCCAGAGGGCGACCACCAGGCCGCCGGTGGCCAGCCCGTACCACCGGGCGAAGCGACGCGAGTAGATGACGGCCGCCGCCGCGACGGAGAGGACCATGACCGGTCCGGCGATGTCGTGGAGGATGCCGTGCCAGGTCGTCCCGGCCACGGTGCCGGGAGGGCGGTAGGTCCCCGGGTCGATCACGAAGAGGCCGGCGGCGAACAGGGCGACGCCGGCGGTGGTCACGACCCGCGGACCCCAGGTCGCCGCGGGGCCGTCGGCGAAGACGGCGCGCAGGCCGCGCCCGAAGACGGTGATCAGGACACCGCCGATCAGGAAGCCGGCGATCTGGATCCAGCCTCGACCGGACAGGGCGAGTTCGCTGATCCAGCTGCGCATCGGGTCATAACCCGGCCGGATCGCTCCTTCGACCAGCCAGATCAGCGTGAACAGCGAGGTCCCGGCGATTCCGGACCACAGCGACGACCTACGAGCGTCCATTTATCTGCCTCTCTCATTATCTGCTCTGTGCAGATAATGTTATGCGCAGAGTATGAGCATGTAAGGTAGATGCATGTCAAGTGCCGAGCCGGTCGACCGTCAGGCCCTGCTGGCGCACCTGCAGGCCGAGCTCACCCAGACGATCGCCGCCGGGATCCTGTTCCAGCAGGCGGTGGCCGACCGCCTGGGGCTCAGCCTGGGCGATTTCAAAAGCCTGACCGCGCTGACCGGGATCGAGCAGGCGACCGCCGGGGACATCGCCGCCCAGACCGGTCTGACCACCGGTGCCGTCACCCGGATGATCGACCGGTTGGAGCGGGACGGCTGGGTCCGCCGCGAGCACGACCGGCAGGATCGCCGCCGCGTGCTCGTCCGGCCGGTCCCCGAACGGCAGGCGGAGATCCGGCCGCTGTTCGAGGGCATGTCGGAGGCCTGGGCCCAGGCCCTCGCCGAATACGACGACGACCAGATCGCCATGGTGCTCGACCTGTTCGGCCGGATGCGCGACGTCGCCCGCGAACAGGCCGCCCTCCTCCGCGAGGGATAACCGGGAAACACCGCCGGCCAGGTACCCCCTCCTCGAGTCGCGGACTCGTTCCGGCGCCCCGCGAAGCACGCCCACGCGGCGGCCGGGAAGAGATCCCTGCCCGCGAGTCCCGGCGACCGTTCCCTGGGCGTCCGGCCTCGCGCGGCGGGATCCACGGAGGCGAAGGAGACGGCGGAGACCTGTCCGGCATCTCCTCAGAAGGGTGAGACGGAGTTCACTTTTTTTCCATCCGAAATTGATCATTTTTTGGCTGGATGGCTGTACAGTCAACGATTGTCACTGACACCTCCTGATTTAGCCCGTCATGTCAGGAAAGAAGGCTCATGACTGACCGTCCGCCGCCAACTACTCCGCCAGGCGCCGCACGCGAGAATGGACTCAGGGCGGCCACCGCCTCGTACGAGCCATGACGCGAGCCAGTGAGGTGGGGAAGAGTGTCGCCACGATCGGCGCAGGCCAACGAAGTGATGCGCGAGCAGTCGATGGAGAGGATCCTCGCCGCCGCACTGGAGGTCTTCAGCGAGAAGGGCTACCACAACGCCACGATCTCCGACATCACCACCAGAGCCGGGGTCTCGCGCGGCCTGATCACCTACTACTTCCCGGGCAAGCAGAATCTCGTGGACAAACTCCTGGACCGTTATATCGACAGCGTGACCGGAATTCTCGACGTGACCGGCACGCCGGACGAGCGGCTGGCCGCCATCATCGACGGCGTCCTGCTCACCGTCTCCCAGTCCCTGCCCGTGCAGCAGATGACGCTCAGCCTGGTGATCCACCCCTCCACCCACGGGCTCTTCGCGCAGGCGGAGGCCAGGAAGGAGGCCGGGGTACGCCGCCTGGAGGACGGCCTTCGCGAGCTGTTCGCGGCACGCGGCGCGGCCGACCCCGCCCTGGAGGAGGTGATGCTCCGCAGCGTGCTGGAAGGCGTCATCTTCAAGGCCGCCGTCTACCAGGACCAGTACCCGCTGGAGCGTGTCCGCCGCCGCCTGTACGAGATGTACGAACTGCCCGACCCGAGAGCCGCCCTCATCCAGAACGACCCGCCGCCGGTCGGCCGCATGCGCGCCGCCCGAACCGGGGAGTGACCCGCCCCCCTCTCCGCGTGGCGTGACGTCATCTCCTTCCTCCCCCATCACGCATGGAGAACCGACGATGGACGTGCGCGTACCGGCCGCTCGGCCGGAGCCTCCCCGCGGGCTCACCACGGCAGGCACGAGCCGGACGGACCCGAGGGGCCGATCGGGCAGGGCGAACCAGGCTCATTCCACGAACCAGGCGTGCTCGACGGACCCGGCGGCCGGCGCCGGCCTGACAGACCGGGCACCTGACGCCCTGCCGGGCCGCGGCGCCGAGCTGGCCGAGCTGAGAAGACTGGCGGCCCGCGCCGGAGAGTCGGCCTGCGTGGTGGTGGACGGCGAACCGGGTATCGGCAAATCCCGGCTGCTGTCCGCGTTCGCGGCCGTCGCCGCGTCCGACGGCGTCGCGGTGCTCACGTGCCGGGCCACGGAGATCGGCAGCGGCGTCCCCTGGTCACTGGTCCTGGACGCCCTGGACCACGCGGGAAGTCAGCCGGACCTCGCCGCGGACGCCGACCGGCTGCGCGCCAGGCTCGTCGCGCCCGCCCCGCCCGCCGGGAACGGCGACCGGGCGCCCGGCGCGGAACGGCACAGGACGCACCGGCGGGCCCGCGCCCTGCTGGAGGCGCGGGCCCTGCCGTCCGGTCTGGTGCTCCTCCTGGACGACGTGCACTGGGCCGACACGGCCTCCGCCGAACTGGTCGACTATCTCGTACGGCACCCACCCCGGGCGACCGTCACCGTCCTGGCCACCCGCACCGGCAGGCTGCCGCCGATGCTGGAGCGGTCGCTGGCGAGCTCCTCCGCCCCCGTGGCGCGCATGCGGCTGGGCCCGCTGCCGGCGAAGGACGCCGAGTCGCTGACGCCGGGGAAATCACCGGCTTACCGGCGTCGTCTGTACGAGATCAGCAGGGGAAACCCGCTCTACCTGGAGATCCTGGGCCGGCTGCCCGAGCGTACGGTCGACGAGCTGTGCCGGGGATCGGGGTGCGGCGACGGCGGGCGGACGGAGCTCGACGTCCTGATCGCCCGGGAGCTGGGGACGCTCGGGACCTCCCTGACCAAGGTCCTGCAGGCCGCCTCGGCAACCGTCGGCGCGCTCGACCCGGCAATCGATCCGGCACTGGTCGCCTCCATCGCCGAGATGCCGGAGGAGGAGGTGCGAACGGCGCTGGACGACCTCGCGGCGCGGGACGTGCTGAGCGTCACCGACGGACGGCTCCGGTTCCGTCACCCCCTGGTCCGGGCCGCCGCGTACCGCATGACCACGCCGTCCTGGCGGTCGGCCGCCCACCGCCGCGCGGCCGACCACCTGGCAGGGCGGAACGCGCCGCCGTCGGTGCGCGCCGAACACCTGCGGCACGTGGTGCGGCCCGGCGACGCCGCCGGAGCCGCCCTGCTCGCCGAGGCCGCGCTGAACTCGGTGAACGTCGCCCCCGCGACCGCCGCCCGCTGGCTGCGCGCGGCCCTGCGCGCGCTGCCCCACGACGCGGGAACGGCCGGACGGCGGGCCGAGCTCCGGCTGGAGCTGGCCAGGGTGCTCGGGCCGGCGGGCCGGTTCAACGAGGCCCGGACGGTCCTGCACGAGCTGGCCGCCGACGGCGGCGCGTTCCGGTCCGCCGCCCTGGAACGCCTGGGCGCCACGGAAAGGGCCCTGGGCAGGCTGCCCGAGGCCCGTGCCCTGCTCGGCTCCGAGCTGCGCAGGGCGACCCGTGGCAGCGCCCGCGCGCGGAGCGCGTTGCTGGTGGAACTCGCCGCCGTCGACATGATGCGAGGCGACTGGCGTGCCGGGGCCGAGCTGGCCGCCGAGGCGCTCCGGCTGGCCCGCGGGGAAAGCCGCCCCGGGCTCCCAGCCACCGCGATCACCCTGCTGGCGCTGGCCGAGCTGTACCGGTGCCGGTTCGACGAGGGCCGCACGCTGCTGCGGGAGGCCCGCGAGCGCGCCGACGCGCTCACCGATCCGGAGCTGCGCGCCGCCCTGGGACTGATGGCGGCGCTGGCCTGGGCCGAGTTCCTGATGGACGAGCACTGCGACGCGCTCCGCCACGCGGAGCGCGGGCTGCGGGTCGCGCGCCGGTACGGGCACGACGACGTGGTGCCGCACCTCTACCTGGTCCGGTCCGTCGTACACGCCCGTCTCGGGATGGTGCCCCAGGCACTGACCGACGCGGAGGACGGGGAGGAGGTCGCCCGGCGTCTCGACAGCGCGGAGACGCACACCCTCGTCCTGGCGGTCAAGTCCCGGCCGCTGCTGTGGCGGGAGGGTCCCGGCGCCGCCCTTCCGCCGGTGACGGCCCCGCACCACCGGCAGGGCCCGCGTCCCGCGTGGTGGCGGGACATCGCCGACCACGCCCTGGCGGAAATACGTCTCCTCTCCGGTGACCCCGACGGGTGCCGGGACCTGCTGGAGGCACGGTTCGGCCCCGACCCGGAGGGGCTGGGGCCCCACGCCCCCTCGGTGTACGCGCTGCGCTCGCAGGCCGAGGTCGCCCGCGGTGACCTGGACAGCGGCCGGGAGTGGTACGCGCGGGCGAGGGCGGTCGCGGAACGAGGAGCACCGCGGGCCCAGCTGAGCTCCGTGGCCTGTGCCGGGGCGATCGTCGCGCAGGCGCTCGGCGACCGTCCGGCCGCGGTCGCCGCCGCACGGTACGCGGTGGACCGCTTCGCCGGGGAAGGGCTTCCGATCGACGAGGGTCTGGCGCGGATGCTTCTCGCGGAACTCGGCGGCCGGCTCGGCGACACCCGCGCCGCGCACCGCGAGCTGGGGAGCGCCAGGGAGCTGTTCACCGGATGCGGCGCCTCCTGGCTGGCGCAGCGGGCCGGACGCGAGCAGCGCCGGGCGGGGGCCCGCGGATCGCGCGGGGCGGAGCTCGCGGCGGAACTGTCCGGCCGGGAGCGGGAGGTCGCCGAGCTCGCCACGGAAGGGCTGACGAACCGGCAGATCGCGGAGCGGCTCTTCCTCAGCCCTCGTACGGTGGAGACCCATCTCGCCCGGGCGTTCCAGAAGATCGGTGTGACCACGAGGACCGCGCTGGCGCACCGGATGGCAGGGACGGGCTGACCCTCCGGCGCGGTCCTCCCGGCGGGCCGGCCCACCTGAGGGCCGGCCCGCCGCCCGAACGGTCCGCCTGACCGCCGCTCCCCTCGTCCGCTCGGCGGGCCCCGCCGGTCACCGGCTCAGCGGGTGCCGCCGGACGAGGTCGCGCACGTCACACGCAGCGGGACGTCATCTGGCATTCGAGCGGGCTTCCCGTCAAGCTCGGCAGGCACACGCTGGCGACCGTCATGGAACCGCAGCCGAGCGGGTCCGTCAGGCCGCCGCAGCAGCCGAGGCTGAGCAGCCTCTCCGTGGTGGCCGCGTGGGCTCCGCTCGCCCCGGCCATTCCCAGGTCGATGGAGCCGGCGGGATGGGTCGCCTCGTCGAACGAGCCGGCCCTGCCGTCGGGGTCCTTCCAGAAGCGGACGATCTCGTCTTCGGACATGACGTGTTCCTTTCGTGGTCATCCGGATGCCCGTCCTCCCGCCGCTTCCGGCGGGAGGACGGGCGGGGTCGAGGTCGGGGGTCAGGGGTTGAAGTGGGGCTTGCAGCAGCCCACGGTCACCGCGGCGCAGGTTCCCACCCAGGCCGAGCTTCCGCAGCTCGGCCAGCAGCTCACCGCGTCGGTGAGGACGATGCCGCACGGGAGGGACGTCACGTCGTTCCCCCCCGACACGGTCGTCAGGTCGAGGTTCATGTCACCCGAGGGGTGCGACATGCCGTCCCCGCGGAACTCGGGGTCCTTCCAGGCTCTGACCAGGTCGTGGTTGTCGATGGACATGATGGGCTTCCTCCGGTCGGTGGTGCTTTCGTTCCGCGCGGTGGACACCGCGCCGCTAGGGAAGAGCCGGGCCCACGGCCGCGGCCGGCTCGGGCGCGGCCCGCTCGGGCGCGGCCGGTGGGCCGAACAGCTCTCGGTAGGTCCCGGACCGGCTGATCAGCTCGTCGTGGTCGCCGCGGTCCACGACCCGGCCCCGGTCCATGACGACGATCTCGTGGGCGTTGAGGACGGCGCTGAGCCGGTGCGAGATGACGATCCTGGTCACCTTCAGCGCCGACAGCGCGGCGTCGACACGCCGTTCGGTCTCGGGGTCGAGGTGGCTCGTCGCCTCGTCCAGGATGAGCAGCCGGGGCCGGTGGACCAGCGCCCGGGCCAGCGCCACGCGCTGGCGCTGGCCGGCCGACAGCGATGCTCCGCCCTCCCCGACCGTGGTGCGGTAGCCCATGGGCAGGTTGAGAACGTCCTGGTGCAGCCCGGCCATGGTGGCCGCCTCGACGACGTCGGCCTCCGTGGCGTCCGGGTTGCCGAGCGTGATGTTGTCGCGGATCGTGCCGTTGAACAGGGACAGTTCCTGGAGCACGGCGCCGCACCCCTGGCGCAGTTCGGCCAGGTCGAGCTCGCCGACGGCCAGGCCGTCGTGGCGGATCAGCCCCGTCTCGGCCCGCAGCAGGCCCAGCACCAGCAGCGCCAGCGTGCTCTTCCCGGAACCGGTACGCCCGACGACGCCGAGTTTGGTGCCGGCGGGCACGTCGAAGGAGACGTCGCGCAGCACGGGCGGCGACTCCGGCGCGTACCGGAAAGTGACGTTCCTCGCCTGCACGGAGACGGGCCGCCCGCCGGGAAGCACCTGGTCGCCACCGGCCTCGGGCGCCGAGTCGAGGACGTCGTAGACGCGCTCGATCTGGCCGCGGAGCATGGAGAGCAGCTGGACGATGCCCACGAAGCCCATCAGGGGCGCGAGCACGGACATCGCCAGGGCGTTCGCCGCGAGCATGGAGCCGAGCGACATCCGGCCGTCGAGCACCAGCCACACGCCGCACCACAGCAGCGCGAGCGGCGCGAGCAGGGACAGCGCGGCCTGGCCCCCCTCGAACCAGGAGCTGGCCCTCCCCCGGCGCAGCATCGCCGCCTGGTAGGAGTCGAACAGCTCACGCCAGCGTCGCCGCGCCTGCTCCTCCACCCCGTTGGCCTTGACCGGAAGCATCGCCTGGAGCGCCTCGACGAGGTAGTTCTGCTCCTCGGCGCGGGCGGTCAGCTCGTGCTGCGACAGCACGCGCACCCGGCGGTAGGAGCTGAGCATCAGGCCGATCTGCATGACCGCGAGCACAGCGACGATCAGCGTGTACCACGGGCTGATGAGGGCCAGGGCCGTGACGTATCCGGCCAGCATCATCGTGTCCAGGCACAGCGTCAGCGCGTGCTGGGTGACCGTCTCGCGGCCCGCCGACACACTGCCGAGCCGCATCAGCAGGTCACCCTTGCTCCGCTGCAGGAAGAAGTCCAGCGGCAGCCGCAGCAGGTGGGCGACGAACCGCCCGACCAGCTGCTCGTCCGCCAGGGCCCGGAGCCTGAGCAGCATCCGGGAGCGGAACAGCGTCAGCACGCCCTGCATGACGACGACCCCGGCGACCGCGACACCGAGCACCCCGAGCAGGTCGTGGCGCGAGTCGGGGACCAGGTGGTCGACGACCACCTGGGTCGCCAGGGGCAGCGCCAGCCCGAGCGCCTGCATGGCGCCCGCCAGCAGCAGGATCACCGCGAGGATGCGGCGCCCGCCCGCCACGCCGACGAACTCGCGCATGTACCGAAGGAGCAGGTTCCGTCGCAGCGGGGCGCGGCGCCTGACGAACCCCTCGCCGGGCGAGAGGTCGATCAGCACCCCGCCGTACTCGCTCGTGAACTCCTCGCGGGACAGGACGCGCCTGCCCCTGGCGGGGTCGACGATGTGCACTCGGACCGGCCCGAACCGCTCCACCACGACGTAGTGGTCCCTGTCCCAGTAGGCGATGACGGGCCTGGTGGGCGGCGCCGCCAGCGGGTCCCCGACGCGCTCGGCGGTGGCGCGCATCCCGTGCCCGGTGGCCGCGGCGACGAGGCCGGCCGGGGAGACGCCGTCGCGTCCCGGTCCGAGCAGCTCCCGGCATTCGGAGACCGACGTGTCCCGGCCGTGGTGGCTGAGCACCATGGCGAGGCATGCCGCGCCGCATTCGGTACGGGTCATCTGGAGGCGGACGGGAACGCGGCGGCGCACGGTTTCTCCTCGCGGCGGGAACTCGGGATGCGGGAACGGCGAGTACGGCGGGCGGGCGGCTCAGGCGGATCGGGCGGTCCCGGGAGCGGCGGTCCGTGCCGGGAGCGGCGCGGCGGGGCGGGGCGGTGTGGGGCGGGGCGGGGTCAGCCGGTGGGCGGCGCGAGGAGCAGTACCGGCGACACCCGATCCGGGAAGGCGTGGCGCAGCAGGCCGTGCCCGATGCCGGCCAGCCCGGTCATCAGGCCGGGGGTGGGCACGCCCGCCGGGGTGCCGCAGCGCGGACCGGTGTCGAGCTGGTCCAGTACCACGCCGAGGCGGCGGTCACGCTCCTCCGCCAGATCGGTGCGGCCGGCCGCGATGGCGGTGGTGAGCAGTTCGAGGTTGCCCACCTCACCGTGACAGAGGCTGTGCCCGATCTGCGAGGGCGGGCCGGCGAGGAAGGACCGAAGCGCGAGGTCGAGGTCGCCGGCCAGGTCGCGGGCCAGGAGGGGGTGTTCGTCCGCGACGCCGCGCAGCAGCAGGTCGGCGCGGGCCATGCCGATTCCCGGCGCGCCGTGGCACCACCCCTGCATGTGGGGAGGCGTCCCGTCGTCGCCGGAGGACATCCCCGGGGTGTCCCGGTAGTCGGGCCAGTTGCCGGCGCGCGCGTCGAACCGGCCGCGCTCGTAGTCGAAGGCGGCGCGGGCGGTCTCGGCGTAGCGGGCCCGCGCCGCGACGTCGTCCGACGCCGCGGCGGCGCGGGCGAGCGCCCAGCCGATGCCGCCGGCGCCGTGGGAGAAGCCCGTCAGGGGCTGGACGGCCGGTACCGCGACCTGCCAGGCGACGCCCCGCCGCTGCGGCCTGGCGGTCTCGACCAGGCGGTCCGCACACGCGCGGACCGCCTGACGGGCCAGGGCCAGCCCGGTCGCCTCGTACACGGCCAGCAGCGCGCCGATGCCACCCGCCACGCCGCCGATGACGTCAAGCGTCTCGTCACCCGGGATACCCGCGACCATCGAGGCGACGAGCGGTTCGACCGCGTCACACAGGCCCGGATCGTCCAGGTCCCGCGCCAGATGCGTCAGCGCGTACGCCAGGCCGCCGTGCCCGTTGAAGGGCCCGCAGGGAGCGGGGACAAGAGCGGTGGCGTCGGCCGGCGGCGTGGCGAGGGCGTCGACGATCCGGGGCAGCGGGACCAGGGAGCGGCGGGCCAGATCGGCGTAGCGGTCCTCACCGGTGAGAGCCGCGGCCTGGGCGAGGAACAGGGCGACGCCGGGAACACCGCTGTAGAGGTCCATCCGCAGTGGGCTGACCACCCACCTCGTCTCCTGCAGCAGATCCATGCCGAGCCAGTTCACCCGCGACTCGTCGGCCAGCGCGAGATCGGCCAGCTGGTCGGCGATCCTCCGCACGGCGGCGAGGACCCGCTCCCGGTCGAGGGGGGCGGCGGGCGTCCCCGGCCTCCGATCGTGACCGGCGGAGGGCGACGTCGGGCCGAGGTCGGCGGGGATCGCCGCCTGGTCCGGCCGGGTCGCCATGGAGGCCCGGATGATCCACTCCTGCCGGTCCAGGTCGGCCTCCCCCATCGCCCTGATCTTCCCGGTCACGTGCGTCAGGCTCTCGCGGTCCAGCACGCCGGGCAGCCGGACGCCCCGGCCGCTCCACACGTCCCTGGTCGTCGGCCGGGTGGTGAACATGGGGACGTCCCCGGCCCACAGTTCCTCTTTCTCCAGGGGCACCAGCGGGCGGCGGACCGGATCGTTCTCCGCGAGCGCCCAGAGCAGGTCGAACACCCGATCGCGGTCGAGGGCGTCGCGCAGCACGTCCGGATGGGTGGACTCCATGAGGAGCATCCCGTAGATCCGGGTGGCCCTCATCACCACGCGGATCTCGTCGCCGGCGAAGCACTCCAGCAGGCCGCCGTCGCCCACCAGCTCGGCGTGGCCGGACGCGATGGCCCCGTACCCGGCCCGGAAGCCGGCGATCAGCTCTCCGGCGAAGTGCGCGGGGTTCACCATCCGGCCGTCGGCGCTGAGACGGTTCTGGCTGCCGGGGAAGACGGCCTGCTCGCGCACCAGGCGCATCTCGTCGGTCCCCGGCCCGTCCCACTTGACGACCTTGAACGGCATCGTCTGCCCCGCGTCGGCTCCGACCCCGCCCATGTCGAGGGCCTCGCCGTCCTCGTTCCACAACACGGAGGGCAGCAGCCCGATGCGGGAGACGGACTCCGCCAGCACGGCGCCGGCCGGATCCTCATCCATCCAGTCCACGCCGGACAGGCGCGGAACCTCGGGATGGAACACCGCCTCAAGGTCCACCAGGATCGGCTGCTCACCGGCGGCGATCAGGTTCTCGTAGTGGAAGTCGACCCCGTCCAAGGCGTAGAGCAGCGCCATCAGCGCACCCTGGCGGCGGTAGAACCGGCGGATCCCGTGCGGGTCCGCGTCCGGGTCGTACTCGACGAACTCCACCCACCCGTACCCGCCGCTGTCCACGACCGTGAGGGAGCGCAGGTCATAGCCCGGCAGACGGTCGTCCAGCCAGCGGATCGCCTCGTTGACGTGGGCGTGCACCGACAGCGGCCGGGGTTTGTACACCAGGCGCCCGCCACCGGCGAACCGCAGCAGCCCCACCGACCGGCCCCCCTGGTGCGCGTCGCCGACCCCGCCGCCCATCTTCACCTCCACCAGGCGCCCGGGGTCCTCGCCGCCGAAAACCGAGGTGACGAGCTCCGCGCGGTCCGCGGCCAGCCGGACCAGCAGCTCGTGGTACGTCTCGGCCGTCCGGTCGCACGCCTGGGCGAGCAGCCGCGCCAGGACCACGTACTCGGACATCAGGCCGGTCAGCCCGTCCTTCGTGGCGAAGTGCTCGACGAAGGACCTGAAGCGCCGCTGCGGGGTGTCGCCCCGGAGCCGGCCGGTGACGCGCAGCACGTTCAGCTCCAGGACCAGCGTGCGGGCGGCCAGCTCGGCCAGGTGCCCTCCCAGCTGTACGGCCAGCTGATGGCCGATCTCCACCAGGTCGATCAGGCCGTCCAGACCGTCGGCGCGTACGGCCGCGGCGAACCGGTCGACCGCGAAGCGCACGAACGGGGTGACGATCTCCAGGAAGCCCGTCTGCCAGGCCGACTTCCCCTCCGGCTCAGGGATCCCCTCCCGGTGCGGGTCTGGGGTCCCCTCCCGATGCGGGTCCGGAGTCCCCTCCCGATGCGGGTTCGGAGCCCGCCCTCCGGCGGGCATGGTCCGCAGCACCGCCTCGACCGTCTCGGCCCAGGCGGGACGGCCCGTCGTCGCCGTCGCCCGGCCGGCGAGATGCCCGGGATCCTCCGCGAGCAGCGCGTGCAGCCGTACGGCGTCCAGCCCGCGCTCCGCCAGGAGCGCGGCGAAACGTCCGCCCCCCGCCAGCCCGTGGGAGTTCTCCCAGCGCTCCAGCCTGCGGCGCGCCCGCTCCAGCCGCTCGCCGTCCTCCGGATGCGCGGGCCCCCCTGGCAGCCGGAGCCGCTCGGCCAGTGTGAGGCCGGGCGCCCACCAGCCGGGCGCCGGAGCCCCCGGCGCGTCGTGGGAGGAGGCTGCCGGGGCGGTGGGCCGCGCGTCGGCGGAAGCGGCCTGGAGCATGACGATTCCTCACTGAGCGGTACTGAGCGATCAGGTGGCATGGACCCCCGACCGCGGCACAGCTTCCGGCCCGGGACCGACAACAGCATGAATCGGCCGGCGGCGGGCAACATCCGTTGAACTACGTAGTTCCTCACCTACGTAGTCGTCCCCCCGAGCACCTCCACGGCGACGGCCCGCCGGGCGTCCGCCGCGGGACGGCGAGCCGGTCCCCGCGTGGTCGAGAGACCGGCACTCGCCCCATGACCCAGACCCATGACACAGAAAAGCTCCTGGTAGCCGGGGTGATCGTTCCGATCACGCCCGGCACACCCAGGAGCTTCAGGCGCCGTTCCACCGCGCCAAAGTCGATATGTCGTTCTCACCGCTGGACTTCGCGACCCCGCCGAGCCGGCCGCGGCGCGTTCCCGCCCTCACGGCCCGACTCGTACGCGGTCCGATGACGCCGCCTCGCCGTCCGCTCGCCGGCCTCCGGACGCCGGTGGGTTACCAGCGACCGCCCTTGGTGAGCTGGCCGCGGACCGCGCCGTCGGGGAACTGCTTGGTGTGCAGGTTGGCGTACCAGTTCCTCGGGTTGCTCTTGATGCCCTTGAGCAGGCTGGAGTCCTTGACGACGACGGAGCCGAAGCTCGTGTTGCCGCGGATCTTGCCGTTGGACAGCAGGTCGATGACGACGGGGCCGTTCTTGCCCGCCTTGCCCTTGTGGATGTGGAAGGCGCTGGGCTTGTCGGTCCGCTTCCACTGGACGAAGTAGTAGAAACGGTTCCCGTGGATGCGGAACTTCGCGATGGCCACACCGTCCCGGTCGTTGACCTTCTTGCCCGGCTCAGGGACCTCGTTCCTGCCCAGGAGCCCGGCGGCGAAGTAGTACTTCCTGGCCTGGACGGTCTGGACGGTCTGGACGGCCTGGGACGCCTGGCCGGTCGCCGCGCCGGTGATCGAGGCGGCGGGCGCGGCCGCCGCCTCGGCGGGCACCGCCAGCGCACCGGCGGCCAGCGCCACGGTCGCCGCGCCCACCGCCGCGCGGCTCATCGCGAGCTTCCAGGAGATACGTCCGTTGCCGAGCTGTTCGCGAGCATTCATGAGGGCCTCCGCCTTATTTTCGCCGTGCCGTTTTTCCCTGACACCGCAGACCGTTTTTCTGGACACCGCAGACTCTAGGCAGTCAGTCGCCTTTGTTATGCGTACAAATCCACACATGTCGCAAGGGTGGCTGAAGTCACACAATGTCCTCTAAATCCCCTCAAACTCACCCACCTCTGCCGACCGGGGCGCCATGAAGCCGGACAGACCACATGAAGGGGACGGCTCAGGCCGGATCTCGGGCGGCGCGCCGCTCGCGGAGCCCGGGACCCCGGGGGACGTTTTCGCAGGTCGGCTGGGACACTTGCCGGTGAGCCGCGTTCCTGTACGACGCTCTTACATCGCCTGTGGAACGCTCGGTGCAAAGCGAATGCTGAAGATCGGGTGGGAATCAGGTGTCATCAGGTAGCTGGGGATCCACATGGCGGCGTCCCGTTCGGGCGATCGCCTCGGCGGCGGGGGTCGTCGCGCTGGCTCTCGTGGCGGCGAGCTGTTCCTCCGGTGACACCGCCGACCAGGCGGTTCCCGTCGTACGGCAGTCGGCCGCCGCCTCACCGGCGGCGCCGGCGCCGGCCACCACGATCCGGAAGGCGCCGCCGGTCGACCCCGCGTGGCCCCGCTGGGGGTTCACCCACACGGGGGTGAGCGCCAACAACGTCACCGAGCAGTTCGAGCAGGTCGTGGCCGGGGCACTCGCGCGGACCCCGATGCTGCAGAACCAGCACATCATGGGGTTCGGGGCGCTCAACCCCCAGCCTCGCCCGCAGGAGTTCTTCTGGGAGGACCTCGACAGCCGGACGAACCTCATGAGGAAGTCCGGCGGCACGCAGGTCATCACGCTCTGCTGCGCCCCCGACTGGATGAAGGGCGGCCCCGAGGGCCCGACCTCGGACGCGGGCTGGGACGAGCACCTCGAGGACGCCCCCTACCCCAAGCACTTCGACGACTTCGCCAAGCTGTCGGCGACCGTCGCCACCAAGTACCGCGACGTCAAGTACTTCATGGTCTGGAACGAGTTCAAGGGCTTCTGGAAGGACCACTCCAAGCCCGCGGACTTCAAGGGCTACACCACGCTCTACAACAAGGTCTACGACGCGGTGAAGGCGGTCCGGCCCGACGCCCAGGTCGGCGGGCCCTACCTCGGCTTCGACAGCAACAGGACCGGCAGGTCCGAGCTGCGCGGGCCGTGGGGGGTCGTCAACCAGAACGCCCTGGACGCCTTCGAGTACTGGTTCGAGAACAAGAAGGGCGCCGACTTCGTCGTGGTCGACGGCGCCTCGCTGACCGACGCGCACGAGATGCTGCCCGACGCGTTCGGAGCGCTGAGCAAGTTCGGCGCGGTCACCACCTGGCTGCGGGAAAGGACCGGTGACATGCCGGTCTGGTGGGCGGAGTGGTACTTCGTCCCCGAGGACAAGACCACCTGGCCCGAGCCGATGCGACTCGCCGTCCAGGCCGCCTCGATGATCGAGTTCGCCGAGAGCGGCGCCGCCACGGCGCTGTACTGGAACCCGCAGTCCGTGAAGGGCTGCCAGGGGTGCATGTGGGATCCGAAGACCGGTGCCATGCTTCCCACCGGCAAGCTGGTGAGCGACTTCACCACCTGGTTCCCGGCGGGGGCCGAGCTGGAGAAGGTCACCTCCTCCGTTCCCGGGATCCGGGTGCTGGCCCAGCCGAAGAAGCTGCTGATGGTCAACACCACCAAGGCGGAGACCACCACGACCGTGGACGGCAGGGAGTTCACCCTCCGGCCCTACGAGATCAGGTGGAGCGACCGCTGACCCCCTCGGCGGCCCGGCTCGATGGAGCCGGCCGCCGGCCGGGCATGGAAACTTTCATCAGACCGTGCGGGGACACCCTCGCCGGTTCCGGCATCGGCCGCGTCCTTCACCTGCGAGGAAATGGCAGGGGGAGAGAGCGGGAGCCGGAGCCGCGTCCGTACCCGCACGCCGGTGATTGAAAATTTCGGCGAACAACTTTAACTTTCGGCGACAGGTGTGAGGCGTCGAGCGCCGGGGCCGCGACGGTCGGGGGGCCCCGGCGATCGGCCGTGGCCAAGAGGAGATCGACGATGTCCGACAGCGATGTTCCACGCCGGGCCCGACCTGGACCGGGGAGCGGCCGGATGAGAACGGCCCTGCGCGCGGTGTGCGCGGCCCTTCCCCTCCTGCTCGGCCTGGCGCTGACGACCTCGGTAGCGTCCTCGGCGTCCTCCGCCTCCCTGGTGGAGGTCACCGGCTTCGGGACGAACCCCAGCAACCTGCGGATGCACCTCTACGTCCCGGATCGGATGGCGCCCCGGCCCCCCATCCTGCTGGCGGTGCACTACTGCACCGGTTCCGGCCCGGCCTTCCACTCCGGCACCCAGTTCGCCTCGCTGGCCGACCGGTACGGATTCATCGTGATCTACCCGTCGGCCACCCGCAGCGGGAACTGTTTCGACGTCTCCTCCCCCGAGGCGCTCAGGCGCGGCGGCGGGAGCGACCCGGTCGGGCTCATGTCCATGGTGACCTACGTCCAGCAGCGTTACACCGCGAACTCCTCGCGGATCTACGTGACCGGCGCCTCCTCCGGCGCGATGATGACCGAGGTCATGCTGGGCCTGTACCCGGACGTGTTCCAGGCCGGAGCGGCCTTCATGGGCGTGCCCTTCGGCTGCTTCGCGAGCCCCTCGGGGTGGAACAGCGAGTGCGCCAACGGCACGATCGTGAAAACCCCCCAGGAGTGGGGCAACCTGGTACGGGCGGCCTACCCCGGATACACCGGCGCCCGGCCCCGCGTCCAGCTGTGGCACGGCACCGAGGACTCCACCCTGCGCTATCCGAACCTGGGTGAGGCGGTCAAGCAGTGGACCAACGTCCACGGCCTGAGCCAGACGCCGACCTCCACCGACACCCCCCGGGCGGGCTGGAACCGCAGCCGCTACGCCGACTCCACGGGCACCGTCAAGGTCGAGTCCTACAGCCTGCCGGGTGTCGGGCACAACCTGCCGCAGAGCGGGATGGCCGAGTCCGCGATCCAGTTCTTCGGCCTGGACACCTCCGGCCCCACCCCCACGCCCACTCCCACACCGACTCCCACACCCACTCCAACCCCCACACCCACCCCCACGCCCACTCCAACCCCCACGCCCGGTACCTCCTCCTGCCGGGTGACCTACAGCGCCAACAGCTGGAACACCGGTTTCACCGCCAACCTGTCCGTCACCAACACCGGCACCTCGGCGATCAACGGCTGGGAGCTGAGGTTCACCTTCCCCGGGAACCAGCAGGTCACCCAGGGCTGGAGCGCCACCTGGACACAGTCCGGCCAGGTCGTGACCGGCCGCAACGTCCCCTACAACGGCACCCTGAACCCCGGGCAGTCCGCCGGGATCGGTTTCAACGCCTCCTACAGCGGCACCAACGCCGCCCCCGGCTCGTTCACCCTCAACGGCTCGCCCTGTAGCTGACCACCCCGGACACGAACGGGAAACACCTCGGACCATCCCGGTCTCGGCCCCGGGTGGAACAGGTCTTCCCGCTTCTCCCGGCGACAGGCCCGCCGGCCGGTGGCGGGCCTGTCGCCGGCCTCCGCGGGAAACCCCGGAGAAGGCCGGCGAGACGGGCGCGGGAGCGGTCGCGTTCTCGTACGCCGGCTCACCCCGCGGATGCCGCCGACCGTCTCCGCCACCGGGCCGGGGCCGCCGAACGGGCGCGCCGCGTCACTTGACCGCTCCGATCGCGAGGCCCGAGATGAAGTGCCGCTGGAACCGCAGGAACACCAGCAGCGTCGGCACCGCGGCGATGATCGTGCCGGCCGCGATGACGTTCCAGGAGGAGACGAACTGGCCCTGCAGCCCGAGCAGCGCCGGGGTGACCGGCATCCTGGTGTCCGTACGCAGCACCGTGATCGCCCACAGCAGGTCGTTGAAGATCCAGGTGAAGGAGAGCGCACCGAGCGCGGCCAGCGCGGGCCTGGTCAGCGGCAGCACGATGCGCCAGAAGACCTGCGCGACGCCCGCGCCGTCGATGGTGGCCGCCTCCTGGATCGCGGCGGGCAGCTCGCGCATGAAACCGTGCAGGACGAAGGTGTAGAAGCCGAGGCCGAACGCGACGTGGACGGCGACCAGCGCGGCGAGCGTGTCGTACGTGCCGGTGAGCTCGGCGAACTTGGAGACCGGGATGAGCAGGATCTGCGGCGGCAGCAGGTTGCCCGCGAGCATGACCAGCAGCAGCGTGCGGCGGAACGGGATGCGGTAGCGGCCCAGCGCGAACGCCGCCATCGCCGCGAGCAGCAGGCTCAACGCCACCGCGGGCACGGTCACCAGGAAGCTGTTGACCAGCGACTGGAGCTGGCCGCCGTCGCTCCACGCCTGGCGGTAGGTGTCGAACGTGAACGAGCGGGGCAGGCTGCCCACGCCGTTGGCGGCCACGTCGTCGAAGGTGCGCAGCGAGGTGAGCACCACCCAGATGATCGGTGACAACCAGAGCAGCGACAGCAGCGTCATGCCCCCGTGGAAGGCACCGGTCCGAAGTCCTCTTGTCATGATTCCTCCCGGAACGCACGGACCAGGTAACCGAGGATCACGACGAGCGCGAGCGCGAAGATGACCACCGCGATGGCCGAGCCGTAACCGAGGCGCAGGCTCTGGAACGCCGCCGAGTACATGTAGGTGCTCAGCAGCTCGGACGAGTGGTACGGCCCGCCCCTGGTGAGCGCCCAGACGATGTCGAAGGAGCGCAGCGAGTCGATGACGATCACCGAGAGCACGACGGCGTTGACCCCGCGCAGCTGCGGGAGGGTGACGTTCCTGAGCCGCTGCCAGCCCCCGGCCCCGTCCACCTTGGCCGCCTCGTACAGGGCCGGGTCGATCGCCTTGAGTCCGGCTAGGTAGAGCACCATGACGTAGCCGATCTGCCGCCAGAGGGCGGGCAGGATCACCGCGTAGAGCGCGGTGTCCGGGTCGGCGAGCCAGGGGCGGCTCAGGTGCTCCAGCCCGACCGCGGCGAGGACCTGGTCGGCCAGCCCGTCCGGCTGGTAGAAGACCCGCCACACCAGCGCGGTCACGACCAGCGAGAAGACGACCGGCGTGAACAGCGCCGCCCGGTAGAAGCCGACGCCCCGCCGGTCGCGCTGCAGCAGCAACGCCATGCCGAAGCCGCCGAGCACGGAGAGGCCGCCGAAGAGCACCAGCCACAGCACGGTGTTGCCGAGCGCACCCCGGAAGATCGGATCGCCGGCGAGCTCGGTGAAGTTGGCCAGGCCGACGAACTCGGGCGGGGTGAGCCCGTCCCAGCGCGTCAGCGACAGGTAGAGGCCCTGCGCCGCGGGCCAGAAGACCCAGACGCTCTCCACCACGAAGGGCACCAGGACGAACACCGCGAGCAGCGGAGACAGGCGCTGAACCGATCGCCGCCGCTTCGCCGGTCCGGCCGGGGTCGCCTGCAAGGGGGTGGCCGCCACGTCAGCCCTTGAAGACCTTCTGCGCGGCCGTCTGCCATTCGCTCAGGATGGTGTCGATCTCGTCCGGCTCGTCCATGAACCTGGTCAGCGCCGTGTCGGCGGTCGGCTGCAGGGCGTCGCTGGAGTCGCGGTTGAAGAACTGGGTGAGGTCCGCGGCCTCGTCCAGCATCGCCTTGCCCTTGGCGACGAGCGGCGAGTCGGCCGCCTTGGCCCTGGGGTTGGCCGGGAGCACGATGCCGGAGCTGCTCGAGATGTAGAGCTCCTGCGCCTCGGCCGAGGCCAGGTAGGTGAGCAGGGCCTTGGCCCCGGCCGGGTTCGCCGACCTCGCGCTGGCGAAGAAGCCGTCGGTCGGCGCCTCCTCGACGATCGGCACCCCGGGATCGATGATGGGGAACCGGAAGAAGTCCAGGTCGTCGAGGGCGTCCTTGGGGGCGGCGTCGGCGAAGAAGGTGCCGATGAGGAACATCCCGGTCTTGCCCCCGAGCAGGGCGGTGGTCGCCTCCTGGAACGGGTACGCCTTGCCCTTCGGGTCGAAGTAGGGCAGCGCCTCGCGCCACCTGGCGAAAACGGCCTTCACCTTGGGGTCGTCGAAGCGCTGCTCGCCCGCGAGCAGCTCCCGGTGGAAGCCGGCCCCGTTGATCCGGATGTTGAGGTAGTCGAACCAGATGGAGGCCACCCACGGGGTGTCGCCCAGGCCGATGCCGATCGGCGGGATCCCCTTACTCTTCAGCGTCTCGCACAGGGTGAGGAACTCGGCCCAGGTCTTCGGCTCCCGCACGCCCCACTTGGCGAAGTTGGACTTGCGGTAGAAGAAGCCCCACCAGTAGTTGTTCATCGGCACGAAGACCTGCTTGCCCTCGCCGTCGGTGGACAGCTCGCGCAGCGCCGCGGGGTAGTCGCCCATCGAGCCCCACACGTCGGAAACGTCGAGCAGCAGGTCCTTGTCGGCGTAGTTGTTGGCGACCGAGCCCGCGTACCAGGTGTAGAGGTCGGGCGGGTTGGCCGAGGTGAGGTAGGTCGGCAACTGGGTGCGGTAGGTCTCCGAGGCGACCGTGTTGAGCGTCGCCGTCCCCTTGCCCAGCGCGTTGAACCCGTCGACGACCTTCTGCATCGCCGCCTTGGCCTGCGGCGAGGAGAGGTTGGACTGGAGGGTGACCGGCCCGGCCGGGGTGGCGACGGACGAGGTGGCGGCCGCCGTCGCGGCGGGCTTCGTCGCGGAGGTGGCGCAGCCGCTCGCCAGCCCGGCGGCACCGAGCGCGCCCAGGCCGGCGAGCCCCATCTGCCCGAGGAACCGGCGGCGACCGGGGTCGAAGTCGCTCAAGGGTGTTCCCTCCTTCGTCGACACGTTACGTGACATTCGCTTTGTGTCGGTCATGTGAACGTCGTGAGCAGAAGGTTGCATCGGCCCTCATCGACTGTCAATATATTTCATAATTAATGATTTAACTGAGATCGGCGGAGCGACGGGAGGATGGTCATGAACCGGCTTCCGGAGAAGATCAAGCTGGTCACAGAGGTCTCGGCGGGCACCGGGACGGCGAGCGCCCGGCGTCCCGCCGCCGAGGGAGCCGCCGTGGTGCCGCGGTGGGGCCGCCGGACGTGCTGGACGCCCGCGACACGACGGTCCTCGCGGACGAGATCCGGCCCCCCGGCGGGCGATCACCGTCCGTGGCCGCCGGCGTCCGGGACGAGACCCGCGGGGCCGCGGCGGTCGCGGTGGTCGCCGCCGTCGCGTTCCTCGCGCCGCCGGACGCGGCTCACGCGACCGTCGCCGGTCCCGTTGTGGACGGCGGCCGGACCGCGGTGAAAGCCTCGGCCTGAAACATCGATCACCAACAGGGAAGGCGCGAAAACCTTGGCACGGTACGCACATCGCGGCGTCCACGGGCAGACCGTCGAGATCGTCGCACGGCGAATCCTCAGCGGCGGGATCGCCGAGGGCGAGACGCTCAACATCGTGGCTCTGCAGGAGGAGCTGGGTGTGAGCCTCACCGCACTGCGCGAGGCACTCAAGGTGCTCTCCGCCAAGGGCATCGTCGACGCCCGGCAGCGGCGCGGCACCTTCGTGCGGCCGCGCACCGACTGGAACCTGCTCGACGGCGATGTGATCCGCTGGCAGTTCGACGAGCACACCGACCCCCGGCTGCTGGACGAGCTGCACGAGGTACGCACCATCGTGGAGCCGGCCGCCGCCCGGCTGGCCGGCGACAGGGCCACGGAGGCGGACCTCGCCGCCCTGGACGCGGCGCTCGACGCGATGGCCGCCGCCGACGGCGACCCCGTCGCGGCCGTCGCCGCCGACCTGCGCTTCCACCGCGCGCTGCTCGCCGCCACGCACAACGAGCTGCTGGAGCGGATGGAGATCGTCATCGAGACCGGCCTGGCCGAACGGGACCGCCTCGTGCACGGCGGCGAGCACCACGACGACCCGGTGCCCAGCCACCGGGCGGTGGTCGAGGCGATCCACGACCGCGACCCGGACGCCGCCGAACGCGCCATGCGAGAGCTGCTGGCCAAGGCCGTGCACGACGTGGCCAGGATCCGCCGATCGAAGGAAGACCAGTGAGGACCTCGCAGGACTCGAAGCTCCCGGCCTCCACCCGGAGGCCGGGGAACCCCCAGGACTCGCAAGACGTGAAGGAAGCGCAGTGAAGATCGAGCGAGTCGAGACCTTCCTCGTCCCGCCGCGCTGGCTCTTCTGCCGCGTGGAGACCGACGAGGGCATCGTCGGCTGGGGCGAGCCGGTCGTCGAGGGCCGCGCCGAGGTGGTGCGGGCGGCGGTGGAGGTGCTCGCCGGATATCTCGTCGGCGAGGATCCCCTGCGGATCGAGCACCACTGGCAGGTGCTCACCAAGGGCGGCTTCTACCGGGGCGGCCCCGTGCTCTCCAGCGCCGTCGCGGGCCTCGACCAGGCGCTGTGGGACATCGCGGGGCAGGCGTACGGCGCCCCGGTCCACGCGCTGCTCGGCGGCCCGGTGCGCGACCGCGTCCGGGTGTACTCCTGGGTGGGCGGCGACGAGCCCGGTGAGGTGGCGGCGGAGATCGCCGCCCAGGTCGAGGCGGGTTTCACCGCGGTCAAGATGAACGCCGGCGGCCGCCTCTCCCCGCTGCCCACCTCGGCCGAGATCGACGACGTGGTGCGACGGCTCGCCGCCGCCAGGGAGGTGCTCGGCGACGAGCGCGACGTGGCCGTGGACTTCCACGGCCGGGCGGGCGCGGCGGCGGTCCGCCGCATCCTCCCCGAACTCGCGGCGCTGCGGCCGCTGTTCGCGGAGGAGCCGCTGCTTCCCGAGCAGGGTCACGCCCTGCACGACGTCGTCACCTGCTCGCCGATCCCGATCGCCACCGGCGAGCGGCTGTACGGCCGCGCCGAGTTCCTCGAACCGCTGCGGGCCGGTGTCGCCGTGGTGCAGCCGGACCTCTCCCACGCGGGCGGCATCTCCGAGGTACGCCGCATCGCGGCCCTCGCCGAGACCTACGGGGCCCTCCTCGCGCCGCACTGCCCGCTCGGCCCGATCGCCCTGGCCGCGAGCGCGCAGGTCGCCTTCGCCACGCCCAACTTCCTCATCCAGGAACAGAGCGTCGGCATCCACTACCACGAGGGGGCGGACCTCCTCGACTACGTCGTCGACCCCGAGCCGTTCCGTTTCGTCGACGGGCACCTGCGCCGGATGGACGCCCCAGGTCTGGGCATCACCGTGGACGAGCGGGCGGTCCGCCGCGCCGACCGTACCGGCCACGCCTGGCGCAACCCGGTCTGGCACCACGACGACGGCTCGTTCGCCGAATGGTGACCGACCGGCTCGCCCCGGTCCCGCCGCGCCGGCGTCCGCGTCGAGCCGAGGCCCGGCTCCGCGCTCGACCCGACCGGCGCGGGACCGTACCCGCCTCCGGAGCGGTGACCCGGCGGCTCACCGTCTCCGCGTTCCACACCGACCACAAGGACGAATGCCATGCGAATGCCTGACGCCCAGGTATCCGACATCCTCACCCTCGGAGAGACGCTCGTCAGCCTGTACGTGCAGGGACAGCGCCTCGACAGCGCGTCCTGCCTCGCCAAGTCGATAGCCGGGGCGGAGGCGAACGTCGCCATCGGCCTGGCCAGGCTCGGCGCGCGGCCCGCGATGATCTCGCGGGTCGGCCCCGATCCCTTCGGCGTGGAGGTCCACCGCACCCTGCGCGGGGAGGGTGTGGACGTCGGCCACGTGAAGACGGGCGGGTCCCCGACGGGGATGATGGTCAAGGAGGTGCTCGGCCCGCATCTCACGAACGTGTACTACTACCGGGCCGGATCCGCCGCGACCGAGCTGACCGGCGCCGACGTGCCCGGCGAGCTCGTCGCGGCGGCCCGCCGCGTCCACGTCACGGGCGTCACGCTCGCCCTCGGCGAGGGGCCCGCCGAGGCCGTGCGCACCCTCGTCGGCCTGGCCCGCGACCACGGGGTGCCGGTGAGCTTCGACCCGAACATCCGCCGCAAGCTGTGGACGCTCGAAGAGGCCGCGGCGGCCTGCCGCACGCTGCTGCCGGACGTCGACGACCTGCTCCTGGGCGAGGACGAGGCGCTCGCCATCAGCGCGACCACCACCTGCGCGGACGCGCTGAGCGCCCTGACCGACCTCGGCGTCCCCCGGGTCGTGATCCGTCGCGGCGAGCGCGGGTGCGTCGCCGCCGAGCGGGGCGGTGAGCCGGTCGACCTGCCCGCCCACCCGGCCCCGGCCGTCGTCGACACCGTCGGAGCGGGGGACGCGTTCACCGCGGGCTACCTGTTCGAGCTGCTCCGGGGCCGCTCCTTCGCCGACGCCCTGCGGACCGGGTCGTGGACCGCCGCCCAGGTGGTGGCCCACCGGGGCGACTACGAGGGATTCCCCCGCTCGCACGAGTACGACGCCTTCGTTTCAGGACAGGGAGGATTCGATCGATGATCGACCTGGTCAGATCCCATCGGCTGGTGGGGATCATCCGCAAGCGGAGCGAGGACGAGGCGCGCGCCGCCGCGACCGAGGTGCTGGCCGCGGGTGTGCGGCTCATCGAGATCACCATGACCACCCCCGGCGCGCTGCGGCTCATCCACGAGCTGACCGGCGCGTGGCCGGACGCCGTGGTGGGCGCCGGGACCGTGCTCACGGCGCGGGCGACGGAGGAGGCGATCGAGGCCGGTGCCCGCTTCGTCGTCGCGCCCAATGTCGACCGCGCCGTCATCGAGGCCGCGCACCGCGGCGGGGCCGCCGCCATGCCCGGGGCCTTCACCCCCACCGAGGCGCTGACCGCGATGAGTTTCGGCGCGGACGTCGTCAAGCTCTACCCCGCGTCCGGGATCGGCCTGGCAGCCTTCGGCGACCTGTCCCGCGCCCTCGGCCAGGTGCCCTTCATGCCGACGGGCGGGGTGACCGTACAGGACGCGCCGGAGTGGATCCGCGCGGGGGCGATCGCCGTCGGCATGGGCGACGCCCTCACCCGGGCGAGCACCGCCGAGCTGGCCGGCCTCCTGGCCGGGCTCGGCGGCACGGGCTGATCGGGTCGAACCCCGTACCGTCCTTGACCGGCCGCTGTCTCGGCGTCGAGGACTTCGGTACCGGGGCCGGGCGCGGGTCCGGCCGTGAGGCCGCGACACCGCCGACCGGCTCCGGACCCTCCACGGTGACGGCACCGTCCGCGGCGGCCGGGCAAGCGGGCGTTCAGGCAAGGGAGCGTTCAGCGGGTGCCAAGGCGGGTGCGCCAGCCTGGTCCGCATGCCGTTCCTCCCGAGAACCCATGAGATCCCCGCCGGTGTGGAGCACGTGAGGTTCCACATCCGGCCCATCACGATTCACGACGCGGTGCGCGACTTCGACGCCGTGATGAGCAGCGCGGCCCGGCTGCGGGAGCGCTTCCCGCTGTGGGGCTGGCCGCCCGGCGACATGACGCTGGAGGACAACCTGATCGACCTGGCCTGGCACCAGAAGGAGGCCCTGCTGCGCAGGTCTTTCAACTACGCGGTCATGAGTCCCGGCGGGTCCCGCCTGCTCGGCTGCGTCTACGTCGATCCTCCGGAGAAGCGCGGGGCCGACGCCGACGTGTCGTTCTGGGTACGGGCCGACGAGGAGGGCACGGGCCTGGAGGAGGAGCTGGAGCCGGTGGTCCGCGCCTGGCTGGACGAGGCGTGGCCGTACGCCTCGGTGCGCTGGCCGGGCAGGGAGATCTCCTGGGAGGAGTGGGACCTCCTGCCGGACGCGCTTCCCGCGGGCGGGTGAGGTGCCCCCGCCGCAGGTGAAAGGCGCGGAACGCCTTCCCTGACCCGCCTGGGAAGGTCCCGGCCCGCCCCGGCCCCCGGGTCCAGAATGCGGACAAAAATCCATTAACGCCAACAAGATAAACCAAAAGTGCAATACGCCTTTGGACCCGCCGGGACACTCCCCGATCGCTACTCTTCGCAATGAAAAGTCAACGGTGAGTAAAGAGGGCGTTCATGGGGCGAAGACTGATGGTGATGACGGTCGCGGGGGCGGGGGTGGCCGTCGTCGCCGGGGCGGTGCTGTTCCTCTCCGGCGAGCAGGGATCCCAGGCCGCGAGGTCCACCCTGCAGATGCCCGCGCGGGAGGACCCGCTGACCGGCCAGGAGGTCGCCCAGGCCACCACGATCGCGTCGGCGGGGTCCAGATCGCACATGGCCGCCGGGCGGATCAAGCTGCTCTACGTGGAGCGCGACGACGACAAGGACTCCTCCGACCGCCGCCGCGCCGACGCGTACCTCTACGACTACGGCAACGACAGGCTCATCGTGCGGACCGTCGACCTCGGCCGCGGCGCGATCGTGCGGGAGACCGTGGCGCGGGGGGTGCAGCCGCCGCCGTCGAAGGAGGAGGAGACGACGGCCGCCGGTCTCCTGCTGTCCCACCCGGGATACGGCAAGATCACGCGCGACGCGTACGCCAGGGCCGGGGGCGGCCGGCTGAGGTCGGCGGCGGACCTGGGGCTGCGCGGGCTGATCTTCACCCCGTTCGGCGAGAGCGGCCCCGCCGGGCAGTGCGAGGTCCACCGGTGCCTGCGGCTGTTCGTCCGGCTGCCCGACGGCACCTGGCTGGACACCAGCCGGATGGTCGTCGACCTGTCCGCCAAGAAGATCCACACCCTGGAGTGGTAGCCCGTGTTCCTCCGTCTCACCCTCTCCTGCGCCCTGCTCGCCGGAGGGCTCGCCGCACCGCCCTCCGCGCCCGGTGCGCCGATACCTCCGCTGCCGCCGCTCACGTCGTCCAGCGCGCCGCCACCGTCCGGCGCCCCGGCGGAGGCGCCGGCGACGGCACCGGGGACCGCCGCGCGGCCTGCGGCGACCCCCTGCAACGCGCCGTACCGCGTCGACAAGACCCTGCCCAACGGGGCGCGCTGGCAGCTCTGCTGGGAGATGCGCAACGTCGAGGGGCTGACCCTGACCAGGATCGTCTACACGCCGAGGGGCCAGCGGCCGATCACCGTCCTGCGCAGCACCTCGCTGGCCCAGATCCACGTGCCGTACGACAGGGGCCGTCCCCGCTACCACGACATCGGGTCGCTGGGCTACACCGCCATCCCGCTGCGGGCCGCCGACTGCCCGCTCGGCGAGCGTCGCGAGCAGTTCGTCTGCGTGACGACCAGGGCTCGCGGCCACGCGTACCTGAAGGCGCTCCCCGAGCAGCTGAACAAGACGGCTCAGGGGCGTGACCTGGTGGTGTTCGCCGCCTTCCAGGTCGGCTGGTACACCTACCTGGCCGAATGGGCCTTCTCCGACGACGGCGCGATCACCCCGCGGGTGGGGGCCACCGGGTCGCTCGCCGGGTTCGCCACCACGCCCGAGCACGGCTGGCCCATCGGGGTGGGCGCGAGCGGGTTCGAGGCGAGCCACACCCACAACATCTTCTGGCGCCTGGACTTCGACGTGGCGGGCCGGACGGACGACGTCGTGGAGCAGTACGACTTCGGCGGCTCCGGCACCGCGAGCCGGAAGATCCTGCGGACGGCCTTCACGAAGGAGGCCAAGGCCGTCAGCGAACCGATGCGCTGGTGGCGGGTGGTCGACAAGAAGGTGCGCAACGCCGACGGGCACCGTGTCTCCTGGGAGATCAACAACTCCGACACCGCCCAGTACCGGGGCCCCGCCGACGAGGCCTTCACCCGGGCCGATCTCTACGTCACCGACTACCGCTCCTGCGAGCGGCTGGCGACGGTCAACCCGGCCCCCGGGTGCGCCCGCTCCGTCGACCGCTACACCAACGGGGAGCGGCTCGCCGACCCGGTGCTGTGGGTCAACGTCGGCTACCACCACGTCCCCCGCGACGAGGACGCCGACCCCATGCCGAGCCACTGGCAGGGATTCCGCATCACCCCGCGTGACGTCACCGCCAAGAACCCGTACTGACCGCGCCCGGCCGTTCCCCGGCGCGTCGTTCCAGGCCGTTCCCGGCGGTTCCCCGCCGTGTCGGGAGACACCGGCCGTCGGCGGCGGCCCGAACCCGTGCACGCCGCCGCCCATGATCGGATACGGTCGGCGCACGATGGTGTGACCGGCCCCACATAACCGACAATCGTGACTTTTATCTCGCTTGGATCCGCACGTTTTACCAACACGCATGGTGATAGCGGACAGGGGCATGGGATGGGTCACCCGAGTAGGGCAAGGTAGGGGCTATCGATCTACGGGAGTAAGCCATGAACGCGCACTTGGACCTGGACCGGCTCGCGGGCGGAGCGCACCACGATCCGCACTCGATCCTCGGGTCGCACCTGGGTCCCGAGGGCGTGACGATCCGGACGCTGCGGCCCCTGGCGCAGAAGGTCGAGGCGCTCGTGGACGGCGAGGCCCACGACATGAGTCACGTGGCCCACGGCGTGTTCGCGGTGACCCTGCCCGGGATCGACAAGATCCCCGACTACCGGCTCCGGATCACCTACGCCGGTGCCGAGCCGTACGAGACCACGGACCCCTACCGGCACTGGCCCACGCTGGGCGAGGTGGACCTGCACCTCATCGGCGAGGGGCGCCACGAGCGGCTCTGGGAGACCCTCGGCGCGCGGGTCATGCGGCACGAGGACGTGGACGGCACGGCCTTCGCCGTGTGGGCGCCCAACGCGCGCGGCGTCCGGGTCATCGGTGACTTCAACCACTGGGAGGGCGGCGCGCACCCCATGCGCTCGCTCGGCAGGTCGGGCGTGTGGGAGCTCTTCATTCCCGGTCTCGGCCCCGGCGACCGCTACAAGTTCAGCGTCCTCGGCGCGGACGGGGTCTGGCGGGCCAAGGCCGACCCGATGGCCCGGCGCACCGAGGTGCCGCCCGCGACCGCCTCGGTGATCGAGAAGTCGGAATACGTCTGGCGGGACGACGAGTGGATGCGCCGCCGCGCGGGCGGCGACGCCCTGCGGGAGGCGATGAGCGTCTACGAGGTGCACCTCGGCTCGTGGCGGCCCGGCCTGTCGTACCGGGAACTCGCCGTCGAGCTTGTCGACTACGTGGTGGACATGGGGTTCACGCACGTGGAGCTGATGCCGGTGGCCGAGCACCCGTTCGGCGGCTCCTGGGGTTACCAGGTGACCTCCTACTACGCCCCGACGTCCCGCTTCGGCTCCCCCGACGACTTCCGCCACCTGGTCGACAGCCTGCACGAGGCGGGCATCGGGGTGCTGGTCGACTGGGTGCCCGCGCACTTCCCGATGGACGACTGGGCGCTGGCCAGGTTCGACGGCACCCCGCTGTACGAGCACGCCGACCCCGCGCGGGGCGAGCACCCCGAGTGGGGCACCTACATCTTCGACTTCGGCCGCAGGGAGGTGCGCAACTTCCTGGTCGCCAACGCCGTGTACTGGCTGCGCGAGTTCCACGTCGACGGGCTGCGCGTCGACGCGGTCGCCTCGATGCTCTACCTCGACTACTCGCGGCGCGAGGGCGAGTGGACGCCCAACGAGTACGGCGGCAGGGAGAACCTCGACGCGGTCGCGTTCCTCAAGGAGATGAACGCGGTCGCCTACCGGGAGGCGCCGGGCATCATCACCGTCGCCGAGGAGTCGACCGCGTGGCCGGGCGTCTCCCGGCCGGTGCACCTGGGCGGGCTCGGCTTCGGGTTCAAGTGGAACATGGGCTGGATGCACGACACGCTCGCGTACCTCAAGCACGAGCCGGTCTTCCGCCAGTACCACCACCACCAGATGACGTTCTCGCTGATGTACGCGTACTCGGAGAACTTCGTGCTGCCGCTCTCGCACGACGAGGTGGTGCACGGCAAGGGGTCGCTGCTCGGCAAGATGCCCGGCGACGAGTGGCAGCGGTTCGCGAACCTGCGGGCGCTGTTCGCCTTCATGTGGGCCCACCCCGGCAAGCAGCTGCTGTTCATGGGCGGCGAGTTCGGCCAGGGCTCGGAGTGGTCGGAGGAGCGCGGGCTCGACTGGTGGGTGCTCGACTTCGACGGGCACAGGGGGGTGCAGCGGCTGGTCCGCGACCTCAACCGGGTCTACAGGGAATCCCCGGCCCTGTGGAGCGTGGACGCCTCCCCCGACGGCTTCCGATGGATCGACGCCGACGACGCGCTGGGCAACGTGTTCTCCTTCCTGCGCTACGCCGAGGACGGCTCGGTGGTGGCGTGCGTGGCCAACTTCTCCGGCGCGCCGCACGAGGACTACCGTCTCGGGCTGCCCTTCCCCGGGGTGTGGGAGGAGGTGCTCAACACCGACGCCTACGACTACGCGGGCAGCGGGGTGGGCAACCTCGGCGCCGTCGAGGCCATCGAGGAGCCGCGGCACGGTCTCCCGTACTCCGCGACCCTGCGCGTCCCGCCCCTGGGCGCCCTGTGGCTGCGCCATCCGGGCGAGCTCGCACCCGCCGTGGACGAGCGCGCGGCGGAGATCGTCGAAGCCGCGGAGCGGGAGATCGTACGGGAGCGGGTGGTGACCGAGCTGCCCGCCGCGGACGAGCCGAGGGGACCGGAGGAGCCGGAGGAGCGCAGGGAGGCCGAACCGGCCTGACCGGGCCCCGGAACTCTCCGACAGGGCCTCTGACTCCCTGACGACTCTCTGACAGGCCAGATGCGAAACGGGCCGGTCGCGCGGGCGCGCGACCGGCCCGTTTCGCGCTTCGCGCTTCCGGCACCCGCGCCGCCGCCCGCCCGGCCGAAAACCTTAAATCGGCCTTATATCCACGAACAAGGCATTGACCGTCGGCGAACGAGAACCTACGCTCAGAAAACTAATAGGAAACTTTCCTATGAATACGGGGACTTGGCACTCTCTGACCTGGAGCGACCCTTGCGACGAATTACCATCGGCTCCTTCATCGCGGCGGCAGCGCTGCTCGTCCCCCTGGGGATCGGCACGGCGACGGCCGCCACACCCGCCACCGCGACCTACTCGACGACTTCGAACTGGGGCTCCGGTTTCGAGGGCAAGGTCGTCGTGAAAGCCGGGACGAGCGCGCTGACCAGCTGGAAGGTCGAGTTCGACCTGCCCGCCGGCACCTCGATCAGCTCGTCCTGGGACGCCGACCTGACGAAGAGCGGCAACCACTACACCTTCGTCAACAAGTCGTGGAACGGCGCGCTCGCGGCGGGCGCCTCCACGAGCTTCGGTTTCAACGGCGCGCCCGGTGGCATCACCGGCGTGCTGAACTGCAAGCTCAACGGCGCCGCCTGCGACGGCGGCGGTACCCCGGACCCGACGCCCACCCCCACGCCCACGGTCACCCCCACGCCGACCCCGACCCCCACCCCGACGGTCACCCCCACCGTCCAGCCTCCCGGCGGTAAGAAGATCGTCGGATACTTCACCCAGTGGGGCGTCTACGCCCGCAACTTCCACGTGAAGAACCTGGTCACGAACGGCTCCGCGTCGAAGCTGACGCACATCCTGTACGCCTTCGGCAACACCACCGGCGGCCGGTGCACCATCGGCGACTCCTACGCCGACTACGAGAAGGCCTACACCGCGGCCGACAGCGTCGACGGCGTGGCCGACACCTGGGACCAGCCGCTGCGCGGCAGCTTCAACCAGCTCCGCAAGCTGAAGAAGGCCTACCCGAACATCAAGGTCATCTGGTCCTTCGGCGGCTGGACCTGGTCCGGCGGCTTCACCCAGGCCGCGCAGAACCCGGCCGCGTTCGCCGACTCCTGCCACAACCTGGTCGAGGATCCGCGCTGGGCCGACGTGTTCGACGGCATCGACGTCGACTGGGAGTACCCCAACGCCTGTGGCCTGACCTGTGACAGCAGCGGCCCGAACGCCTTCAAGAACATCATCTCCGCGCTGCGCACCAAGTTCGGCCCCAACGCCCTCGTCACCGCGGCGACCACGGCCGACGGCTCCAACGGCGGCAAGATCGACGCCGCCGACTACGCGGGTGCCATCAACAACCTGAACTGGCTCATGCCGATGACGTACGACTACTTCGGCGCCTTCAACGCCCAGGGCCCGACGGCTCCGCACTCGCCGCTGACCTCCTACCCCGGCATCCCGCAGGCCGGGTTCAACTCCGACGCGGCGATCCAGAAGTTCAAGTCCAAGGGCATCCCGGCCGACAAGCTGCTGCTGGGCATCGGCTTCTACGGCCGCGGCTGGACCGGCGTGACCCAGGCGGCTCCGGGCGGCTCCGCCACCGGCGCGGCCCAGGGCACCTACGAGGCGGGGATCGAGGACTACAAGGTCCTCAAGACCAAGTGCCCGCCCACCGGCACCGTCGGCGGCACCGCCTACGCCTTCTGCAACGGCAACTGGTGGAGCTACGACACCCCCTCCACCATCGCCGGGAAGATGACCTACGCCAAGAACCAGGGTCTGGGCGGGGCGTTCTTCTGGGAGACCAGCGGCGACACCACCAACGGTGAGCTGATCACCGCCATCTCCAACGGCCTCAAGTAATATTCCGACCACTCGACCCTCCGTGTGCGCTACGCCGCGGGGGGTCGAGCTTTTCTCCGAAGATCCTCCAAATCTGGGGCAAAGTATTCACGCGGCGCATACGGCTGCTTAGACTCCGAAACGCCCGTTTGATCCCCCCGGAGGACGTGTGCGACTTCGAGCTCTCGTGGCCATGGCGTTGGTTCTCACCATCGCGCCCGCGGTACCCGCCCTCGCCGAGGACACACCGGCACCGCCGGCGGCCTCCGCGGGCGAGAGCCCACCCGCGGCCCCGGACGACGGAGCCGGAGGGACGGAGGGCCAGGAGACGCCCGCCGCCACACCGGCCCCGCCCCCCGCCGACGCGACGCCCCCACCGGCGCCTCCGCTGCCGAAGCTGGAGGCGGGACTCGCCTCCGACGGCGACGGGGCCCGGGTCATCGTCGAGCTGGCGGCCCCCGCGGAGGCGGCGCCGGTGGCCGGGGAGGCGCGGCGGCTGCCCGACGCCCAGGTCGTCCTCGAACCCGCGGACACCTCGTTCATCGTGGTCGAGGGGACCGGCGAGTCGCTCGCCAAGCTGGCCGAGGACCCGCGCGTCCTCTCCATCCGCCGCGACCGCACGTACTCCCCCACGTCGCTGGGATCACTGGGTTCGGCGGGCTCGCTGGCCACCAGCCTTCAGGTGATCGGCGCGGACAGGGCGCACGCCGCGGGGACCAAGGGCCAGGGCCAGACGATCGCGATCATCGACACCGGGATCGACGCCGCCCACCCCGACTTCGGGGGCAAGGTCGTGGCGCAGGCCTGCTTCTCCGCGACGGACGACGGCGCGCAGTCCCTGTGCCCCAACGGGCAGACGAGCGACCCCGGGTCCGCCGACGCCAACACCGCCGCCTGCGTCCACGAGCAGGTCAACCTGTGTGACCACGGCACCCACGTGGCGGGGATCGCCCACGCCGTCGCCCCCGACGCGGACATCGTGGCGATCCAGGTCTTCAGCAGGATCAACGACTGCGCCGACGAGGGCGGGGTCTGCCTGACCGCATTCGAGTCCACGATCCTGCTCGCCCTGGAACACGTCGCGAAGCTCAAGGACGAGGGCAGGAACGTCGCCGCGGTGAACCTCAGCCTCGGCGGCGGCCTCTACGAGGGAACGTGTGACGCCGAACCCGAACTGGCGGCGATGAGGAGCCGGATCGACGACCTTCGCGCCAAGGGCGTGGCCGTCGTGGCCGCCGCGGGGAACGAGGGCGTGTCCGGCGCCGGGGCTCCCGGCTGCTTCTCCGGCCCGGTGACGGTGGGCGCGACGGGCGACGACGACACCGTCCCCCACTGGTCCAACCACGGCTCCGTGCTCGACCTCTTCGCCCCCGGTCTCGAGATCGACTCCGCGGTGCCCGGTGGCGGCCACCAGGTCTACAGCGGGACCTCGATGTCCACCCCGTTCGTCACCGGCGCCCTGGCGCTGATGGCCCAGAAGGCCCCGGGCACCCCGGACGCGCTGGCCCAGCAGCTCAAGACGACGGGCCGCCCGATCGTCTACGGCACGGTGACCACCCCGCGTCTCGACCTGAACGCCGCGATCGCCGGGGGCACCCCCAGCCCGCCCGTCACCCAGACGCCCCTTCCCGAGGAGCCCGCCGACCCGCCCGCCGACGACCCGTCCGACGAGCCCTCGGAGGAGCCCAGCCCCGACCCCAGCTCGGGTCCCTCCCCCTCGGCCGCGCCGAGCGACCCGGCGCCGACGCCGATCCCGCTGCCGACGGTGACGATCACCGTGACCGTGACCGTCCCCCCGACGAAGGCGGCGGCGGCGCCCACGGTGTGCACGCGCGGCAAGTCCACGAAGACGCTGAGCGCCGCGCAGTGGGCGGTGGAGGTCACCCGGGGCAAGGGCAAGATCTCGGACGCGACGCTCGGCTGCTACCTCGGCCTGGTGACCAAGGCCAGCAAGGTCTTCGCCGAGGTCACGCCCGCCTCCACGCCGGCCGCCGCGTACAAGGTGCTCAAGCCGGCCAAGAAGACGGCGAGGACCAGGCTGGAGAGCGAGCTGCTGGCCGCCTGGCTGAACTGGGCGAACGGCGGAGTGAACTTCACCGCCAGGATCAAGGAGACGGCCACCCTGAAGACGGTTCTCACCTCGGTGGAGAAGACGCGCCTGAAGGGCGGCTCTCCCGCCGCATCCACCTCGATGCTCAAGAAGCAGGTGAACGCCCGCCGAGCCGCGTAGGCGCCGCGTGGACCCCGGGGGTCATGAAGACCCCCGGGGACGGAAAACAGGTGGACGCCCGCCGGACCGCGCGTAGACGCCGGGGTCATGGAACCCCCGGGGGCCGGAAAACAGGTGGACGTTCACCGAACCGCATAAGCCCGGTATGTGTCGCTTAGGGTGAGGGGCATGGACGCGACCAAGGTGATCATCGACACTGTCGACCGGTTCAAGCAGCGCCGTACCGCTCCACTGGTCCTTGAGCTCGACCTCACCGAGGGCCTGACCGACGGCAGTCCCCCGGTGGATCCGCTGAGCGCCGTCCTGGCGATGCGCAAGACGAGCCTGACCGACGTGCTGGCCGGGCTCAAGCGCGCCAGGAAGGACGACCGGGTCAAGGCGCTGATCGTCAAGATCGGCGGCCAGCCGCTGGGGCTCGCGATCGTCCAGGAGCTCCGCCAGGCCGTGATCCACTTCCGGGCCTCGGGCAAGCTGACCGTCGCGTTCGCCGAGACCTTCGGCGAGCTCGGCGGGGGCACCGTCCCCTACTACCTGGGCAGCGCCTTCGAGCGGGTCTACCTCCAGCCGTCCGGCGACGTCGGGCTGACCGGTGTCGCGATGGAGCAGCGCTTCCTGCGGGGCGCGCTGGGCAAGCTCGGCGTCGAGTACCAGATCGGCCAGCGGCACGAGTACAAGACGGCCGCCAACACCTTCACCCAGGACCACATGACCGAGGCCCACCGCGAGTCGATGAGCCGCATCACCGAGTCGATCACCGAACAGGTCGTGGCCGGCATCGCCGACGGGCGCGGGCTCGAACCGGCGAAGGTGCGCGAGCTCATCGACCAGGGCCCGTTCATCGGCGCCGAGGCCGTCGAGGCCGGTCTCGTCGACCGGCTGGCCTACCGCGACGAGGTCTACGACGAGGTCAAGGAGGCCGTCGGCGACAACACGCTGCTGCTGTACGTCGGCCGCTACGCCAAGGCGCTGTCCGCCAAGAAGCTCCCGCACCCCGGCGAGCAGACCGTCGCCCTGGTCCGCGGCAACGGCCCGATCCGGCTCGGCCGCAGCGGCCGCAGCCCGCTGGGCGGCGGTGGCGCCATGGGCTCCGACACCATCTGCGCCGCCCTGCGCGCGGCCCGCCGCGACGACAACGTCAAGGCGGTCGTCTTCCGGGTCGACAGCCCCGGCGGCTCGTACACGGCCTCCGACGCCATCTGGCGCGAGGTCGTGCTCACCCGCAAGGCGGGCAAGCCCATCGTGATCTCGATGGGCGACCTGGCCGCCTCCGGCGGCTACATGGTCTCGATGGCCGCCGACGTGATCGTGGCCCAGCCGGGCACGCTCACCGGCTCCATCGGCGTGTTCGGCGGCAAGGCGGTCATCGGCGGGCTGCTGGAGAAGATCGGCGTGTCCTCCGAGACCGTCGGCGAGGGCGCCAACTCCGGGATGCTCTCCCCCACCAACGCCTTCTCCGAGGCGCAGTGGGCACGGGTCAACGCCTGGCTCGACCGGGTCTACGACGACTTCGTGAACAAGGTCGCCGAGGGGCGCGGCCTGTCCCGCGAGCGGGCCCACGAGCTGGCCAAGGGCCGGGTCTGGACCGGGGCGGACGCCCTGGAGGGCGGCCTCGTCGACGAGCTCGGCGGCCTGGAGGACGCCCTGGCCCTGGCCCGCAAGAAGGCAGGACTGCCCGTCGACGCCCCGGTGCGCTCCTATCCCAAGCTCAGCCCCCTGGAGCGGCTGCGCCCCGCGGAGTCCAGCGAGGACAAGGCCGCCGCCACGGCCCGGGTCCGCCTGGAGGCCTGGGGCCCGATCGCCCACCTCGCAGGCGAGCTGGGCCTGCCGTCGTACGGGCCGCTGATGCTCCCGGGCTCGTGGACGATCCGCTGACCATGCCTTTCCTCGTCCTTCGGTGAAGGAGCCGCCGCGTTCGAACGCGGCGGCTCCCGCCCGTGAGAGAGGGATGAGCGGCGACCCGCCGGGTCAGCGGTAGCGGCTCCGGTAGCGGGCCAGCGGCAGGACCGAGGCGTCGACGTAGTCGACCCCGAGCACCTTGGCGATGAAGATCGTGTGGTCTCCGGCCGGGACGACCTTGACCGTCTCGACCTCCAGCGCGGTGACGCCGCCGTCCACGACGAGGGCCTCGCTCAGCTCGCCCCGGTGATGCGGCGTGCCCGCGAGCAGCAGCCTGGCACCCGGACGGCCCGCCGTGGCGAAGCGGCTGGCGATCGCCTTCTGCCCCGCCGACAGCACGCTGGCGGCCCAGCGGTCATGGCGGAGCAGCAGCTCGTTGAGGTATCCGGCATTGTCCAGGCTCACCATCACCAGGGGCGGGTCCAGCGACAGCGAGGTGAAGGTGGCGACCGTCACCCCCACGTCGTCGCGCCCGTCCTTCACCGTGACGACCGTCACACCGGTCACCACCTGGGCCATGGACTCGACGAACTCGTTCATGCGGCCATCATCCCGGAACCGGACAGGTGCCCGCCCCGGCGCGGTGTGTCGTGAATCACATCGGCCCACGACCTCGTCATCGCCGTTTTTCCTCCGCAGCCGACAGCCTTCCGCGCCTCCGCCTCCGCGAGCACCGACTTCAGGTCGCTCTTAAATCGCGCAGCCGATCCCCCTTCTCCCGCCGCGTCCGCTATGAACGCTTCCTCGTTTCACCGGGTGTGAGCTGCGCTTTCAAGAAAAATCGGAGAGCGAGACACGCGAGGCGAACAGCGGGCCACCACTCACTTTCCCTACGTGATCATTCCGGTCCATGCTCGCGGACAACCAAGCGTCACTGTAAGAACGCAAGTTCGATATGTCGCAATTTCAAACCCAAAATCTATGTCCTATTTATTCATGCTTACACATATTGCGCACATAAAGGACGCATGTGTAATTTCTGATCGTTTGCTGGTTGCGCGCTCCGAACCGTCGACCCCGGCCCCGTTGTGGACCTGGTGGCGGGCTGGGGTAACGCGGGAGCGGTTAGCTTCCGCGCTGACTTGTTCGGAGGGTGACGGCGTATGCGCCGGAGTTTGTCGTGGTCGTTGTCGGCAGCCGTGAGAGCCCGGACAGCGGTGACCGTTATGGTCGCGGCGCTTCCCGGCCTGTTGTTGTTCCAGGCGGTTCCGGTGTCGGCCGCGAGGGTGCAGCCACCCGCGCTCTTTCAGGGCACCCCTGATACGCCTAATCAGCTGACCGGTTCGGCGGCAGGATTTCCGTCGTTGGTGGATTCGGCGGCCACGGCGACGACGGTGAAGGTGAAGCCGTCGCAACAGGATGACGAACCTCCCAAGGGGGCGTTGCGGCCCGAGGGGCGCTTCGTCGATGAGCCCCAGCCCGCCGCCCCTGCCAAGGGCGCCGACGCCGACAGGCGTTCCTTCTCTTCCGGCGCTGCGCGGGCTCAGGCGATGGATTGTCAGTACGGGTGTATTCCGACGATCGTGGATGTGCATCCGTGGAACGAGGCGCAGGTCGGGTCGTTGACGCCGCTGCTGGTGACCTACGCCAAGAGCAACGCCGGCGTGTACGGCATCGACTACCGCTTTGAGATCTGTGACCAGTCGGGGATGTCGGGCACCTGCACCACCTCAGGGTGGCTGAGTGATGTCAATACCTGGCGGGTTCCGGCGGGCAAGCTGAAGTGGGGCAAGGAGTACTGGTGGCAGGTCTCGGCCAAAGACCGCGGCACCTTGGGGGTGAACACCTCGTTGATGTCGTCCATCACCACCGGGGTGCGGCAGCCGATGATCACCTCGCAGTTGTCCGCGCGGGGGGTGAACGGCCAGGAGTTTCACCAGCTGGCCGGGAACTACACCACGGCCTTCACCGACGTCTCGGTCACGACGGCCGGTGAGCCGTTGTCGGTGGTGCGCTCCTACAACACGCTGGATCCGCGGGCCGATGGGATGTTCGGCGCGGCCTGGTCAACGCTGTGGGACATGAAGCTCCTCTCCGAGGTCGGCGGGGAGGCCTCCTCGCTGCTGGTCACCTATCCCGATGGCCGTCAGGTGCGGTTCGCCGACAACGGCAACGGCACCTTCCAGCCGCCGCCGGGAATGCACGCCACCTTGGCGACGGTCAGCGGTGGTGGCTGGCGGTTGATGGACAAGGGCGCCATCTCCTACCATTTCGACGCCCAAGGGCGACTGACGAAGATCACCGATGCCCATGGCCGTAGCCGTAATCTCGTCTACGGAACCGATGGCAAGCTGGCGACGGTGACCGCCTCCGGCGGACGGGCACTGCACTTCACCTGGACGGGTGCGCACGTCACACAGGTGTCCACCGACCCGGTGGGGGGTCAGGCCTTGACGTGGACCTACCATTACCAGGGTGATCGGCTGGTCGGCTCGTGCGCTCCGGTGGCCGCGCCGAACTGCATCACCTACGGGTACGGCACCGGCTCGACCTACCGCTCGACGGTGCTGGACTCCGACCCTTACGGGTACTGGCGGCTGGGTGAGACCTCGGGCACCTCGGCCGCCAATCTGGGCTGGGGTACGGGCCCGGCCACCTACGCCAACGCGACCAAGGGGCAGCCCGGAGCGCTGGCCGGTACCACCGACACCGCGATCAGCGTGACCTCCGGTTCGGTCGAACTTCCGCTGAACTCGGTCGCCCGGCTGGCCGACAAGTTCTCGGTGGAGGTGTGGTTCAAGACCACCTTGCACGGGGTGCTGTTCTCCGCCGGTTTGGAGGATCCGACTCCTGCGGACTCGGCGATCTATGTGGGTACCGACGGCAAACTACGCGCCCGCTCCCAGCCGTTCTCCGGTGATGACGCGGCCCCGATCACCTCGGCGGGTGTCGTCAACGACGGACAGTGGCACCACGCGGTGCTGAGCGTGGCCGGCACCACCGACCGGCTGTATCTGGACGGTCAGCTGGTGGGTTCCCTGACCGGGCCAGGAGGCCTCGAATGGCGCGAACAGGCCCGGTTCGGCAAGGGAATGCTCAGCTGGCGCTGGCCGGCCACCAGCGAGGTGTTCAAGGGGCAACTGGATGAGGCGGCCCTCTATGACAAGCCGCTGACCGCTGGGGAGATCAGCCGCCATCACGCGGCCCGCGCCGAGACCCCGCACAAGCTCACCACCATCACGTTGCCGTCGGGACGGGCATGGGCGACCAACACCTACGACGCTGCCACCGACCGGATCACCACTCACGTCGACCAAAACGGCGGCACCTGGAAGATCGGCGCCCCGGTCTACGCGCCGGAGACGGGCAAGTCGACGATTACCGTCACCGACCCCAACAACAACACCCTGAGCTACGTCCACGACGCCTGGCGCGGCTACCGCCTGGTCAGCCGCACCGACCAGCTAGGCAAGATCACCAGGTACGAGTACGACACCGGCGGGTTCCCCACGAAGGCCACCGATCCAAACGGGGTTGTCACCGAGCGGGTCAACGACGCTCGTGGCAACGTCACCGCCATCAAGACCTGTAAGGCGGTAGGAAACTGCCAGACCACCCGTCAGACGTTCTACCGCAACACCACCGACGAGTTCGACCCACGCAACGACCGTCCCATAACACACAGGGATGCCCGTTCAGCGAGCGCCACCGACAACACCTACGCCACCACCACCGAGTACACCACCCACGGGGAGGTGGCCAAGCAGACCACCCCGGCCACCCCCGACTTTCCCACCGGCCGTTCAACGACGTCCACCTACACCGATGGAACCGAACCCGCCGTCGGTGGCGGCACCACCCCGGCTGGCCTGCGCGAGTCGAGCAAGGACGCCAAGGGCAACGAGACGACCTACCGCTACAGTGCCACCGGGGACTTGGCCGAGCAGACCAGCCCCTCAGAGGTGGTATCGAAGTTCGGTCGTGACGCGCTGGGCCGAGTGACCTCGCGAACCGAGGTGTCAGCGGCCCACCCGGATGGTGTCACCACGACGTTCACCTACGACGGGCTCGGACGCCCGCTGACGCAGACCGCTCCCGGGGTGAAGAACGAGATCAGCAACGTCACCCACACCGCCAAAACCACCTACACCTACGACGCGGACGGCAACAGGCTCACCGAGACGGTATCGGATCTGACCGGCGGTGACCCGGCACGCACCACCACCTACACCTACGACGTCAAGGGCCAGGTAGAAACGGTCACCGACCCCGAAGGCAGTGTGATGCGCTCCACCTGGGACGTCACCGGCGCCCAAGCTTCGACGACCGACCCCATGGGCACTGTCCTCACCTATGCCTACACCAAGCGCGGTGAACCGTTCACCGCGACCCTCAAGAACTGGACCGGCAGCCCGGTCAGCCCGCAGGCCGCGCAGGATGTGGTGCTGGAGTCCCGCTCCTACGACCCCGGCGGGCGCCTGGCCGGCGAAGTGGACGCGATGGGCCGCAAGAGGGCTTACACCTACTTCACCGACAACCGCCTGTCCCAGGTGACCGGCGACGATGTCCGGCTGAACGGCTTGACGACCCCGACCGATGTGGTACTGGAGGACAACACCTACGACGCCGCCGGTCACCTCGTCAAGCAGGTCACCAACACACCGGCCAGCCAGGCCACCAGCGGTGAAAAGGTCACCACCGACTACGTCTACGACGCCGCCGGTCGGCTGACCTCCACCACGTTCGACCCGGCCGACCTCAAACGCAAGACCGCCTTCGAGTACGACGCGACCGAGAACGTCACCAAGAAGACCTTCACCGGCGCGAACACCACCAGGACGGAATCGACGCTCTACGCGTACAACTCCCTGAACCTGATGACCCAGCAGACCGTCGAGAACGGCGCCGACGACCTGGTCACCACTAATGTCTACGACGACCGCGGCCTGCTGACCGCGACCACCGACCCCCGAGGCAACGCCTCCGGCGCCACCGCCGCCGACTTCACCACCACGATGCGCTACGACCTCGCCGGGCAGCTCGTGGAGAAGAAAGCGCCACAGGTGAGGATCGAGAAAGCCGGGACGACCGCCGACGCGCGACCCACGGCGAAGTACGGCTACGACAGCACCGGCCTGACGACGCACACGGTCGACGCCGAAGGACGGACGATCACCTCGACGTACGACAAGGCCGGACGCCTCACCTCGGCGATCGCCCCGTCCTATACCCCGCCGGGTGGCAGTGCCGTCATCCCCAAGATCAGTTTCGGCTACGACGCCGCCGGTCGCCAGACCACGCTCACCGACCCGCGCAACCACATCACCTCCACCACCTACGACGCCCTGGGCCGACCGGTCAAGGTCACCGACCCCGGCCCCTCCGGTCCCGGCGGTGCCCGGGTGGCGGAGTACGACCTGCTCGGCGAGCAGCTCGCGGCGATCGACCCCAACGGCGCGCGTACCGAGGCCACCTACGACGACCTGGGCCGCAAGATCACCCAGACCCAGATCGAGCGCTTCCCCAGCACCGCCGCGCACACCACCAAGCTGAGCTACGACACAGCCGGCAACCTCACCAAAACCATCGCCCCGGGATCCGGCGACAAGACCACCACGTACGCGGTCAACGCCGCCGGACAGGTCAAGACCGTGACCGACCCCCTGACGCACGCCTCCTCGATCGCCTACGACCTGCTGGGCCGGCAGACCAAGGTGACCGACGCGCTGGGCAACGCCACCGAGGTCGAGTACGACCTGGCCGGGCGCAAGATCGCGACCAGAGATCTCACCGGAACCAACCCCGTTACGACCGTGCGCACCTTCGGCTTCGGCTACGACCCGGCTGGCAACCCGACCAGCACCACCTCCGGAGAAGGGCACGTCACCGAACGGCGGTTCGACGCGCTGGGCCGGATGACCTCCCTGATCGAGCCGGTCTCCGCGGGCACGTCGATCACCTCGACGTTCGGCTACGACGCCACCGGCGCACGCACCCGCACCACCGACGGCCGCGGCAACGCCACCTGGACGAGCTACAACACCCTCGGACTGGTCGAGTCGGTCCTCGAACCGGCCACCACCGCCCACCCGAACGCCACCGACCGGACCTGGAGCAGCGTCTACGACGCCGCGGGCAACGCCACCGCCACCGTGCAGCCGGGCGGGGTACGCCTCGATCGCACCTTCGACCACCTCAACCGGATGACCACGGAGACGGGCAGCGGCGGGTCGGTGGCCACTCCCACCCGCACCGTTACCTACGACACCGCGGGCCGCGTCACCGCGATCGGCGACTACACCCTCGACTACAACGACCGCAGCCTGCTGACCAAGGTGTCCAAGGCCACCAACCAGGTCGCCACCTACGCCTACGACGCCCTGGGCAACCTCAGCCAGCGCGTCGACCCCGCCGGGACGGCTACCTACACCTGGGATGACGCCAACAGGCTCAAGACCGCCTCCGACCCGGTGACCGGCCGCACCTGGACCTACGGCTACGACAACGCCGACCGCCTCAAGACCAAGACCTCCGCCAATCCGGTCAACACCCAGACCTACGACTACGACGCCGTCGACCGCCTCACCCTGCACTCGGTGAAGAACAGCTCCGGCACCGAACTGTCGAAGATCCTCTACGGGTGGGACAAGGACGACAACCTCATCAGCAAGACCACCAGCGGCACCGCCGGAGCCGGCACCAACACCTACGGCTACGACCGTTCCCGGCGTCTGACCTCCTGGACCGCGCCCGGAGGCGCCGTCACCTCCTACGAGTGGGACGCCTCCGGCAACCGCACCAAGGCAGGGGCCGACACCTTCGTCTACGACCAGCGCAACCGGCTCACCTCCGGCGCCGGGACCGACTACACCTACACCCCGCGCGGCACCACCGCCACCGAGACCAAGGCCGGCGTCACCCGCGACCTCACCTTCGACGCCTTCGACCGTCTCGTCTCCGACGGAGACGCCACCTACGGCTACGACGCCCTGGACCGGATGACCTCACGCACCAAGGGCACCGCCCAGCAGCGCTTCGTATACTCCGGCCTGAGCAACAACATCACCACCACCACCGACGGTGTGGGTGCCGTCCAGGCCAAGTACGGCCGTGATCCCTTCGGCGGCCTACTGAGCACGCAGGAGGGCGCGAGCCCCGCGCTCGCCACGATGAGCGACCTGCACGGTGACGTGGTGGGCACCTTCTCCGGCACCGCCCTGGTCGACTCGACCGCCTACGACCCCTTCGGCAAGGTCACCCACCGCTCCGGCACCCAGCCTGCCCTCGGTTACCAGGGTGATTACACCGACCCCGACACCGGCAAGGTCAACATGCACGCCCGCTGGTACCAGCCCGGCACCGGCGCCTTCGCCTCCCGCGACACCGCCACCCTCAGCCCCGACCCTTCGGTCCAGGCCAACCGCCACACCTACGCCAACGCCTCCCCTCTCACCCACACCGATCCCAGCGGACACAATTCCATTCAGCTCAACACCGTGAACTCCCCAAACAGCGCAAGTGGCGGTTCTGGCTGGCAGTCCTTCGATATGAACGCGTACATGAGTGCTCATATCGAAAAAATCACTACCTCGCCCTGGAATAGGGAAATCAACTGGCCGGAGCCGGGAAAGCCATACAATGCGTGGGATGTCGACGGTTCGGGCCTGTATAGAAGCGACGGCGTCCAGGACTGGGAACCTTGGAATCCCGGGCTCTCGGAAGAGGAAGCGAAGCGAATCGGTTACATGACCAACGGAAGGCCGGCCCCCAAGGGCTATTGGAAGGAGAGCAAGAAAGTACGAGAAACTTACATGAATCTATACAGCATACATGCCAGCGAAAAGGAACTCTCCAAGCTCTGGAAGCAGCTGACAGCACCAAAAGAACTTATCAAAGAAGTAGTCGTACCTAAGAACGACCGTCGGTCTGGGGCGCAATCGACAAAGACCGGTAAAGCACTGGTCTGCACTTATACAGTAAAAGGTCTTTGCAAAAAGGGAGAGGTGCCGCCCGCATGGGCCGCCAAAATATACAAGAATCTTCGTAACATGAAAATGTGCTATGAACGAGGGCCAAAGCAATGCGGCATAATTATTAACCTTGTAATTCACTCTTACCAAATGTCCGGAACCAGCCCCGTTGTTCCGGACAGTAAGACCAAAGGTGACGGGAAACTACGCCATTGGCTGCTCGCCACAGGGCTGGCCATCATGATGGGCGAAAAATTCGCCAGGAAATTTCTAGCCGTGCACGAGATAGGGGAGGAAGGAACAAAGGACAGCGTGGCAGATGTAAAAGTAAACAACGATGCCATCGAGTGGGCAATGACGGGCAATCGATACATTGTCTTGATTGGCGTATACGAAACCGACCACCCAAGATACTGGAGAGAAATAAAAGAAGGCTACAGGGATTACAGAAGTGGGAAAAAAACGAAAAGTAGATATGCAGATGCGCAACCTATGGCCTGGTAGAGGCTTCCGCTAAAGATCGGGCGCGTCGAAGATTCGTGCATATCAAGGCCAGAATCCCTGCTCTCGCACTGCAAAAACCAATGACAAAAGGATCTAACCAGGTTGCTAGCTTGAACGTCGGCTACACTGACCGTACGTAGCGAACCGTCAACGCAACCACACCAAACAGGGGTCGCAATGGAGAAGTTATCGCGATTCAAACATTGCTTGATGGCAGCTGTTTTGGCGTTAACAACAACCGCATGCTCCGCCGCATATCACGTGTCGGGATTAGACTGCCTCAGTGACCCCACCGAACAGATGGCAAATCGAGCGAAAGAAGAAAAAATTCTAGACCGCCCTCCGCCCAATACCCTCCCGATCACCGAAGAGTACACATCATTGGCCTGCGAAGACGACAACAGCATTGCCGAGGTCGGCCGCCGCTATCGATTCACAAGCCCACCCGCAACAATTTCATCTCATTACGAAAAAGAAGCAAGTGCGACTGGATGGCGCTTAATAAGGGACGGGAAGAAGGATGTCAACAAGCGCCTCGGATCCAAGGAAGATTGGCCTTCAGACACATGCTACATAAAAGATCTTGGAGATTTTGATGCAAATCTAGAGCTCAGTTTCGACTACTGGTCCGATGACGTAGAAAAGGATCCGTCCACAAAAACATACTGGCTTGAAATTTCTTTTTCTCCGGATGGCGGAAATTGTCAATCCACGAACAGTTCCGGAAAATGAAACAAATAGGACCCCGACTCGTCGAGAATTTGATCCATTGAAAACCGTCTGGCCGCGAAGCGGGCGGAAACCCGTCCACGGTCTCGCGGATGCCGGCCAAGTCCAGGGCCCGCAGCTGAAGTCAGGGTTGGGGCAGGTGGAGGCCCAGAACCGTCTCAGCGGCGAACGCGCTGGTCAGGAAGCGGATGAACTGATCGACGGTGTGGACTGCGAGATTGGCTCAGTGAACACGTACAACCAGAACTTCGCACCCTCACCGATGTCGTCAGCCCGCGGTCCGAGAACGTAGCGCTTACCGCCGACAATGACCGCCAACGCCACGTAGACGGGCCGGTCGGCGACCTGCTGTACACGGAGAAGGCGGCGCGCCGCGACGCAGGATTTTTATCGGCGACGGAAAGGATGCTAGTGGGCCGGGGAAGGCCACCGCGTCGTCGTCGGGAACGTGTTCCGCGCGCTGAAACGCATGATGTGGCTCGGTGGCTGGGCCGACGCCGGGCGCGGTGACCGCGACCCCACGAGTTCCCCAGCGGCTCGCCGCCGCCGAGTGTGACACCCCGAACACCGCTGCTCGCGCCAGGACGCCGACGGTCTCGCCGACCCCATCAGGGAGACCATCTCTTCCGTGGGCATATTCACAAGGGCTTTCACGGACGGCAAGGCGTGAGCCCGTGACGGAATCCGGCGACGCGCATGGAAGGCCGCGGAGTGGCCCGGGGACGCCGGAAGGCGGGTGGACGTCCACCCGCCTTCCGTTGAGACCGCTACCAGAACCTAGAGCAGGGCGTTCTGGGTGAGCCAGTCCTTGGCGACCATCTCGGCGTCGTCCTTGTCGACCGCGACGCGCTTCATCAGCGCGACCAGGCCGGCGGTGTCGAGCTTGGCGGAGACCGCGTCGAGGGTCGTCTTCACGGTGTCGTTCACGCCGGCCTTGTTGACCAGGGGCGCGATGTTCTCCGCGGCGAAGGCGCTCTTGTTGTCCTGGAGGGAGACCAGGTCATTGACGATGATCTTCGGGTCGGTGGTGAAGACGTTGCCGACCTGGACGGTGCCGTCCTTGATGGCGTCGGCGGTGGCGTCGCCGGTCTTCTTCCACTCCTTGAACTCCAGGCCGTAGGTGTCCTTGAAGTTCTTCTCCTGGCGGGTCTGGAACTCCGGCGGGCCGCCCACCGAGTAGTTCTTGGCGACCTTGACCAGGTCCTCGATCGTGGTGAGGCCGTCCTTGGTGGCGGTCTCCTTGGTGACGGTCAGCGAGTTGTTGTCCTCGGCCGGGGCGGGGGTGAGGACCTCCAGCTCGGCGGGGAGCTTCTCCTTGAGACCGGCGACGACGTCGTCCTTCGACTTCGCCGTGGTCGTGTTGTCGACGAAGGCGAGCAGGGAGCCGATGTACTCCGGCAGGATGGTCAGGCCGCCGCTCTTGATCTGGTCGTACAGGACCTCGCGGCTGCCGATGTTGAACTTCTCCTCGACCTGGACGCCCTTGGCCGCCAGGGCCTGGGAGTAGATCTCGCCGAGCAGGACGTTCTCCGGGAAGTTGGCCGACCCGATGACGACCTTCCCACCGGCCGCCGGCGCGGAGGCGGACCCGGACCCGGCCGGAGCCGGGGAGGCGCTGGTGAGCGGATCTCCTCCGCCGCACGCGGTAAGTGTGAGCGCCGCGGACAGGAGGACCGCCGCGGTGCTGATCAGGCGCTTCATGGTGCTATTCCCTTCCAGAACGGGGGGTAGGAAAACTATCTGATGGCCTGGCGCTCGCTCACCCCCGGGGAGACCGTTACGCGCTGCACCAGGGTGAACCCGAGCTGGACGAGAAGCGCCAGCAGTGCTACGAGGACCGCCCCGCCGATCGTGCTCGGGAAGTTCTTGGTCGCGAGACCGTCGATGATGAAGCGGCCGAGGCCGCCCAGGCCCACGTAGGCGGCCACGGTCGCGGTCGCCACCACCTGGATCGCGGCCAGGCGCAGGCCCAGCAGGATCAGCGGCAGCGCGACCGGCACCAGCACCCGGCCGAGGACCTGCCCGCCGCGCAGGCCCATGCCGTACGCGGCGTCGCGCAGGTCGGGGTCGACCCCTCGGACGCCCTCGTAGGTGTTGACCAGGATGGGCGGTACGGCCAGCGCCACCAGCGGGATGAGCACCGGCAGGATGGTGCCGACGCCCATGAACAGGACGATGAGGACCAGCAGGCCGAGCGTCGGCAGGGCGCGGGCCGCGTTGGCGGTGAGGATGACGAGCATCGCGCCCCTGCCGGTGTGACCGATCAGCAGCCCCAGCGGTAGCGCGATCAGCATGGCGAGCAGCAGCGAGAGCCCGGCGAACTCCAGGTGTTCGAGCAGCCGGTTGGGGATCCCGTCGGGTCCCGACCAGTTGGCCGGGTCACCGAAGAAGTCGATCAGCCAGTTCACACGGCCTCCTCTGCCCGCGCCCCGCTCAGCCGGTCCGTGGGAACGGTCAGGGACCCGATCATCCGGTTCACGCGGACCCCCTTGCCCGCGACCACGGGGTGAGCAGGCGTTGCGCCAGGATCAGCAGCAGGTCGGCGACCCCCGCGAGCACCACGACCAGCACGATGCCGACGACGATCGGGGTGTAGAACTGCCGCTGCCAGCCGTCGATGAACAGGTAGCCGAGCCCGCCCCTGCCGACCAGCGCGCCGACGCTGACCAGGCTGACGCTGGCCACCGTGGCCACCCTGAGCCCGGCCAGCACGACCGGTACCGCGATCGGCAGCTCGACCTGGAGCAGCCTGCGCAGCGGCGTGAAGCCCATCGCCACCGCGGACTGCCGCACGTGGTCGGGGACCGAGCTCAGCCCGTCGACGACCGCGGGGATCAGCACCGCCATGGCGTAGAAGGTGAGCGGGACCATCACGGTCGTCCGCGTGGCGAGACCGGTGATCGGGATGAGCACGATGAAGACGGCCAGCGAGGGCAGCGAGTAGATCACGTTCATGACGCCGACGGTCGGCTGGTAGAGCCAGCGCCACCGCACCCCGGCCAGCCCGAGCGGGAGCGCGATGATCAGCCCGACCAGGATCGGCACCAGCGCCATCACGATGTGGTCCTCGAGCAGGCCCTGGATCGTGTGCCAGTTGCGCCCGATCCAGTCCCAGCGGACCAGCGGTTCCTCATCCATCGACACCTCCCGCGAGTCCGCCGGCGCCTCGCGCGGGCCTGTCGGCGGCTCCCACGGAACCGTCAACGCCCCCCGCGGGTTCGTCCGCGCCTCGCGCGGAACCGTCGCCGCCCCCCGCGGAGCCGCCGGCACCTTCCGCCGGGACATCGGCGCCTCGCGCCGGTCCGCCGACGTCTCTCACGACCCTGGTGAGCGCCTCGTCCAGTGAATCGCGGGTGGCGACGCCCACGGCCCTGCCCGACCCGTCCACCGCGACGGCGTGGCCCGAGGGGGACAGCAGCGTCGCGTCCAGCGCGGCGCGCAGCGAGTCGCGCCCGCTGACGAAGGTCCCGTACGGCGCGAGCTCCGCGTCGGCGAGGGTGCCCGGCTCGGGCAGGTCCTTGACGGCGGCCCAGCCCAGCGGCCGGCCGTCCTCGTCCGTCACGGCCAGCCACGGCTCTCCGGTGGCGCGGGCCGCGACGGCGTCGGTGGAGGCGGGCGCGAGCAGGTCGGCACGGAGCCGCACCCCCTCGTCCGAGACGAACGACAGCCGCCTGATGCCCCGGTCGCGGCCCAGGAACTCGCGGACGAAGTCGTCGGCGGGCCGGGCCAGCAGCGTCGCGGGGTCGTCGAGCTGGGCCAAGTGGCCCCCGACGCGGAGCACGGCCACCCGGTCGCCGAGCTTGACGGCCTCGTCGATGTCGTGGGTGACGAACACGATGGTCTTGTTCAGCTCGGCCTGGAGCCGCAGGAGCTCCTCCTGCAGGCTCGTGCGGACGATCGGGTCGACCGCGCTGAACGGCTCGTCCATCAGCAGCACGGGCGGGTCGGCGGCGAGCGCGCGGGCCACGCCGACGCGCTGCTGCTGCCCGCCGGAGAGCTGGAAGGGATAGCGGTCGGCCATCTTGAGGTCGAGCCCGACCCGTTCGAGCAGCTCCATCGCCCGGTCGCGGGCCTTCTTCTTGTCCCAGCCGAGCAGCAGGGGCACCGTCGCCACGTTGTCGACGATCTTGCGGTGCGGGAAGAGCCCCGCCTGCTGGATGACGTAGCCGATGCCCCTGCGCAGTGTCGGCGGGTCGATGGTCTTGACGTCGACGCCGTCGAGGAGGATCTGGCCCTCCGAGGCGTCGATCATTCTGTTGATCATGCGGAGGGACGTCGTCTTACCGCACCCCGAGGGGCCGACGAAGACGGTTATCTCCCCGGTTGGCACCTCGAGGCTTAGATTGTCCACGGCGACGGTCCCGTCGGCGTAGCGCTTGGTGACACCGTTGAATGTGATCATGCGCAACCTCTTGTTTTCGCAGGGTTACGGCCCCCCTGCCCCAACCGTCCCCATGATCCCGCACGGGTCAGCCTATGCCCCACTTCTCCGATCTGTCTTCCAGGCTTTCCCGGACCGGCTCCGAAGCAGATCCACAAGTGTATTTCTCAACAAAAGGGCATTGAGTAGTGCGGGAGGTGCCCATGACTTGACATGATTACCCACATCGCTGGAGTCGATCCCTCTGGCACCGTACGTCACAGGCCTCACAGCCACTCCGACTCTCCACCACGCTCGCCGAACCACCAGAGGAACCGGTCCAGTGACTCAACCGCTCCTCGGTCAACGCTCGCGCGTCGAACTCATCGCCGAGCTCTATGACCGCCACGCAGCAGGGCTGTTCGCCTACTCCCACGACCAGCTGGGCAACGCGGACTCGGCCTCCGACGTCCTGGTGGCCGTCCTCTCGGGCGTCTCGGACGCCGAACCGCCGCGCGCCGCGCTGTACGCGCTCGCCCGCCGCGAGATCTTCCTGCGCGACATCGTCTACTCGCCCCCCGCCATCGGTCTCGACCCGGTCGCGGCCCTCGTCGAGCGCGTCCTGGGCGACCTGCGCACGCACCAGCGTGAGGTGCTGTACCTGTCGGGCGTGTGCGAGATGGACGCCTCCGAGCTGTCCTGGGTGCTCGACGTGGCCGTCGACACCGCCGACGAGCTGACGGTGAGCGCCTGCCGCCGCTTCGCCCAGTCGCTGGGCTACGCCCTGGCCTCGGCCAGGGTCCCCGAGAACATGACGGAGGTGTTCGGCGCCCTCGCCGTCGCCCCGGTCCGCGACGTGCTCAACCTCGCCTCCTGGGCCACTCCCCCGGCGGGACTTCGCGCCGCCGTGCTCGGGCCCCAGGCACCGCCCGCCGTTCCGGTCGCCAGACGGTCGATGTCCCCGCTGATCAGGCAGCTGTGGCCGACGACGCCCGCGTGGCCGCTGCCGCTCGCGGAGACCGGCGTCCCGACCGGTCCGCCGATCGGCGCCTCGGCCTTCCCCGTGCCGGACCTGCCGGACCATATGGCGGAGGACCGCTTCCCCGACCCCTTCGCACCGCGGGATCCCGACGCCGTCTCCACCTACGAGGCCACCACGGAGCCGATGCCCAGGCTCGGCGACTCGGTGCTCACCGCCCTGGACACCGCGGCCCTGCGGCCACGCCGCCGCCTCCAGCGCCCCCGGCCGCGCCGGGCGGCACCGCTTCCGGCCCCGATTCCCGGGGACGTGCTGGACGACGCCCCCGGGCGGGAGGACTTCTTCCGCCCGCTCACCCCGGAGGCACGGGCGGCCCGCGTCCACACCGACAGGCTCGTCGCCGCCGCCCCCCGCACCGAGGCCCCGCCCGCCGACCACACCGGGACGCCGGCCGCCGACCACACCGGGACGCCGGCCGCGGAGACGCCGCGGAGCCCTGTTCCCGCCGTTCCCGCCGTTCCCGCCGTTCCCGCCGCCGAGACCCCCCGCACCCCGCTCACCGTCGTCCCGCCCCTCGGCAACCCCGAGCACCTCGGGAACCCCGGGCACCTCGGCGACGTGCTGGACGACGGCCTCGGTGACGTGCTGGACGACGGCCTCGGTGACGTGCTGGACGACGCGCGTCCCCTTCCCGGCTGGCCCCTGCAGACCGACCAGCTCGACGCCCTCGCCGACCGCGAGCGCCACCGGCCCGCTCCGGCGCCCTTCCCCGCGCGAGAAGCCGGGCGGCACGCGTCCGCCGCCGACGACCGTCCCCGGCTCTCGCTCCCCGTCTGGACCACGCGGACGGAGAACCCCCCGCCTCCGGCGGAACGCCCCGAGCCCCCGCTGCCCGCCCCGGCCCCCCGGGCCGCCGATCCGGTCCGGCCCTCCGCCGTCGACTGGTTCGCCGACGTCCCTCCCTCCGGCGCCCGGACCCGCGAGACCCCGACCGCCCTTCCTGTCTGGTCCCCCCGGACCGACCACCTCCGCACCCCCGCCGGTCGCGCCCAGTTGCGTCTGCCCCGCTGGGTCATGCGCGAGGACCAGCCCGGCGACGCCCCCGACCGGACCGCCCCGCCCAACCACACCCTGACGCCGTACGACGCGCCGCTGGACGACGCGGCGACCATGCCGGGGAACGGGTTCGCGGCGATACCCCCGGCACCCCCGGCACCCCCGGCGCCCCTGGCCTCCGCGCCGTCCGCGCCGTCCGCGCCGCATCCGGCGCCCGAGGAGACCTCCCCCTCCGGCCGGACGTCCCGCAAGCGCGGGGGGGACCGGGCACCACGCAGCCACAAGGCGATGAAGAACGCGACCCATCACGACTGGGCCTGGGAGGTGATCGGCTTCGTCATCGCGGTGACGATCGCCATGATCGTCTTCTTCGCGGTACCGATGATGTCCACCCCGTAGGCCCTCCCGGAATCCCCGGGGCCTTTCCGTACTCCCGCCCGGCCGCGCCGGTGTGGCCGGGTGCTCAGAGCCAGCGTTCGGTGGCGGCGCGCCAGGCCAGCTGCATGCGGGTCTGGGCGCCGGCGAGTTCCATGATGTGCGAGACGCGCCGCTGCACGGTCCGCTGACTGACGCCCAGCCGGGTGGCGATCGACTTGTCCGGTACGCCCGCGACCAGCAACGAGACCAGGGAGAGGTCGTCGGAACCGAGCGGGCAGGGCGTCGTCCCCTCGGTGACGGCACCGTCCTCGGCGATCCGCAACGGCGTCGCCCGCTCCCAGCAGCCCTCGAAGAGGGCGATCAGCGCCTCCAGCAGCTGGTCGCCACGGACCAGCGCCGCCGTCGGTTCCGAGGTTCCCTCCTCCCGCGCCACCGGGATCACGGCGACCTCCCGGTCGACGACCGTCAGCCACACCGGCAGGCAGGGCGCGACCCTGGCCTGCTCGCCCAGTTTGGCCGCGTACGCCACGTTGGCCGGCATGCCCTGCTCCTCCAGCAGGGGCCCCTCGTAGATCACCCGATACTCGACCCCGCGGCGCAGCGCGTCCGGCTCGGCGAGGTTCTCCTCCGCGGGCGACACGACCGCGCGGCCCTGCCGAAGGCAGAGGACCTCGTGGCGGGCGTTCTCCTGCAGGTGGTCGAGGTGCTCCCGGAGCACGACGCGGTTCGGCAGGACCTCGATCAATCGGCCGGCGTCGCGGCGGCGGGCGCCCTCCCGGTACTCCTCGGAGAGCCGGTCCACCTCGCGCCGCGCCCAGTCGAGCGCCTGCTGGTGACGGAGGAGCTGTGAACCCAGCACGATGTCCGGCGCCACGGCCGTGAACCGCCGCCTGCCGGGACCGACCGTCCTGACCAGCCCCCTGACCCGCATGGACACCAGCACCGTCTCGGCCGTCTCGGCGTCGACACCCAGGTTCCCCACGAGGTCGGCGACCTCCGCCTCGGCGGTGGTGACCAGGAACCGGTAGACGCGCTCCTCCACGGGATCGAGTCCGAGGGATTCCAACATGACGCACATGATGACATCCGAAACGCCAGCGAAAGTTACATTCACCGTCTAACCGGACTTATATCGCCATTGTGAATTAACCGGGCGTGGGTCATATCGGGCGTGGAACGCACCACCCCCGCGACGGTGGAAATCGAGGGCGATCGGGGTTGTGACAACGATCTGTCAAGGCTAGTATCACGGCAACTCTTAGGAAACTTTCTTAAGAGAAAGTTAAGGCGGGAGCCTTCGTGGCCCCTGGTGAACCGTTCGAACCGACCAGGAGCTGCGCGAACCTCGATGACACGATCCGTCGTCACCCGCAGGTCCGGCCGCCCGGACGTCTCACACCGTCCGGAACCCGCAACGGAACCGGTAATGCGGAGCCTGCCGTCCTTACTCGCCCTGACTGGATTTGCAAGCCTCTCGCGCGAGCCACTCGCGCCCCGGTAGCACGGAATCTCGAACCTCTGCGGCCCCCACCGCACGAAGGAGTGATCAAGTGTTGAGACAGCGCATCATGGCCGCCCTCGCCGCCCTGACGGTCACGGGCGTGCTCGCGGTCGCCCTGCCGATGGCCTCGGCGTCCTCGGCGTCCTTAGCGTCCTCCGCCGCCGCGGCGGCCTGCGTGACCCCGTGGAACTCCTCGGCGGTCTACACCAACGGCATGACCGCCTCCCACAACGGCCGCAACTGGTCGGCGAAGTGGTGGACCCAGAACGAGGCCCCCGGCACCGCCGACGTGTGGGCGGACCAGGGCGCATGCGGCGGCGGCACGACGCCTCCCCCGGGCAGCTGCAGCCACCCGAACTGGGCGGCGGGCACCTGGTATCCCGCCGGGAGCATCGTCAAGTACACCGACGGCCGGTTCTACCGAGCCAAGAACGAGAACCCCGGCTACGACCCGGTGATCAGCACCTGGTACTGGGAGCCGTACACCTGCGGCGGCACGACGCCTCCCCCCACGAACCCGCCCACCTCGGGCTTCGTCGTGAGCGAGGCCCAGTTCAACCAGATGTTCCCGAGCCGGAACTCGTTCTACACCTACAGCGGCCTGACCGCGGCGCTGAGCGCCTACCCGGGCTTCGCGAAGACCGGCAGTGACACCGTCAGGAGGCAGGAGGCGGCCGCCTTCCTCGCCAACGTCAACCACGAGACCGGCGGCCTGGTCCACGTCGTGGAGCAGAACACCGCGAACTATCCGCACTACTGCGACGCGAGCCAGCCGTACGGCTGCCCCGCGGGCCAGGCGGCCTACTACGGGCGCGGCCCGATCCAGCTGAGCTGGAACTTCAACTACAAGGCGGCGGGCGACGCGCTCGGCATCAACCTGCTCGGCAACCCGTACCTGGTCCAGAACGACGCGGCGGTGGCCTGGAAGACCGCCCTGTGGTACTGGAACACCCAGAACGGCCCCGGCACCATGACGCCGCACGACGCGATGGTCAACAGCCGTGGCTTCGGCGAGACGATCCGCAGCATCAACGGCAGCCTGGAGTGCAACGGCAGGAACCCCGCGCAGGTGCAGAGCCGGATCAACGCCTACCAGCGCTTCGTGCAGATCCTCGGCACCACCCCCGGCGGCAACCTGAGCTGCTGAGCCGCCGGACGACCGGACGGCCGGTCATTCGACGGCCGCCGCGCGCCCGGCCTCCACCCCGGGCGCGCGGCCCCGCGGACCGTCCCCCGGGACGCGCGAACCCATGAGGCGGCGGCTCACACGGGCGACCCCACCTGGACGCCTTCGCGCCGGCCGCACGGCCCCGGACCGTCCCGCGGGGCACCGGGTCACTCCGACGACAGGACCAGCCCGCTGGTCGGCACACCCGTGCCGGCGGTGACCAGCACGTTCCGCACCCCGGCCACCTGGTTGGCCGAGGTGCCCCTGATCTGCCTGACGGCCTCGGCGATGCCGTTCATGCCGTGGATGTACGCCTCCCCCAGCTGGCCGCCGTGCGGGTTGACCGGGAGACGGCCGTCGATCTCGATGCCGCCCCCGGCCACGTAGTCGCGGGCCTCGCCGCGCCCGCAGAAGCCCAGCTCCTCCAGCTGGGTGAGGACGAACGGGGTGAAGTGGTCGTACAGGATGGCCGTCTGCACGTCCGAGGGTCCGAGTCCCGACTGCTTCCAGAGCTGGCGGCCGACCACCCCCATCTCCGGCAGGCCGGTCATGTCGTCGCGGTAGTAGCTGGTCATCATCATCTGGTCGGCGCCCGCCCCCTGGGCGGCGGCGGTGATCACGGCGGGTGACCTGCGCAGGTTCCTGGCCCGCTCGGCGGAGGTGACCACCAGCGCCACCGCGCCGTCGCTCTCCTGGCAGCAGTCGAGCAGGTGCAGCGGCTCCACGATCCACTTGGACGCCTGGTGCTCCTCCAGGGTGATCGGGCGACCGTGGAACCACGCGGCCGGGTTGGTGGAGGCGTGCCTGCGCATCGCGACCGCCACCCGCCCGAAGTCCTCGGAGGTGGCCCCGTACGCGTGCATGTAGCGCCGGGCGAACATGGCGACCCAGGCGGCGGGGGTCATCAGCCCGTACGGCACGTGCCAGCTCATCTCCAGCCCCTGGGACGAGGGCTCGCCGCCGATGCGGGCGTCGGGCTGGCCGAACCTGTTCCCCGAGCGCTCGTTGAACGCCCGGTAGCAGACCACGGTCTCGGCGACCCCGGTGGCGACGGCCATCGCCGCGTGCAGCACGGTCCCGCACGCCGCGCCGCCGCCGTAGTGGACGCGGGAGAAGAACGACAGGTCGCCGATGCCCACCTCGCGGGCCACGGCGATCTCCTGGTTGGCGTCCTGGGTGTAGGTGACGAGGCCGTCCACGTCCGAGGGCGCGAGACCCGCGTCGTCGAGCGCCGCGAACACCGCCTCGGCCGCCAGCTGGAGCTCGGACCTGCCCGACTGCTTGGAGAACTCGGTCGCGCCGATCCCGGCGACGGCCGTGCTCCCGGAGAAGGAGACCACGGTGGTGGGGGCCTTTCTGTGTTTCCGCCTTCTCGCCGCCGCTGGGGCGCGGTCAGCGGGAGGGGAGGGCGAACCTGACGGTGCCCGAGACGTGGTCGCCGAGGCTGACCCCGCCGCGGACCTCGACGGTGAACTCGCCGTCCTCGCAGGCGACCACGCTGCCGGTGAAGGCCAGCCTGTCGCCCGCGTACGCGGGGACGCCGAGCTTGACGTTGATGCCGCGGATGATCGCCTCGGGTCCGGCCCAGTCGGTGACGTAGCGCTCGACGAGACCCATGGTGGTCAGGATGTTGAGGAAGATGTCCTTCGACCCCTGCGCCCTCGCGCCCTCGACGTCGTGGTGGACGGGGGTGAAGTCCATGGTCGCGAGCGCGGTCGACACGACCACGGTGGGGCTCAGATCGATCGCGAGCTCGGGAAGCGGAGCTCCGACCCGCACCTCGTCGTCGGTAAGTGTCCGCATCACGCCTCCAGGGGGACCCACATGGGCAGGATCAGCTCGTCGTCCATTCGGCGGTACGTCAGGCGCACCGGCATACCGATACCCACCCGCGAAGCGTCGCAGTCCACCACGTTGCCCACGATCCGCACACCTTCCGGCAGTTCCACCACGGCGACCACGAAAGGTGTCCGGTGTCCCGGAACCGGCGGGTTGTGGTGGACGACGTAGCTGTACACCTCGCCCTCGCCGCTCGCCGTCACGAACGTGCGAGCGGCGGAGCGGCACGAGGGGCAGACCGGTCCCGGCGGGTGGCGAAGCTCGCCGCAGTCGGCGCACTTCTGGATCCGCAGCTCGCCCGCGGCGACCCCCTCCCAGAAGAAGGCGGTGTCGGCGTTGATCGCGGGTCTCAGCGGGTACGGCGTGCGCGGGGACGCGTCCCCGCGCGCCGTGGTCGCGTCCCCGCCCGGTCCCCCGGCCCGCTCCCCGGGCAGGAACTTCAGTACCCGGAACAGCATGTCGGCCACGGCCTCGCCGCCGGCGTACCAGGTGACGTTCCAGGTGACGAAGTAGCCCTCACCGAGCGCGGTCCGCTTCGGCCCGGTGATACCGGTCAGCCGGGTGGCCGGAACCAGGGACTCGCCGAGCCTCACGTAGCGGTGGTAGGTCTGCTCGCAGTTGGTGGCGACCACGCCGGTGTAGCCGTTGCCGTCCAGCGTCGCGAGCACGGCGTCGACCGGCGTGCCCGGCCGCTTCCTCCTGCTCCCGTCCACGCCGGGCATGGTCCAGACCTGGATCATCGCCGGTGGGGCCACGATCCCCCCGTGCACCCCGGCGGCGGCGGCCTCGGGGTCGGTGTAGAGCGGGTTGGCGTCGCCCATGGCGTCGGTCCAGTGCCGGATCATCGGGAGGTTCACCGGGTCCGCCTCCGCGACGCCGAGCACCTCGCCCTCGGCGATCTGCCGCTCGGCCAGGGCGGTGAGCCGTTCGTGCAGGGAGGCGGGCTCCGCCGTCGCGGGGGTCGGATTCGTCGCGGAGGTCGGGTTCGTCTGGGTGGTCGGGTCCGTCGGAGGGGTCTCGGTCATCGGGGCGGCCTCGGCAGGCTCAGGCCGAGCATGGCGATGAGCTCGCGCTGGACCTCGTTGACCCCGCCGCCGAAGGTGAGCACCAGCCCGCCCTTGGCACCGCGGTCGACGCGCCGCATCAGGTCCGCGGTGTCCGGGTCCGACGGGTCGCCGAAGCGGGCCAGGACCTCGCCGACGATCCTGCCGACGTCCTGCAGCCGCTCGGAGCCGTACACCTTGGTGGCCGAGGCGTCGGGGGCGCCCAGCCAGCCGAGGTCCATGTTGGCCGCGACCTGCCAGTTCAGCAGTTCGTTGGTCCGGAAGTAGGCGTAGACCTGGCCGAGCGCCCTGCGGACCGCGGGCTCCTCGATCGTGCCGGTGCGACGGGCCCAGGCCAGGAACCGGTCGTAGGTGTGGGCGAGGTTGCCCGCCGGGCCGAGCGTGACCCGCTCGTGGTTGAGCTGGTTGACGATCAGGTCCCAGCCCTTGTTCTCCTCCCCCACGACCATGTCCACCGGCACCCGTACGTCGGAGTAGTAGGTGGAGTTGGTGTGGTGGTTCCCGTCCATCGTGATGATCGGGGTCCACGAGTAGCCGGGGTCGGAGCAGTCGACGATCATCATCGTGATCCCCCGGTGCTTCTTCGCGTCCGGGTCGGTGCGGGCGGCGAGCCAGATGTACTGGGAGTAGTGGCCACCCGAGGTGAAGATCTTCTGCCCGTTGACGACGTAGTGGTCGCCGTCGCGGACCGCGGTGGTGCGCAGGGCCGCCAGGTCGGTGCCCGCCCCGGGCTCGCTGTAGCCGATCGCGAAGTGGCACTCCCCGGCCAGGATCTGCGGCAGGAAGAACTCCTTCTGCGCCGCCGTCCCGTACTGCATGAGGGTCGGGCCGACGGTCTGCACGGTGATGATCGGGTACGGCACCTCGGCGCGGGCGATCTCGTTGGCGAAGATCTGCTGTTCCAGCGGGCCGTACCCGCCGCCGCCGTACTCCTTGGGCCAGCCGAGCCCGAGCTTGCCGTCGCGGCCGAGGGTACGGCAGTGCTCCATGTAGGCCTGACCGAACGGGTCGGTGGAGATCCGCGCGCGTCCCTCGGCGGTGAGACAGGACTGGAAGTACTCGCGCAGCTCGTCGCGGAGCCTCTTCTGGTCGGGAGTCAGGTCGATCAGCATCAGACGAGCGCTCCGATCGTGTCGAGCCGGGCTTCCACCCCGCCCAGCAGGTGGGCGTGGTGCTTGCCCCAGGCGAAGTAGCGGTGCAACGGGTAGGTCACGTCCACGCCGATTCCGCCGTGCAGGTGCTGGCAGGTGTAGAGCGCCCGCAGCGCCTGGTCGGTCGCGGTCAGGGCGCCGACGGCCAGGTCCGCTTCGGCCTCCTCGTCCGCGCCCTCGGCCAGCCGCCACGCTCCGGACCACACGGCCACGTCCAGGGCCCGCCCGGCGATGTAGACGTCGGCGATCTGCACGGTGACCGCCTGGAACTCGGCCAGCGCCCGGCCGAACTGCTTGCGCGTCCTGATGTACTCGGTGGTGAGCGCCAGCGCCCCGGCCAGCACGCCGGAGGTGACGGCGATGTTCCCGGCCAGTGCCAGCCTGCGCAGGCCGTCGGCCGCCGTACCGTCCTCGGCCCCGACGAGCTCGCCCGGGGTGGCCTCCAGGGCGAGCGCGGCGGCGGGTTCGCCGGTGGAGGTCGGCACCGGCCGCAGGCCCGCCCGGGCCGGGTCCACCAGGAACAGGCCGACCCCGGCGGCGGTCGCGGCGGGAACCAGGACCCTCGCCGCCTGGGCGGCGTAGGGCGTGGTGCCCTTGGCGCCGTCCAGCACCCATCCGGCGCCGTCCCTGCGGGCGGTCGTGACCGGCGGGGCGGCGAGGTCGCCGAAGTCACGGCCCGGCTCGGAGGGGGCCACGGCCAGTGAGATCTCGCCGTCGGCCAGCGGGGCCAGTGCCTCGCGCTGCTCCCGGGAGCCGTACCTGGTGATCACCTGCGCCGCGACCAGGCTCTGCTCGGCGGGGACCGGTGCCACGTGGGCGCCGATCTCCCGCAGGACGACCGCCATCTCCACCGGTCCGAGTCCCGCGCCTCCGGCCTCCTCGGGCAGGACGGCACCGAGCAGCCCGGCCCCGGCGAGGGAGCGCCACAGGGCGGTGTCGTAGGACGCGCCGCTCTTCTCGTGGGCTTCGAGCCTGCTCGAGGTCACCTCCTTGCCGAGGAGGTCGACCGCGAGTTTGCGCAGATCGGTCTGTGTCTCGTCGAGATTGAAGTCCACTGGCGCTCCAGGGTTTCTGTCGGCCGCTTCGCCCTTCCGGAAAGTAGAACAGATTCTATTCTGTGTCCAGAGCCAGCTAATCGCAATAAGTCACCGAATAACCGCCGCACCGCATATGCCATGTAAGCGTGGGGCATCTTTGTGACTGGCGAGTAACCCATCGGAGTATCCTGAAATCAGATAACGTGTTCTCATGCGCACCTCGCATGTGACCACCGATACGCCGGTCATCCCGCACCGGACCGGAAGGCACGCCCCGAGCGACGCCGATCCGGCCACGACCGAGGGGGCATCCGGCATGCAGAGCGAATCGGCGTCCACAGGTGTCCGCACCAGGAGTCAGCACCAGCGACGCAAGCGCATCGTCCAGGCCGCCGCCGCCCTCGCCTCGCGGGGCGGCGTCGAGGCGATGCAGATGCGGACCGTCGCCGAGCGTGCCGGGGTCGCGCTCGGAACGCTCTACCGATACTTCCCCTCCAAGATGGATCTCGTCGTCGCCGTCGTCGGCGAGGAGATCGAACTCCTGGAGACCAGCATCGAGCGCCGCCCGCCCAACGCCACCACGGCCTCGGGCCGGGCCGTCGACGTCCTGATGCGCGCCACCCGGGGCCTGATGCGCGAGCCCGAGCTCGCCGACGCGCTCATCCGCTCGTTGATCATGGCCGATGTCGACATACCGTTCGGCGACCGCATGGCGGGCCTGCTGCTCCGCGTCGCCGGGGACGACCTCACCGTCGAGACCGCCACCGAGGAGCAGTTCGCCCTGGCGGGCTCGCTGTCCAGCGTCTGGGTGCACGAACTCATGGAGATGCTCAGGGGCCGGCGCACGTACGAGCAGATCCAGCGCCGCATCGAGATCGCCGCCGGACGCCTGCTGGCCGACTTCCGGTCCTCCCCCTCCGGCTGAGTCCGCCCCCGTCCCACCGGACCGGAGGCGCTGTTGCCGGAGGCCCCGTGCCACCGGAGGCGCTGTTCGCCGGAGCCCCTGCCACCGGAAACCCCGCCGCTCCTTCCGCCTGAAACTAGAACCCGTTACAGTCGGTGGCGGAAGCGACTAGAGCGACGTTCTGGAGCGACGCGCGAGCGGGCGGATCGGCGGGAACGGCCGCCCGGCGGCCGCGAGCTCCGACCCGGATGGCGAGGAGATCGTTATGGGTGCGGTGATCGTCGAGGCCGTGAGGACCCCGATCGGCAGGCGCAACGGATGGCTCGCCGGGCTGAAGCCGCAGGCGGTCCTCGCCGCGGCGCTCAACGGCCTGATCGGCAGATCGGGCATCGATCCCGCCGCCGTGGAGCAGGTTTTCGCCGGATGCGTCACGCAGGCCGGAGAGCAGGGCGGCCATGTCGGGCGGCACGCCTGGCTCTACGCCGGGCTGCCGTACCAGACGGGCGTGACCACGGTCGACGCGCAGTGCGGCTCCTCGCAGCAGGCGGTGCACCTGGTCGCGGCGCTCATCCAGGCCGGGGTCATCGACGTCGGCGTGGCCTGCGGCGTCGAGGTGATGAGCCGGGCGCCGCTCGGTTCCAACGTGCTGCCCGCCGATCCCCGGCCCGACGACTGGGCCATCGACCTGCCCGACCAGTTCACCGCCGCCGAGCGGATCGCGCGGCGGCGCGGGCTGACCCGCGAGCGGCTCGACCGGTTCGGCGCCAGGTCCCAGCGCCTGGCCGCGGAGGCGTGGGCCCGGGGACGCTTCGACCGGGAGGTCGTCCCGGTGACCGCGCCGGTCCTCGGCCAGGACGGGGTGCCCACCGGCGAGACCCGCGTCGTCGACAGGGACCAGGGACTGCGCGAGACCACCGTCGAGGGGCTGGCCGGGCTCAGGCCCGTCATGGGCGAGGACGGCATGCACACGGCGGGCACCTCCTCGCAGATCTCCGACGGCGCGGCGGCGGTGCTCCTCATGAGCGAGGAGGCCGCCGCCCGGCACGGCCTGCGGCCCCGGGCGCGCGTCCTCGCCCAGGCGCTCGTCGGCTCCGAGCCGTACTACCACCTGGACGGGCCGGTGGACGCGACCGCCAGGGTGCTGGCCGCGACCGGGATGAGTACGGCCGACATCGACAGGTTCGAGGTGAACGAGGCTTTCGCCTCGGTGGTCTTATCCTGGGCATCGGTGCACAAGCCGGACATGGAACGGGTCAACGTCAACGGCGGCGCCATAGCGCTCGGCCATCCGGTCGGAGCGACCGGATCCCGACTGATCACCACCGCCCTGCACGAGCTTGAGCGGTCCGACTCCTCGACCGCGCTGGTGTCGATGTGCGCGGGCGGGGCGCTCGCGACCGCGACCGTCCTGGAGCGCCTCTGAACGGCATCGCCGCCCCGGGACACCCGCGAACGGCGCCGATCCCCTGGAGCGTCTTGAGCGGCGCCGCACAAGGAGCACCACCGTTGAAATCCCGCAGGCCGCACAAGGAGCGCCACCGTTGAAATCCCTCCGCAGGCCGTACAGCGAGCAGCGCCCGTTCGACACCGGCGGCGGGGTGTGGAGCGTGCCCGTCCCGATCCCGGGCAACCCGCTCGGCTACACGCTCGTCTACGCGATCGAGTCCCCCGCCGGTCCCGTGCTGGTCGACGCGGGCTGGAACGCCCCCGAGGCGTGGCTGGCGCTGCGCGACGGGCTGGGGGCGGTCGGCATGGACGTCCGCGACGTGCGCGGCGTGGTCGTGACCCACTTCCATCCCGACCACGCCGGGCTGGCCGGTCAGGTCAGGGAGGAGTCCGGCGCGTGGATCGCCATGCACGAGGCCGACGCCGCGCTGATCGGGTTCATGCGGAACTTCCAGGGGGACGCGCACCGCGACTTCCAGGCCGACATGCTGCGCCGGGCGGGAGCGGGCACCGTCGAGGTGGAGGAGGTGACGGGGAACCGGCCGCAGCCGCCCGCGGTACCCGACCGCGTCCTCACCGACGGCGACCTGATCGACCTGCCGGGGCGCAGGCTCCGGACGATCTGGACGCCCGGTCACACGCCCGGCCACGTCTGCCTGCACCTTGAGGACGCCGACCGGATCTTCACCGGGGACCACGTGCTGCCGGCGATCACGCCGCACATCGGGATCTACCCGTACGACCGCGCGGACGTGGATCCGCTCAGCGACTTCCTGGAGTCGCTGGAGAAGGTGAAGGGCCTGGGCCGGCTCGAAGCTCTCCCCGCCCATGAATGGATATTTCAGGACACGGGGGCTCGGGCGACGGAGATCGTCGTCCACCACGAGGAGAAGCTCCGACGGCTGGCCGCCCTGCTCGCCGAGGCCGAGGGACCTCTCACTATTTGGGAGATAGCTGGACGTATGACCTGGAATCGCCCGTGGGAGGACTTTCCTCCCGTACTGCGCGGGATGGCGGCCGGAGAGGCCGCGGCCCACCTGCGCACGCTGGAGGTTCGCGGAATCATCCGCCGCGCGACGGGAGTGGATCCGGTCCGGTTCGCCATACACTCATAGACATCGGATGTCTGGCGCGACCTGAGGACGGTGCAGAGTGGCGGTCACCGACGCCGCTATCGACAAGATCAAGCAGATGATCCTGTCTGGCGAGCTCGCCCCGGGCAGCAGGCTGCCCAAGGAGGCCGACCTGGCCGATCGGCTCGGACTGTCGCGCAACTCGCTGCGCGAGGCCGTCAGAGCCCTGGCCCTGATCAACGTGCTGGACGTGCGCCAGGGCGACGGCACGTACGTGACCAGCCTGGAGCCGAGGCTGCTGCTCGACGCGATGTCGTTCGTGGTCGACTTCCACCAGGACGACACCGTGCTGCAGTTCTTCCAGGTCCGGCGGATCCTGGAGCCCGCGGCGACCGCGATGGCGGCGACGTGCATGTCCGAGTCCGAGGTCGCCGAGCTGCGCAAGATCCTCGACGAGCTGCCTCCCGACCCGAGCGTCGAGCAGCTGGTCGCCAACGACCTGGAGTTCCACCAGCGCATCGCGGCGGGCTCGGGCAACGCGGTGCTGTGCTCCCTCATCGAGAGCCTCTCGGGGCCCACCACCAGGGCCAGGATCTGGCGGGGCCTCACCCAGGAGAACGCCCTGGAGAAGACCCGCGAGCAGCACACCGCGATCTGCGACGCCATCGCCGCCCGCCAGCCGGAGGTGGCGCGGGCCTGGGCCACGGTCCACATCGCCGGCGTCGAGGAGTGGCTCCGCAGCGCCCTCGCCTGACTCAGGTGAGCGCCTGCCGGGTGCGCCGCAGGAAGTCGCGCTCGGCCGCGTTGCCGGTGCGGGCGATCGCCGCCTCGTAGGCCCGCGCCGCCTCGGCGGTGCGGCCCAGACGCCGGAGCAGGTCGGCGCGGACGGCGTGGAACAGGTGGTAGCCGTCCAGGTCGAGGCCGTCGACCAGGGTGAGCGCCGCCCCCGGCCCCTCGACCTCGGCCACCGCGACCGCGCGGTTGAGGGCCGCCACCGGGTTGGGGGCCAGGGCCAGGAGCAGGTCGTACAGCGCCAGGATCTGCCACCAGTCGGTGAGGGCCGCGCTCGGCGCGTCGCTGTGGACGGCGTTGATCGCGGCCTGGATCTGGTACGGACCGGGCCGGTCGCGCCGCAGGCACCACCGGACGACGGCCTGGCCCTCGGTGATCAGGTCGCGGTCCCAGCGGCCCCGGTCCTGGTCCGCCAGCAGCACCAGGTCGCCGTCCGGCGTGGTGCGGGCGGCCCGGCGGGAGTCGACGAGCAGCATGAGCGCGAGCAGCCCCATGACCTCGGGTTCGCCGGGCATGAGCTCGGCCAGGAGCCGTCCCAGCCGGATGGCCTCCGCGCAGAGCTCCTCGCGCACCAGCCGCTCGCCCGAACTCGCCGTGTGGCCCTCGTTGAAGATGAGGTACACCACGGCCAGGACGGCCCGCAGCCGGTCAGGGAGATCGGCCTCGGCCGGGACACGGTACGGGATCCCCGCGTCACGGATCTTGTTCTTGGCCCGGACCAGGCGCTGGGCCATGGTCGGCTCGGGCACCAGGAAGGTCCTGGCGATCTCGGCGGTGGTGAGCCCGCCCAGCAGCCGCAGGGTCAGCGCGACCCGGGCGTTGGCGGCGAGCGCGGGATGGCAGCAGGTGAAGATCAGGCGGAGCCGGTCGTCGCGCACGGCGCTCTCCTCCAGCGGTTCGTCCCCGGCGTGCAGCAGGGCCGCCTGGGCGTGACGGTCCTGGCGGGTCGCCTCCCGGCGGAAGCGGTCGATCGCCCTGTTGCGGGCGGTGGTGATGATCCACCCCGCCGGGCTCGGCGGCAGGCCGGTGGAGGGCCACCGGCCCGCCGCGACGGTGAACGCGTCCTGGACCGCCTCCTCGGCGAGATCGATGTCGCCGAGGAGACGCACCAGGACCGCGACCGCGCGCCCGTACTCGGCACGGAACACGCGGTCGATCTCCGAGGCGGGGACGCCCGGCATACCGGACGTCAGCCGTCCACCTCGCCCTGGAACGGCCGCACCTCGATCGGGAGGAGGCCGATCGCCAGGGCGAGCCTGCGACCCCATTCGAGCGCCGCGTCGAGGTCGGGCGCCCTGACGACCGTGAACCCGCCGAGGTGTTCCTTGCCCTCGGTGTACGGGCCGTCGGTCATGAGCGTGTCGCCGTCCTTCACCCGGATCACGGTCGCCGTGTCCGGGGAGTGCAGGCCGCCGGAGAAGACCCACGCACCGGCGTCCTTCATCTCCTGTTCCAGGATCTCCAGATTCCGGGCGATCGGCCCCAGTACCTCGGGACCGGGAGAACCTCCGCCGGGCTGGTAAATGCTGAGCAGATACTGTTTCATCGCGCGTTCCTCCTGGACGACCGGTGCGGCGCCGTCGCCGCCTTCCTACCCGTCACACGAACGGCGCCGGGCGCATTCGACACCGGGCGCGGCGTCCTTCGAAGATATTTCCGCCCCGACACGGAACCGTGCTCAGACGCCGAGCCGGGTTTCCCCTCTCGTTCGCCTGTGTTCGCAGGTGTCGTGACCATCTCCGTCCCCAAGAACACGATCTTCCCGGAACCGGCGCTCCGGGTGGATCGGCTCCCCGGAGGCTGAGCATGCACCCCGCGGAGGGCCCCGAGCCGCCGGACGGAGAACTCACGACCACGGACTCGGAGGGGAGGTGGGACCAAAACACTTTCCTCAGGCAATACATTAACCAGGTAAAGATTTATGGCCGACTCCTCCGGCCGAACGATTGGAGTACGCCATGCGCATCGGTGTCGCGCTGCCCACCGATCACACGCGGCTGTCCGCCGCGGCCAACTCCGTCGACACCCTGGTCGGCGAGGTGAGGGAACTCGCCGCCGCGGGGCTGACCTCGGCCTGGTTCACCCAGCGGTTCGACCACGACGCCATCACGGTGGCCGCGCTGGCCGCGCGCGAGGTGCCCGGCATCGACGTCGGCACCGCGATCGTGCCGATCTACCCGCGGCACCCGATCGCGATGTCGATGCAGGCCCAGACCGCACAGGCGGCCGGCCACGGGCGCTTCACGCTGGGCGTCGGGCTGTCGATCAAGTCGTTCGTCGAGGAGACCTACGGGATCGCGCCGCACCCCAGGATCCGGCATCTGCGGGAGTACCTGGAGGTGCTGCGCGACCTCTTCGAGAACGGCACCGCGAACCTGGGCGGCGAGACGCTGGTCGCCAGGACCTCCCTACCGGCGAGCGTGCCGGGCGCGCGGCCGCGGGTGCCGGTGCTGGTCGCGGCGGCGGGCGAGCAGACCCTGCGCGCCGCGGGCGAACTCGCCGACGGCGCGCTGCCGATCCTGTCCGGCCCGCGCACGCTGGCCGAGTACACCGTGCCGACCATCGCCCGGTACGCGGAGGCGGCCGGGCGGCCGGCGCCCCGGGTCGCCGCGATCGTCTCCGGCGTGGTGACCGCCGACGTGGCGGGCGCCCGGGCCCGCGCGGAGGAGAACATGGGGTACTACGGGACCATCCCGTCCTATCGCGCGGCACTGGACCGCGAGGGCGTCGACCATCCCGCCGATCTGGTGGCGATCGGAGACGAGGAACTCCTCGCGGACCAGGTGACCGCGTACTTCGAGGCGGGCGTGACCGAACTCGTCTACACCCAGACCGCGATCGGTTCCGCGGAGGACGAGCGCCGCACCTGGAAACTGCTCGGCGAGCTGGCCTCAGGACACCGGCACGGACCGGCGGCGGTGCCCGCCGCGAGAGGGGAACGACACGATGACGACGATGCTCGCGCAGATCGGTGACCTGCACCTGGACGACGGCGAACGGACGACCCGGCGCGCCACCCGGATCATGGACTACCTGCGGGCCCTGCCCCGCCTCCCCGACGCCGTGCTGGTCACCGGGACATCACCGACCACGGCGATGAGTCCGAGGCGGAGTGCAGCCGTTCCGGACAGCGAACCTCCAATAGAACACACCAGACCGGTGCCGACGTAATCGTGGCGGTCAGTTCTCACGCCCACGCCGACGAGACGGCTTCGCAAGATCACGACAACGAGCCACCGGATCGTCGATTTCCGTCAGGTTCGGGCCGGCGCCGTCACCATCACAGCAAGCGGGCTTGGTGCGCTCGCCCACCGGCGGTTCGTGCAGCCCGCACACCTGCCACAGCGAGGTGTAGACGTCATGTGTGCGGTTGCGCTCGTCATGAGGTCCCAACATCAGAATCCATGAACGGCCCAGGCCCTCGAACGCGACCACGACGCGCATGGCCGCTCTCAAGTGCTTGACGCACAGGCGGTTCACCGGAATCTCTCCGGTGAGTCGATAGCCGAGAGCCGCGCAACCTCGCGCTTCCAGATCACCGACGAAAGCGACGAAGGCTCTCAGGTCAGCTCCGCGCAACGTCTCGGCCTGCTTCTCCGCGAGAACGGAGAGATAGACCTCAGTCTTCGTCAGCGGCCGGTTCCGAGTTCCTGGAACCCCACTCCGCCCGGATCTCCCGCCACGGGCGGCCCTCGTTCTGGCTCATCTGCCGAAGACCGTCAGCCAGCTGGTCACTCTCCAGAAACTCCTGGTCCTGCAAGCGGCGCCAGACGGCCTCGGCGAGATTGCGGGTACGGCCGACCCGGCGCAGGTCCTGGACAAGGGTCGCCACGGCGTAAAGGCGTTCGGCCTCAAGCATCAGTCGTGGCTTTCCCCTGACCTGCGTGAGCAGCCCTTCCCCGACCCATGCGCGAACCGTCTTCTCGTCAACACCAAGGAGCTTGGCCGCGACCGTCGCTCGCACCGGCTCGGCATGAGCGAGCAGGTCGTGAACGACTTCCCTGACCGTGTCACGAGTGTCGGCCTCGTGGGTGCTGGCGGCCACTCCGTCCAGTCGCTGCGCCTGGTCGAACAGGGCCAGTGCGGCCCGCTCCTCGACCTCTTTCCTGCGAAGGGTCTGCGTCGCACCGGCCCTCTCGTGATCGCCCCGCGCCGACGCCGCCCGATGCTTCCGTTTTTTGACCGCTCCCGCCGAAGCTTTCCCGGGCTTGGCATCAACCATGAGGAGGCCTCCTTCCCGCCTCATACTACTCCCTGATTCTGGCCCAAAATCGGGAATCAGCAGGATCTCGGGCTCCCCTGCCGCGGCGCGTTCAGGGGATGAGGCCTTCGGCGGCGAGGTCGGCCCACAGGGCCTCGGGGACGGGCTTGGCGGTCAGTTCCGCGTTGCGGGTCACCTCGGCGGCGGAGCGGGCGCCGATGACCACGCTGGCGACGGCGGGGTGGCGCAGGGGGAAGGCGAGGGCCGCCTGGGGCAGGGTGACGTCGTGGCGCTCGCAGACGGCGGCGATGCGGCGGGCGCGCTCCAGGAGCGGGCCGGGGGCGGGGGCGTAGTCGTAGGTGCCCGACGGGTCGTGGGTGGCCAGCAGGCCGCTGTTGAACACCCCGGCGGCGAGCACCGAGACGCCGCGCTCGGCGCACAGCGGCAGCAGCTCGTCCTCGCCCGACTGGTCGAGGAGGGTGTAGCGCCCGGCGAGCATGACCATGTCGACATCGGTCTCGCGGACGAACCGGGCGAGCATTCCCGTCTGGTTCATGCCGGCCCCGACGGCCTTGACGACGCCCTGGTCGCGCAGCTCGGCCAGGGCCGGGTACGCCTCGGAGACGGCCTGCTCCCAGTGGTCGTCCGGGTCGTGGATCAAGGCGATGTCGACCGCGTCGAGACCGAGCCGCTCCAGGCTCTCCTCCAGCGACCGCAGCACCCCGCCCCGCGAGAAGTCCCACACCCGGCGCAGGTCGGCGGGAACGTCGAAGCCCTGGTCGTCCCGGCCGAAGGGGCCCTCGCCGGTGGCGGGCACGAGCAGGCGGCCGACCTTGGTGGACAGGGCGTAGGAGTCGCGGGGCCTCTCCGCCAGGGCGGCGCCGAGACGCCGCTCCGACAGGCCGAGCCCGTAGTGGGGCGCGGTGTCGAACAGGCGGATCCCCGCCTCGTAGGCCGCGTCCACCGCCGCGCGCGCCGTGTCCTCGCCGACCTCCGAGAACAGGTTCCCGATCGGGGCCGTGCCGAAGCCGTATCTGCTGACCTGCACCGCTTGCTCCGTTCTGTACGGCTTCATGGCTCTCATGCCGCTTGATGCATTTGTATCGCTTCATGCCTCGCGGGTGGTCATCCATTTCCACACGTGTCCGCGTGGGCTCCACCACCCGTACGGGCCCAGGGTTTCGCGCGGGCCTCGCGCCCGTACGGCTTCACGTCCCCGTACGGGCTGCGCGTCCACGCGGCTCACGCCCCGTCGAAGGCTCCCGCCCTTGTCGAAGGCTCACGCCCCTGCGCCAAAGGCTCACGCCCCCGTCGAGGCGGCCGCGTCAGTCTTGGGCCTTGCCGCCCGCCAGGCGGCTGATCATCAGGGCGACCAGGATGATCGAGCCGTAGACGAGCTGCTTCCACTCGCCGGGGACGCCCTTCAGGGTCAGGATGTTCTCGACGAGGCCGATCACCAGGACACCGGTGAGCGCGCCGAGGATCGTCCCCTTGCCGCCGTCCATGCTGACGCCGCCGATGACGGCCGCGGCGAAGGCCATGAAGATCCAGCCGACGCCCTGGTTGGCGCTGATGCCGCCCAGCCGGCCGGTCTCCAGCACTCCGGCGAGCGCGGCGACGATCCCGCCGATGACGAAGACGACCCAGAGGACCCGCTCGACCCTGATGCCGGCCGCGCGGGCGGCGTCGGCGTTGCCGCCGATGGCGTAGAGCGAGCGGCCACCCCGGAAGTAGCCGAGGGCGACGATGGCCACCGCGAAGAGGACGCCGGTGATCCAGATGGCCGCCGGCAGGCCGAGCCAGCGGGCGCTGCCGAGGTAGAGGAACGACTCGGGCAGCTCGAACAGGCTCTTGCCCTGGGTGAGACCCAGCTGGAGGCCGTGCACGACGATCATCATGGCCAGCGTGACGATGAAGGCCGACAGCTGGAACCGCAGGATCAGGAAGCCGTTGAAGGCGCCGACCAGGCCGCCGACCAGCAGGCACAGCGGGATGGCCAGGATGCCGGGCAGCTCCAGGCCGAACCCTCCGGCCGCCACCGGGATGACCAGCATCACGCCGAAGGCGGGCGCCATGCCGACCGTGGACTCCAGCGACAGGTCGAACTTGCCCGCGATCAGGATCAGCGCCTCGGCGAGGACCACCAGCGCCAGGGCCGACTGCTGCTGCAGCACGTTGGTCAGGTTGCCCGTGGTGAGGAAGACCGGGTCCACGAAGGAGCCGGCGATCAGCAGAACGACGATCACCGGGACCAGGGTGAGGTCGCGGAACCGCCCGAGCTGGACGCGGCGGCCCTGCGGGGCCGCCAGCACGGGCGGGGGGGTCTTTGTCGTGGTCATGAGTGCTCGATACCTTCCATCGCCGCCACCAGCTCGTTGTCGGTCCAGCCGCGCGGCACGTCCTTGACGATCCTGCCGTGGAACATGACGAGGACGCGATCGCAGATTCGCAGGTCGTCGAGCTCGTCGGAGACCAGGACGGCCCCCGCCCCCCGCTCGGCCGCGTCCTCCACGGCGCCGAGCAGGGAGTGCTTCGCCTTGACGTCCACCCCGGCGGTCGGGTTGATCACCACGAGCGCGTTCGGGTCGTCGGCGAGCGCCCTGGCCAGCACCACCTTCTGGGCGTTGCCGCCGGACAGGTCGGCCACCTGCTGGTCGGGGCCCGTCGTCTTGATGTCCAGCAGGTCGATCATCCGGGTGCCGCGCTCGCGGCGGCGGGCCGGGGAGACCACGCCGTAGCGGCCGAGCTTGTGGGCGATCGGGATGGTCGCGTTCTCGGCGATCGAGAGCAGCGGCACGAAACCCTGGTGGTGCCTGTCCTGGGGGACGAACCCGAGCCCGGCGCGGAGCGCGGAGGGCACGTCGCCCTGCCTGATGTCGGTGCCGTTGACGGTCACCGTCCCGGTGTCGGCCCGGTGCAGGCCGACCAGGGTCTCGGCGAGACCGACCTTGCCGCTGCTGCCGGAACCGGCGAGGCCGACGATCTCCCCCGCCCTGACGGCGAGGTCCACGTCCTCGTAGCGCCCGGCGAGACTGAGTGCCCGCGCGGACAGCACCACGGGGGCCGAGGGGGCGACCGTCCGGGTGCGGTACTCGTAGGCGGCGGTGGCCTCGCCGGTCATCGCGTCCACGAGCCGGTCGTGGGGCAGGTCGCCGACCGGGGCGGTGACGATGTGCCGGGCGTCACGGAAGACCGAGACGCTCTGGCAGATCTCGTACACCTCCTCCAGGTGGTGGGAGATGAACATCATCGTGACGCCCTGCTCGCGCAGGGAGCGCATCCGGTCGAAGAGCCGCTGGATGGCCGGGCCGTCGAGCTGCGCGGTGGGCTCGTCCAGGATGATGAACCGGGCGCCGAACGACAGCGCCCTGGCGATCTCCAGCAACTGGCGCTGCTCGACCCCCAGGTCTCCGGCCATGGTCTCCGCGTCGACGTCCACGCCGTACTGCTCGAGCAACTGGCGGGCCCGCGTGCGAAGGCTCCGCCAGCTGATCCTGCCCCGCTCCGTCTGGCGGTTCAGGAAGAGGTTCTCCGCGACGGACAGGGTGGGGATGATCGTCGACTTCTGGTAGACGCACGCGACCCTCTGCCGCCAGGCGTCCCGGTCGGCCGGCGGCGGCGCGGGCTGCCCGGCGAAGCGGACCTCGCCCTCGTCGGGACGCTGGAGCCCGGTCAGGATCGACACCAGCGTGGACTTGCCCGCGCCGTTCCTGCCGACGAGCGCGTGCGTCTCCCCCTCGCTGATGGCGATCCCGGCACCGTTGAGCGCGGTGGTCGGGCCGAAGCGCTTGGTGATCCCAAGCGCCTCGACTGCCTTGACGGAAGATGTCATCACTTGACCTGGTTACCCCAGAGAGCCTGGTCGTCCACGTTCTCCTTGGTGACCAGGGGAGCGGGGAGCTGGTCCTCGAGACCGTTCGGCAGCTGGATGATCGTGCTGTCGTGGTCGGTCGGGCCGGGCTGGAAGGTCTTGCCCTCGGCCGCGGCCTTGGCGTAGAAGAGCGCGTACTTGGCGTAGAGGTCGGCCGGCTGGGAGACCGTGGCGTCGATCTCGCCCTTGCGGATCGCCTCGAACTCCTGCGGGATGCCGTCGTTGGAGATCACGAAGACGTGCTTGGGGTCCTCCGGCGGCACGATCAGGCCCTTGGCCTTGAGCACCTGGAGGGTGGGGGCCAGGTGGACGCCTCCGGCGTGCATGTAGACGCCCTTGATGTCCGGGTGCTGCTCGAGACGGGTCTGGAGCATGGAGGCGGCCTTCGTGCCCTCCCACTCGGTCGGCTCCTCGAAGACCGTGATGCCGGGGAACTTGTCCTTCATGCAGCCGCGGAACGCCTCGGCCCGGTCACGGCCGTTGATCGACGAGAGCGCGCCCATGAGCTGGACGACCTTGCCCTTGCCGCCGAGCTTCTCGCCGAGGAACTCGCACGCCTTCGTGCCGTACGCCTTGTTGTCGGCCCGCACGACCATGTAGACCTTGCCCTTGTCGGGGCGGGTGTCCACGGTGACGACGGGGATGTTCTTGCCCTCCAGCGACTGCAGCGTGGAGGCGATGGCACCGGTGTCCTGCGGGGCCATGACGATCACCTTGGCGCCCTGGCCGGTCAGGGCCTGGGTGTTGGCGACCAGCTTGGCCACGTCGTTCTGCGAGTTGGTCGGCGGCATCAGGTCGACGCCCAGCTCGGTCGCCATCTGGGGGACGTACTTGTTGTACGAGTTCCAGAAGTCGGAGTCGGTGCGGGGGAAGTCGATTCCGACCTTGGCGCCCGCGGGGGCGGCGGCCGCGTCACCGGTGGGCTGGGCCGCGGTGGTGGCGGGCTCCGACGATCCGCAGGCGGAGAGGGTGAAGGAGATCGCGAGCAGTGCCGCACCTGTCGCCGCGGGTCCGATTTTCATACCGTTGCCTCGATTCAAAGCTGTATGGGGGGTGAATTATTTCTCGACCGACGCGTGGAGCCCGGTCATGACTTCGGCCGGAGCCTGAGCCCCTGCATCCCGCCGTCCACGGCCAGGACCGTGCCGGTGGTGGCCGCCGCGAGCGGGCTCGCGAGGTAGGCGATCGCCGCGGCGACCTCCGGGGCGCTCACCAGGCGGCCCATCGGCTGGCGGGCCTCCAGGGCCGCCCGCTCGGCCGCCGGGTCCTGTGCCGCGTCGAGCAGGCGCTGCACCCAGGGGGTGTCGGCGGTGCCGGGGTTGACGCAGTTGACCCGGATGCCCTCGCGGACGTGGTCGGCCGCCATCGCCAGGGTCAGCGACTGGATGGCCCCCTTGGACGCGCTGTAGAGCGCCCGCTGGGGCAGTCCCGCCGTCGCCGCGATCGAGCAGGTGTTGACGATCGCGGCGTGCGCCGAGCGGCGCAGGTGCGGCAGGCTCGCCCGGGTGACCCGGACGATGCCCAGGACGTTGACGTCCAGGACCCTGAACCACTCCTCGTAGGGGTTGTCCTCGATCGTCCCGGCGGCGCCGATCCCGGCGTTGTTGACCAGGATGTCCAGGCCGCCGAGCCGCTCGACGGCCTGGGCGACGGCCGCGTTGACCGCCTCCTCGTCGGTGACGTCCGCCCTGACCTCGACGAACGGGCCGCCGGAGGCGTTGATGTCGAGGGAGGCCACCCTCGCGCCCCGCTCGGCGAGCAGGGTGGCGGTGGCCAGGCCGATGCCGGAGCCGCCACCGGTGACCAGGGCGCGCAGGCCGTCGAACTCACCCATTGAGGGACCTCCATACCGGGCCGTCGGGGTAGGTGTAGTCGATGATCGAGGCGGCGTGCATGGCCGCTCCGAAGCCGGGCCGGCTCGGCGCGGCGTAGGCGCCGTTCTCGATCACCACGGGATCGACGAAGTGCTCGTGGAGGTGGTCGACGTACTCGATCACCTTGCCCTCCATCGAGCCGCTGACCGCGACGTAGTCGAACATCGACAGGTGCTGCACCAGCTCGCACAGGCCGACCCCGCCCGCGTGCGGGCAGACCGGGACGCCGAACTTGGCGGCGAGCAGCAGGATCGCGACGTTCTCGTTCACGCCGGCGACGCGGGCCGCGTCGATCTGCAGGTAGGAGATCGCGCCGGCCTGCAGGAGCTGCTTGAAGACCATGCGGTTCTGCACGTGCTCGCCGGTGGCCACCGGGATGGGCGCGATGCCCCGGGCGATGGCGGCGTGGCCGAGCACGTCGTCGGGGCTGGTCGGCTCCTCCACCCAGTGCGGGCGGAACTCCGCGAGGGCGTTCACCCAGGCGATGGCGGAGTCGACGTCCCAGCGCTGGTTGGCGTCGATCGCGATGGGGAAGTCCTCGCCGCAGGTCTCGCGGGCGATGCGCATCCGCCGCCTGTCGTCCTCCAGGTCGGCGCCGACCTTCAGCTTGATCTGGGTGAAGCCCTCGTCCATCGCCTCCTTGCACAGGCGGCGCAGCTTGTCGTCGCCGTAGCCGAGCCACCCCGGGGAGGTCGTGTAGGCCGGGTAGCCGTGCTCGCGCAGGTGGGCCACGCGCTCGCGCCTGCCGGGCTCGGCGGCGCGCAGGATCTCCAGCGCCTCCCGCGGGGTGAGCGCGTCGGTGAGGTAGCGGAAGTCGACAAGCTCGACGAGCTCCTCGGGGGACATCTCGGCCAGCAGCAGCCAGAGGGGCTTGCCCGCCCGCTTGGCCTTGAGGTCCCAGAGCGCGTTGACCACGGCGGAGATCGCCATGTGCATGACGCCCTTCTCCGGGCCGAGCCAGCGCAGCTGGGAGTCGTGGACCATGTCCTTCCAGAGCGCGCCCATGTCCTCGACGTCCCTGCCGAGCACGTACGGCTCCAGGGCCCTGATCGCGGCGGTCTGCACCTCGTTGCCGCGCCCGATGGTGAAGGCGAAGCCGTGGCCCTCGAACCCGTCGTCGGTCCGCAGGACCAGGTAGGCGGCCGAGTAGTCGGGGTCGGGGTTCATCGCGTCGGAGCCGTCGAGCTCCAGCGAGGTGGGGAAGCGGATGTCGTGGGTCTCCATCGAGATGACGCGGTACGCGCCGACCCCCGCCAGAACCTCCTCCGCCGCCTCGGCCACGATGGCTTCGACCGGCGCGTCCTCGCGGGTGTCGATCCTGTCGCTCATGCCTGCCCCACGGTCTGTCGCTGGCTCCCGAGGCCGTCGATCTCCAGCTCCACGGTCTGCCCGGCGCGCAGGTACGGCGTGCCGGGCAGGCCGAGCGCGACGCCCGCCGGGGTGCCGGTGTTGATGAGGTCACCGGGTTCGAGGACCATGAACCGGCTGAGGTAGCGGACGACCTCCGCCACCGTGAAGATCATGTTCTTGGTGTCGCCGTTCTGGAACCGCGTGCCGTCCACCCACAGGCGCAGACCCAGGGCCTGCGGGTCGGCGATCTCGTCGGGGGTGACCAGCCAGGGGCCGAGCGGGTTGAAGGTCTCGCAGGACTTCCCCTTGTCCCACTGGCCGCCGCGCTCCAGCTGGAACTCGCGCTCGGAGACGTCGTTGGAGACGGCGTAGCCCGCGATCTTGGACAGTGCCTCCTCGTGCGTCTCGACGTAGCGGGCCGTCTCGCCGATGACGACGGCCAGCTCGACCTCCCAGTCGGTCTTCACGCTGTCCCTGGGGATGAGCACCTCGTCGTTGGGCCCGACGATCGTGTTGGGAGCCTTCATGAAGACGATCGGCTCGGCCGGGATCGCGGCGTTCGTCTCCTCCGCGTGGTCGCGGTAGTTGAGCCCGATGCACACGATCTTCCCTGGTCGCGCGATCGGAGCGCCGATCCGCAGCCCCTCGGCGTCCAGCACGGGAAGCTCGTCCCGCTCCAGCGCCTCTCGGACGCGAGCCACTCCCCCGGAAGCGAAGAAAGCCCCGTCGATCTCGGCTTCCGAGATTTCGCGGAGATTACCGGCCCCGTCCAGGACGGCCGGTCGCTCCTGGCCGACGGGTCCCACTCGCAGCAGCTTCACACCGCACCCTTCGTTGATACATCGGATGTCTTGTCTCGTGATGCTGAACGACGCCGAACCCCGGTGTCAACCCCTCACCGGCCGATACATCCGATCCGTTATCGAGGAGAAACCGCAGCTGACAGGGGTAATGCCGGATCGTGCCCTAATTTTGACCTCCAGTCATCGGGTTTCCTCGCGCGGACGGAAATGGAGATCATCTGGGACGTTCGCGGTGGTGAGGGGCACAAAAGTGATCAACCGTCCAGAAACATCGGAGGATGAGGCTTGTTACGGCGGAATTTCGGTGCTATCTCCTTGAAACAGTCCCGCCCTGTGATCGGAGGAATCCGTTGCCCCGCCCCCCACGACGCCGTCTCGGCGTCGCACTCCTCGCCGCTCTCACCCTCGCCACCGGGTTATACGGCCAGAGCTCGGCCAACGCGGAGCCGTCAGCAAATATGACCACGCCAAATACACCCGATGACTTGACGCTCTGGTACGACAAACCGGCCACCGACTGGGAGACCCAGGCGCTGCCGATCGGCAACGGCGCGCTGGGCGCCATGGTGTTCGGCGGCGTGAACAGCGAGCAGATCCAGTTCAACGAGAAGTCCCTGTGGACCGGCGGCCCCGGCGCGAACGGCTACGACTTCGGCAACTGGACCTCCCCCAGGCCGAACGCGATCGCCGAGGTCAGGGCACAGATCGACCGCGACGGCAGGATGTCCCCCGAGGCGGTGGCGGCCAAGCTCGGCCAGCCCAAGAGCGGCTTCGGCGCCTACCAGACCTTCGGGGACCTCTGGCTGGACATGCCCGAGATCCCCGGGAACACCGTCACCGGCTACCGACGGGAGCTGGACCTGCGCGACGCGGTCGCCAGGGTCGGCTACACCGCGAACGGGGTGACCCACTCCCGCGAGTACTTCGCCAGCCACCCCGGCAACGTCGTCGTCGGCAAGGTCTCCGCCGACAAGCGCGGCAAGGTCTCCTTCACGCTGCGCACCTCCTCGCCTCGTGACGACAAGCAGGTCTCGGTCTCCAAGGGCCGCCTCACCGTCAAGGGCGTGCTCGCCGACAACGGCATGAGGTTCGAGTCGCAGGTCCAGGTGATCACCCGGGGCGGCACCCGCACCGACGGCACCGACAAGATCACCGTCACGGACGCCGACAGCGCGGTGTTCGTGCTGTCGGCGGGCACCGACTACTCCGACGTCTACCCGGCCTACCGGACCGTGGACCCGCACGCCAAGGTGACCAAGGCGGTCGACAGGGCCTCCCGCAAGTCGTACGAGGAGCTCAGGTCCGAGCACCAGGCCGACTACCGGAAGCTGTTCGACCGGGTCGAGCTGGACCTCGGGCAGAAGACCCCGGCCATCCCGACGGACAGGCTGCGCGCGGCGTACACCGGTGGCGCCTCGGCCGACGACCGGGCGCTGGAGGCGATGTTCTTCGCCTACGGCCGCTACCTGCTGATCGCCTCCTCCAGGGAGGGGTCGCTCCCGGCCAACCTGCAGGGCGTGTGGAACAACTCCACCAATCCCCCCTGGTCGGCCGACTACCACGTCAACATCAACCTGCAGATGAACTACTGGCTCGCCGAGCAGACCAACCTCGCCGAGACGACCGAGCCGTACGACAGCTACATCCGGTCGATGGTCGCCCCCGGGCAGAAGACCGCGAAGGAGATGTTCGGGGCGCGCGGCTGGGTGGTGCACAACGAGACCAACCCGTTCGGCTTCACCGGCGTGCACAACTGGGCCACCTCGTTCTGGTTCCCCGACGCGGCGGCGTGGGTGACCCAGCAGATGTACGACCACTACCGCTTCAGCGGCGACACCAAGTACCTGCGCAAGACCGCGTACCCGGTGATGAAGGGCGCGGCCGAGTTCTGGCTGGACACCCTCTACACCGACCCGCGTGACGGCAGGCTGGTGGTCTCCCCCAGCTACTCCCCCGAGCAGGGCGACTTCACGGCGGGCGCCTCGATGTCCCAGCAGATCGTCTTCGACCTGCTGACCAACACCCTGGAGGCGGCCGAGGAGCTGAAGACCGACAAGGCCTTCCAGTCCGAGGTGAAGGCCGCGCTGGCCAAGCTCGACCCGGGCATCAGGATCGGTTCCTGGGGACAGCTCCAGGAGTGGAAGGAGGACCTGGACGACCGGGGCAACACCCACCGGCACGTCTCCCACCTGTTCGCCCTGCACCCCGGACGGCAGATCACGGCCGGCACCCCGGAGGCCGAGGCGGCCAAGATCTCGCTCACCGCGCGGGGCGACGGCGGCACCGGCTGGAGCAAGGCGTGGAAGGTCAACTTCTGGGCCCGCCTGCTGGACGGCGACCACTCGCACAAGATGCTCAGCGAGCAGCTCAAGGGCTCCACGCTGGACAACCTGTGGGACACCCACCCGCCGTTCCAGATCGACGGCAACTTCGGCGCGACCTCCGGCATCGCCGAGATGCTGCTGCAGAGCCAGCACGACACGGTCCACGTGCTGCCCGCGCTGCCGTCGGCCTGGTCCACCGGGTCGGTCACCGGCCTGCGCGCCCGGGGCGACGTGACCGTGGACGCCTCGTGGAAGGACGGCAACGCCGACAGGGTCACCGTGCACGCCGGGACGTCCGGCCCCCTCAAGGTCCGCGCCGCCATGATCGGTGGCCGCTACCACGTCGAGGACGAGCGTGGCCGGACGATCACCCCGCACCGCGACGGTGACGTCATCACCATCGACGCCAAGGCGGGCAGGTCCTACACGCTCGTCAACGAGGTGACCGTCAAGATCACCGCCCCGGTCGTCGCGGGCGCCGGCGAGTCGATCCCGGTCACCGTCACCGTCACCGCGACCGGCCGGGAGAACGTGCCCGCCGGCACGCTGACCCTCGCCCTGCCGCAGGGCTGGACCGCCGCCCCCGCCTCGATCGAGGTGCCCGCCGTCTCGCCGGGCAACCCGAAGACCTTCACGTTCTCGGTGGCCGTCGGTCCCGCGAACGGGACCAGGTCCGCGCGGGTCGCGGCGGAGCTGTCGGGAAGCGGCTGGAAGGCCGGCGGCTCGGCGGCCGTCGGCCTCAACCCGTGCGTCTCCCCCCCGGCGGACCGGGCCGTCGTCGCCTGGGACCCGACGTCGGGAACGACCGTCACCGACACCTCCGGCAGCGGCAGGAACGCCACCGTCGTCGGCGGCGCGACCTACGACACCGGGGCCCCGAGCGGCAGCGGGCTGGTCCTGAACGGCTCGACCTACCTCACCACCGGGAACACCCTGCTGGGCTACCTGCCCGAGGCGACGTTCGCGGCCGAGGTCAAGATCGAGGGGACCGGCTACCGGCGACTCTTCGACTCCCAGCCCGGCGGCAACCCGGGCACCGACGGGATCATCGTCGACCTCACCCCCTCCAACACCCTGCGCTTCATCGGCGCCGGGCAGAACGTGGGGCTGAGCGGGACGATCCCGACCGGCCGCTACATCGACCTCGTCGTCACCATGGACCGCAACGGCGTGATCAACGCCTACGTCGACGGCACCCGGGTCGGCGGCGGCACGGCCACCAACGACGGCATCACCGGCTGCACCTCCCGGCCGCTGCGCTTCGGCGCCGACCAGGACGGCGGCCAGCGCCTGAGCGGCGCGGTCGACCGCATGGCCATCCTGCCGAAGGCCCTGACCGCCGCGGAGGTGGGAACCTGGCGCGACATCGCGTTCTGACCCCGGCGCTCCCGTACGCGGTCCACCCCCGGTTCCCCCGTCGGAACCGGTTCTGAATCCCCCGTGAGGCCCGGGACGCACCCACGCGTCCCGGGCCTCGCGACCGTGTGCGGTGCCGAGGGCCGCCGTGCGGGATGCCCGGCAGCATCGCGCGAAATGTCTGCGGCCGTGGTCCGGGGTCCTAACTTGACGGGCCCCCCCTGCCGTAATAGAACACGTTTCAGAAAGAGGAATCGCCAGACGCCCGATCAAGCGCCTGGTGGATCGGCGTGCCCCGGGCGGGAGGCGGGAACATCGGAAAGTCCCGCGATCGCCACGTTCGCGATGGATTCTCAGCGAACAGGGAGGGTACGCCGCTGACCGCACCCCAGGCCGTACCGACAATGAGCCGTGTCACGAGAACGCCGACCCGGCTCGCAGGAGGACCGATGGATATCGATCTGGTCGACCAGGACTTCTATTGGCGGAACGGCGCGCCGTACGAGCAGCTGGCCTGGCTACGGGCGAACGCGCCGGTCTACGCGCACCCGGGCGACACCGAGCGGGGCTGGCCCGGCTTCTGGGCGGTCACCAGGCACGCCGACGTGGTGCAGGTCTCCCGCCGCTCCGACCTGTTCTCCTCGAGCAGGAAACTCGCGCTCTTCAACGAGATGCCCGAGGACCAGATGGCCCTGCAGCGGATGATGATGCTCAACCAGGACCCGCCGGACCACACCCGGCGGCGCTCCCTGGTCAACCGGGGTTTCACCCCGCGCATGATGGGCGCCCTGGAGCAGCACATCCGCGACATCTGCCACGAGCTGGTGGACGAGGCCAAGGGACGCGGTTCGGTCGACTTCGTCAGGGACATCGCCGCCCCGCTGCCGCTGTACGTGATCTGCGAGCTGCTCGGCGCCCCCGTCGAGGACCGTGACAAGATCTTCAGCTGGTCCAACCAGATGATCGGGGCCGAGGATCCCGACTACGCGGCCGACCCCGAAGAGGGCACGAACGCGGCCATGGAGGTCTACGCCTACGCCAACGCCCTGGCCGCCGAGCGGCGCGCACAGCCCCGCGAGGACATCGTCACCAAGCTGATCATGCCCGACGCCGCCGGGGAGACGCTCACCGAGGAGGAGTTCGACCTGTTCGTGCTGCTGCTCGTGGTGGCGGGCAACGAGACCACCCGCAACGCGGCCTCGGGCGGCATGCTCGCCTTCTTCGAGAACCCCGAGCAGTGGCGGCGACTGGTCGCCGACCGCGCCCTCGCCCGCACCGCGGCCGACGAGATCGTCCGCTGGGTCTCCCCGGTGAACCTCTTCCGCCGTACGGCCACCACCGACACGACGATCGGCGGGCAGGAGGTCAAGGAGGACGACAAGATCGTGGTCTTCTACAGCTCCGCCAACCGGGACGAGGAGGTGTTCGCCGATCCCGGCGTCTTCGACATCGGTCGTGACCCCAACCCGCACATCGGCTTCGGCGGCGGCGGGGCCCACTTCTGCCTGGGCAACCATCTCGCCAAGCTGGAACTGCGGGTCCTCTTCGAGGTGCTGGCCGAGCGGCTGCCCGGCCTGGAGCAGGCCGGTGAGGCCCGCCGCCTGCGGTCCAACTTCATCAACGGCATCAAGGACCTGCCGGTCTCCGTCGCCTGAGGTCCGGCGCCGCCGGGGACGACACCGAGAACTCCACCGAGAGCGACACGGAGAACGACGCCGGAGACGGCGCCGAAAGGCCATGCGGGGCCGGGCGGCCCCGCATGGCCTTTCTCGTGCCGACATGCCGGCGGCTGCGGTGATGTCGGTGGCATGGGGAAAGGCCGGAGAGATCCCCGCCTCTCCGGCTCGTCCAGCGGGTCACAGGGGTGACAACGCCCCCACCTTTTAAACATTTTGTTGAACACTAGATATTGACAACAAGTTGTTCGACGGCTCATCCTGGTCGCATGCCCGCTTCTCATGACGGATCATCCGACCCCTTCACGCCTCCCGACCCGGGCCTGACCCGGGCGCATCGCGAGTACGCCTCCCTGTCGCGCATCGCCGAGCGCCACGCGGCCGATGAGGGCCGGCGCCTCCGGCAGGTCCACCCCACGGTCCTCGGAGCCCACGAGGCCGTCAGGCTCGTGACGTTCCTCCTGAGCGGCAGCGCCCATCGCGAGGAGGGCGAGCCGGAGGTGGACCACGCCGACATCACCGCCGCCCTGACCCTCCTGCCCAGGGTCCGCGCGGAAATGGACGAGCTGGAGGCGTCGCTCCTCCTCATGGCGCGGGGCCGCGACCTCACCTGGCAGGAGATCGCGTTTGGTCTCGGCCTCGCCACCCCCCAGGCGGCCAAGCAACGCTACGAGCGCCTGGCGGGCCGCACCACCGCCCGGCCGGCCCAGAAGCCGGGTTGAGCGACCGGTGTTCTCCGGTGGCCTCGCGGTGCTCCTTCTTCGCATGCCGGGGTGATCGTTGCCGGTCACCGGGAGAGGAGAGGCGGCCACATGGTGTCGTTCCTCGCCGGGTTCACCCGAGTGCGGCGCTGTCCATCTCGCGTGCCGGCCTGCCGGAGCTCTTGTTCTCGTCCGAGGTCGGCAGGCCCGCGGAAGCCAGCAGAGCCAGCTTTTCCGCATCGCTGGACCCGGCTTCCGGGTGATACACGACGAGCATCAGGCCCTCGGTTCCGCCTATGCCCAGTCGTTCCCGGTTGAGGGTCAGTTCCCCGACCTGCGGGTGGTTGATCCGCATCAGCGACCCGCGCTGCCCGCGGACCTCGTGGCGGGCCCAGAGCCGACGGAAATGGGGACTCGCCAGTGAGAGTTCTCCGGTGAGCTCGATGAAGCGAGGATCGTCGATGTCGTTGCCCACGGACTGCCGCAGGTTCGCGACGAGGCATTCCGTGACGTCTTTCCAGTCCGGGTGCAGAGCCTGCTCGGCCGGATCCAGGAACATGTCCCTCAGCTGGTTGCCCCCTGCGGCGAGGCCGGGAGAGAGTGCCCTGGCAAGACTGTTCGAGGCCAAGATGTCGAAGTACCGGCCTTCGATGAAAGCGGGCTGGACGAGGGAGTCCAGGAGCTTGAGGGCGCCGGGCGGCGGGATCTCCCTGGGCGGCCGGCGTCTGCGCCGCCGGGGTGCCTCCGAGACCAGGGTCCGCAGATGGGCGATGTGGTCGTCGTCGAGGTGGAGCACGCGAGCGATCGACTCGAGCACCTGCGCGGACGGGTTGCGATCGCGGCCCCGTTCCAACCGCAGGTAGTAGTCGGCGCTGATGCCGGCGAGCATGGCGACCTCCTCGCGCCGCAGCCCGGGCACACGCCGCACACCGACGCCGGGAATGCCCGCCTGCTGAGGCGTCACCAGCTCGCGCCGGGCACGCAGGTACGCGCCGAGGGCGTTCGTCGTCGCGCTCATGAGGCCGGCCCAGGACTCCGCGAGGCGCACAGAGGGGGCCCTGTCACACCCCAGGCTCGAGAGGGCTCTGGTCGAGGCGAGTAGCTCCGCATAGCGTGCTCAACGGTCCGCTCGGGCCACATATTTCGCGAGGAGTGACATGACCGTCACACTGATCACCGGGGCCAACAAGGGCATCGGTTTCGAGACAGCCAAGCAGCTTCTGGAGCTGGGGCACGTCGTCTACCTCGGTGCGCGTGACGTCGAGCGAGGCGAGAAGGCCGCGGCGGCGCTGGGCGCACGATTCGTGCAGCTCGATGTGACCGACGACGCGTCGGTGAACAACGCGCTGGCGACGATCGATGCGGCCGAGGGCCGGCTCGACGTCCTGGTGCACAACGCGGGCATCCTCGGGGACGGAGCCGGCGACGGCCCCACGGCTCTGCGAGTCTTCGACACCAACGCGGTGGGAATCGTGCGCGTCACGGAGGCGGCGCTTCCCCTGCTGCGCAGATCCTCGAACCCCACCGTGGTCACCGTCTCGAGCAGCGCCGGGTCGTTCTGGGCGGTGAACAACCCCGACCGGCCGGAGTTCCACGTGAGGGCTGCGCTTTACTCCGCGTCCAAGGCAGCGGCTACCATGCTCACGGTCCAGTACGCCAAGTCCCAGCCGGGCATCAAGTTCAACGCGCTCGAGCCGGGCTTCACCGCCACCGACATGACCGCCGGCCTGCCTTTCGAAGGTGGAAGATCACCGGAAGAGAGCGCCAGAACCGTCGTGCGTCTGGCGACTCTCGCCGCGGACGGCCCGACAGGAAGGTTCCAGGACGAGGCCGGGGAACTGCGCTGGTGAGCGCGCAGGAACGATCGAGGGGTTCGGGGTGTTCGCCGGCGAGTCCGGATGGGTGACGCGTCGTAAGACCTCGGAAGAGGTCTGGGCCGTGCCGGAGCCACTGCCGAAGCCGCTGCCGAAGCCGAAGGAAACCGGGGCAGGCCGTGCCGGATCGGCGCCCGTCCGATGAACCCGCTCGCGGAGCGTGCCGGCGGTGGGCCGGGCGTCGCCCGCCCGGCCTGCGCCTCAGGAAGGGCGAACCTCCCCTCGACGCCGGAGCAGTTCCTCGATCAGGTCGGCCGCGCGGACGGTGCCGCCCTCGCCCCGGACCTCGTCCTGGAGCTTCGCCAGCCGCGCCGCCACCTCCGGGTCGGAGGTGAGGTCGAGCAGGGCGGCGCGCAGCGCCTCGGGGGTGGCCTCCTCGGTGTCGATCCGGCGGCCGACCCCGAGCTCCACGAGCCTGTCGGCGTTGCCGAACTGGTCGGCGGCCTGCGGGACGGCGATCATCGGGACGCCGCAGTACAGGCCCTCCTGGGTGCCGCCCATGCCCGCGTGGGTGACGAACGCGTCGGCCTGCTCCAGGATCGAGAGCTGCGACACCCAGGGGTGCACCTCGACGTTGGCGGGGATCACCCCGAGTTCCGCCCGGTCCACGAACTTTCCGACCTGGAGGACGACGTGCCAGCCGGGCAGGTCGCCGAAGGCCGCCAGGCAGGAGCGGTAGAAGCCCGGCAGGTTGGTGAAGGCCGACCCCAGGGAGACGAGCAGCACCTTCTCCGCGCCCTCGGGGCGGACCCAGGGTTCCTGGTGGGAGCGGGTGGCGAAGCAGGGTCCGGTGAAGGTGATCCGGGCGGGATCGACCCGGTCGGCGTTGGGCTGCATGACCTTCGGGATGAGCGCCAGTGCCCGTGGCGGGCGGCCCCCGAAGTCATCGGAGTCGATGCCGTGGATGCCGTTGTCGCGCAGCCACTCCTCGAACCGCCGGTAGTGCTCGGCCCCGCCCGGAGCCCTCCTCAGCTCCTCGAGCATCGGCGCCATGTCCTCCCGGTAGCCCTCCCAGCCCACGTAGGTCGGCGAGAGCTGCATCAGGGGGATGTCCCAGTTCTCCGCGAGCACCCGGGCGGTGTAGCCCCCGATGTCGTAGAGGAACAGGTCGGGCCGGTCGTTCTCGTACGCGGCGCGGAGCTGCGGCAGCATCGAGATCGCGTCGTCGAGGAAGACGTCGAGCTGGGCGATCGGGTCCTCCGGCCACTCGGCGGTGTCGCCCATGGGCAGGGTCGAGGTGTACGGGACGAACTCGGCGCCGGCGCCGGTGATCACCTCGGCGAAGGAGGGGTCGTTGGCGTAGGTCACCCGGTGCCCGCGCGCCACCAGCTCCCTGATCACCTCGATGCTCGGGTTCACGTGGCCCGGCGCGGGGATGCTGACCATCGCGATGTGCGCACGTCGGGGCATGGTTTCTCCTCTGTCGGATCTTCGGGGTATCGCGAGAAACGATACGTTCCGTCTCGTCGATGGGTACAGCATCACCCCTGCCGTGCACGATGTCAAGACGAGACGTTCCGGCTCGCCTAGCGGGCGAGAGCCCGCCGGGTCAGGCCGGGCGGGTCAGGCCGGGCCACTTCGGGACCGCTTAAGGGCCCCTTCGACACCGCTTCGAGGTCACCCGGAGCCGTCCCGGCGCCGGGGCGACTCCGGGCCGGGGCGGGGGCGGGGCCGCTCCGGGCGAGCCCACGGACGGAAAAAGGCCCCGGGAACGGGAGGCCCGGGGACAGGAGGCTCGGGGACGGGAGGCTCAGGGCCAGGAGGAGTCCTGGTCGGGGTCGCCGCCCTCGGAGAGCAGCTTGACGTCCGACTCGACCATCATCGCCACGAGTTCCTCGAAGGTGACCGTGGGCTCCCAGCCGAGCTGGACGCGGGCCTTCTTCGGGTCGGCGCACAGCAGGTCGACCTCCGCCGGACGGTGCAGGTTCTGGTCGGTGACCACGTACCGCTCCCAGTCGAGCCCGGCGGCGGTGAAGGCGGCCTCCACGAGGTCGCGGACGGTGTGGGTGCGGCCGGTGCCGATCACGTAGTCCTCCGGCGTGTCCGCCTGGAGCATCAGGTGCATCGCGCGGACGTAGTCTCCGGCGAACCCCCAGTCGCGCCGCGCCTCCATGTTGCCCAGGCGCAGCTCGGAGGCGAGGCCGAGCTTGATCCTGGCCACGCCGAGCGTCACCTTCCTGGTGACGAACTCGGCTCCCCGGCGCGGGGACTCGTGGTTGAACAGGATCCCCGACACCGCGTACATGCCGTAGGACTCGCGGTAGTTCTGCGTCAGGAAGTGCCCGTACGCCTTGGCCACCCCGTACGGCGAGCGGGGGTGAAAGGGGGTGATCTCGGTCTGCGGGGTCTCGCGGACCTGGCCGAACATCTCCGAGGAGGAGGCCTGGTAGAACCGGATCTGGCCCGAGCCCGCCGCCGTGCGCGAGGAGGAGATGCCCGAGCAGACCCGGATGGCCTCGAGCATGCGCAGCACGCCCATGCCGGTCACCTCCGCGGTGAGCTCGGCCTGCTCCCACGACATGGGGACGAAGGAGATGGCGCCCAGGTTGTAGACCTCGTCGGGCTGGACCTTCTCGACGGCGGAGATCAGCGAGCCCTGGTCGAGCAGGTCACCCCGGACGAGCTGGACGTCCTGGAGAAGCTTGCGAAGCCGTGACACGCGGGGGTTGGCCTGCCCTCGGGCGAGGCCGGAGACCTCGTAGCCCTGACTGAGCAGGCACTCGGCCAGATAGGAACCGTCCTGCCCGGTGATACCGGTGATCAGCGCGCGCCTGGCCAACGCGTCCTCCTCGCTTGCGGGGGCGGCGACCTATGCCTGGTCTTGTGCCGTTTGATGGCGAATGTACCCGCACACCCCCCGGCGGGCACCAGCACCCCACGGCACAGCACACCTAGAACGCGTTACACCGAATCACGCTCGGTAAGGCTAACTTCCCAGTTCGCACCCTGTGAAGCACGATCTAGGAACAATTCCACATCAAGTAGAACAGAGCCCATGAATGGTAGGGTCCGAGGACTAAGGTCATCTTTCACGGTACCTGTCCCCTTTTCGGACAGGTTGAGAAGGGGGTTGCCGTGCCGGGTGCTGAATCACTGCGCGTCGCGCTGCTGTCGTACCGCAGCAAGCCGACCTGTGGTGGGCAGGGCGTCTACCTGCGTCATCTCAGCCGCGAGCTGGTCGCCCTGGGGCACAGCGTGGAGGTCTTCTCCGGCCAGCCCTACCCGGAGCTCGACGAGGGCGTCGTCCTCACCAAGATTCCCAGCCTGGATCTGTACCGCGACGAGGACCCCTTCCGCACCCCCGGACTGCGGGAGTACCGCGACTGGATCGACCTGCTCGAGGTCGGCACCATGTGGACCGCCGGATTCCCCGAGCCGCTCACCTTCAGCCTGCGGGCGTACCGCGAGCTGAAGAAGCGCGTCGGCGACTTCGACGTCGTGCAGGACAACCAGACCCTCGGCTACGGCGTGCTCGGCATCCAGAAGCTGTTCCCGGTGGTCGGGACCATCCACCACCCGATCAGCGTGGACCGGCGCATCGAGCTGAAGGCCGCGACGCTGCGCAAGAAGATCCCCATGCGGCGCTGGTACGGCTTCGTGCGCATGCAGGCCAAGGTCGCGCCGCGGCTCAACCCGATCCTGACCGTCAGCGAGTCGTCCCTCGCCGACATCCACCGCGACTTCAACGTGCCGCAGAAGAACATGCGGCTCATCCCGCTGGGCGTCGACACCCGCTACTTCCACCCGCGCCCGGAGATGCCCAAGCGGCCCGGCTCCATCGTCGCGGTGGCCAGCGCCGACTCCCCGATGAAGGGCGTCGCGACGCTGCTGCGGGCGGTGGCGAAGCTCGCCACCGAGCGCGACGTCAACCTCACCGTGGTCAGCAGGCCCACCCCCGGCGGCCCGACCGAGAAGCTCGTCGCCGAGCTGGCGCTGCAGGACCGGGTCAGGTTCGTCCACGGCATCTCCGACACCGAGCTGGGCGAGCTGATCGCCACCTCCGAGATCTCGGTCGTCCCCTCCCTGTACGAGGGCTTCTCGCTCCCGGCCGTCGAGCACATGGCCTGCGGCACCCCGCTGGTCGCCAGCCGTACCGGGGCGCTGCCCGAGGTCGTCGGCGACGCCGCCGTGCAGGTGGCGCCGGGCGACCCCGAGGAACTGGCCGCGGTGCTGCGCCGCCTGCACGACTCCCCCGAGGAGCGGGCGGCGGTGGGCAGGAAGGGCTACGACCGGGTGATGGAGCGCTTCACCTGGAACGTCGTCGCCAAGCGGACCGTGGAGGCCTACCACGAGGCCATCCAGGCCCGCCGCGCGACGTGAGCGACACCCCCGAACGAGACCACCTGTGAAGAGGAGCGGCGAGTGCTGACTGTCGACTTCGACCGGCTGCCCGTGGGACCGGGGAACCGAGTCCTGGACCTGGGCTGTGGCGGCGGACGGCATGCCTTCGAGGTGCTGCGGCGCGGTGCCGACGTGGTGGCCTTCGACATGGACGCCAAGGAGCTGGAGGGCGTGGCGAGCATGTTCGCCGCGATGGACAAGGCCGGGGAGGTGCCGCCCGAGGCGACGGCGGACACCGTGACGGGCGACGCGCTCGACATGCCGTTCGAGGACGGCAGCTTCGACCGGGTGATCGCGGCCGAGGTGCTGGAGCACATCCCCGACGACATGGCCGCGATGCGCGAGATCTTCCGGGTGCTCAAGCCGGGCGGCCAGGCGGCCGTCACCGTGCCGAGCTTCCTGCCCGAACGGATCTGCTGGGCACTCGACGAGGCGTACCACACCGCTCCCGGCGGGCACGTCCGCATCTACACGCTGGCCGAGCTGAGCGCGAAGCTCAAGTCGACGGGCTTCACCGTCGGCCCGCACCACCACGCCCACGGCCTGCACGCGCCGTACTGGTGGATCAAGTGCGCGGTCGGCGTCGGCAACGACGACCACCCGCTCGCCAAGGCGTACCACGAGCTGCTGGTCTGGGACATCATGAAGCGTCCCGCCGCCACCAGGATCGCCGAGGCGGTGCTCAACCCGCTCATCGGCAAGAGCGTGGTGCTCTACGTCCGGAAGCCTGCGTGAACTCTGAGGGAGAAGCGGTGAGCGGCTCCATGGGGTGGGAAATGCAGTGGGAACAGGTCGTCCGGACCGCGTGGAGCATCGCGGCGGTGCAGGAGCCCGACGGCGGCGTCCCGTGGCCCGAGGGGCACGTGGACGCCTGGAACCACGTCGAGTGCCTGATGGCGATGAGCGTGGCGGGACTCACCGACCCGGTTCGCCGGGGGTACGACTGGCTGGCCCGCACGCAGCGGGCCGACGGTTCCTGGCCGATGAAGCTGGTCGGCGGCGAGGCCGTCGAACAGGGCGGGGAGTCCAACCACGCCGCGTACGTCGCGGTCGGCGTCCGGCACGAGCTGCTGGTGACCGGGGACGAGGAATTCGCGCGGCGGATGTGGCCGGTCGTCCGGGCGGCGCTGGACTTCGTGGTCGGCCTGCAGACCACCCGGGGTGAGATCGTCTGGGAGCGCGCGGCCGACGGCAGGCCCGCCGAATACGCCCTGCTGACCGGCTGCGCCTCCATCCACCAGGGCCTGCGCTGCGGCGTGCTGCTCGGCGAGCACCTGGGCGATCCGCAACCCGACTGGGAGCTCGCCGCCGACCAGCTCGGCCACGTGCTGGCCGCCCACCCCGAGGCGTTCGCCGACAAGAGCCGCTTCTCGATGGACTGGTACTACCCGATCCTGGGCGGCGCGGTACGCGGCCCGGCCGCGGAGGCGCGGCTGGCCGAGGAGTGGGACACGTTCGTGGAACCGGACCTCGGCATCCGCTGCGTCTCCGACCAGCCGTGGGTGACCGGCGCCGAGACGTGCGAGCTGGTGCTGGCCCTCGACGCCCTGGGCGACCGGGAGCGGGCGTCGAAGCTCTTCTCGGACATGCAGCACCTGCGGCACGAGGACGGCTCGTACTGGACCGGCTGGCAGTTCGTGAACGAGAAGCACTTCCCGCACGAGCGCTCGGCCTACACCGCGGCCGCGGTCGTGCTCGCCGCCGACGCGCTGGCCGGGCACACCCCCGCCTCGGGCATCTTCCGCGACGCGGGCGCGTACGTGACCGACCGGCCCACCGCCGCCTGCGGCTGCAGCCACGCCCGTTCCAGGGGCTGACCCCCGGTCCCGCACCTCCCGTCACGACCCGTCCACGACCCCGGCATCGACCCCGGCCGCGGGGAGGTGGCGCGGAGCCCCGGTCGGCGGGCCCGGCGGGGACTCCCGGCCGGGCCTGCGGCGTTTTCTTTGCACGGAATCAGAAACGCGGTGCTTGAAGGGCCGGAGGCGGCTCACTACGTTCGGGTCCGTGAGTAACGCGGAGGGCACTCGGACGGTGGCTCAGAGCGACGACGCGGAGACGTCCGACGCGAGAACCGGCACCGAGGCCGTCGACCCGCCGGACCTCCCGGCGCCCTCCCACACTCCGGACCTCCCGACGCCTCCCGGCACGCCGGACACTTCGGGTCCTCCCGATCCCGCCGACCTCCCACCCCCGCCGGAAGCGCCGGAAGCGCCGACTCCTCCCGCCCTCCCGGACCTTCAGGACCTTCAGGACTCCCCGGCCTCCCCTCCGTCCCACCGCGAACCCCCGCGTCCTTTCGAGCCCCCGCACCCGCCCGAAGCCTCGAAGAACCCGCCCGAGTCCTCGGATCCGCCGGAAGCGCCGGATCCGTCCCCGCCTCCGGAGCCCCGGGAGTCCCTCACCCCGGTCAGGCCGAAGGGCATGGCCCGGCTGCTGTGGCAGGACCCGGCCCGGATGGGGTTCGGGGTGCGGCGGTTCCGGCTGGGGCCGGCGCGCGAGCTCCTGGAGGGCGCGGGCGGGGCGTTCGTCTCCGGCTTCAACGCGGTGGTCGCCGGGGAGACCGAGCGGATCGACGACCTCCGCGAGGACCTGCGCGGCTTCGCGTACGAGGGCGCGGGCATGGCCTGCGCCACCCTCGACGTGCTCACCCTCACCGGCGGGCGCCGGCTCAGGGAGCTGCTGAGCGGGCAGGGCCTGCGCCACCCGCACCTCATCCACATGGGCACCGGCCGGGCGTACGCCCGCATGCGGCTGCGGCCGATGTGGGGCGTCCACTCGGTGCATCCGCTGCTGCGCTGGCTGGCCCACGACGGCTTCGGCTTCCACCAGGGTTTCTTCTCCTCCGACCGGACGGTGGGACGCCAGCGCACGGCCGGGCTGATGGACCGGACGCGGCGGGCGATCTTCGACCAGGGGCTGGGGCGGATGCTCTGGTTCCACGAGTGCGCGGGGGCGGGCGACGTCGTGCTGCGCGTCACCGAGTTCCCCGCGGGACGCCGCGCCGACCTGTGGAGCGGGGTGGGCCTGGCCGCCACGTACACCGGGGGCGCGAGCACCGCGGACCTGGGACGGCTGGCCTCGGCCGCGGCCGAGGACGGCTTCCGCGCCCACCTCGCCCAGGGCTGCGCCTTCGCCTGCGCCGCCCGGCTGATCTCGGCCGTCGTCCCCGAGCACACCGTCGCCGCCGCCCCCGTGCTGTGCGGGGCCGAGGTGGACGAGGCGGCGGGCTGGACCGACACCGCGCTCGTCGCGCTGGGCCACAACGCGCACAGCGACGACCACTACCAGGCCTGGCGGGCGGGGGTCAGGAAGGCCTGGGCACGGCGCGACCGCGACTCATGACACTCATGACACCTACGACCACGCATGACCACGATTCGGAGGGCGGTGGGAACGGTGCCGGGGGTTCGCAGGTACGCGGCGGGAGTCCTGGCCCTGGTGGCCGCGACCGCCGGGTGGAGGCTGACCGCCCTGCCGGACGCCTCGGCCGTGGAGGCGTCCGCCGGCTTCTCCTTCCACGCGAGGCGGCTGGGCCCGCCCGCGGAGCCCGGTGACCGCGTCCTGCGGCCGGTCGCGCCGGGGTACGCGAACCTCCAAAGCCGGGTGTCGTCGCTGGGTGCCGGGGTGGCCCTGTTCGACGTGGACGACGAGGTCGTCGCCGACGACCTGTGCCTGGTCGACCCCCGCCGCGACACGGTGACCGTCAGGCCGGCGCCGGGGACCTCCCGCGGCTACCGGCCGTTCACGCTGGTACCCCCGCAGCGCGGGCGGCACGAGGCGCCGACCGGGTGCCTGCCCGCCGACCTCGACCAGGACGGCTGGGAGGACCTGGTCGTCTACTACTGGGGCCGCTCCCCCTCCCTGTTCCTGCGCGTGCCCGGGGCGCCCCCGTCCGGCGCGGCCTTCCGCCACCGCGCGCTGACCGGCGAACCGGAGATCTGGAACACCAGCGCCGCCACGGCCGGTGACTTCGACGGGGACGGCCGCCTCGACCTGGTCTTCGGCAACTACTTCCCCGACGGCGTCAGGGTGCTGGGCGGCGGCGCCGACCACGGCGACGCCGTGATGCCCGACTCGCTGTCCGCCGCCGCCAACGGGGGCGGCGACCGGCTCTACCGGGCGACGGGACCCGCGGTGTTCACCGAGGCCGAGGGGGTGTTCGACGAGGTCGAGGGCGGTGCGGGGGGCGGGGGCTGGACCCTCGCGCTGGGCGCCCAGGACCTGGACGGCGACGGGCGGCCCGAACTGTACGTGGCCAACGACTTCGGCCCCGACCACCTGCTGGTCAACGAGTCTGCGCCCGGCAGGATCCGGTTCACCGAGGCCCGGGGCACCCGGCACCTGACGACCCCGCACTCCCGGGTCCTCGGCCGCGACTCGTTCACGGGGATGGGGGTGGCCTTCACCGACCTCAACGCCGACGGCAGGCCGGACATCCTGGTGAGCAACCTCACCGGGAACCACGCGTCGCACGAGAGCAACTTCGCCTTCGTCTCACGACCCGGCGGGCTCCACGAGGGTCACGCGCCGTACGACGACCTCGGCGAGGAACTGGGGCTGAGCCGCAGCGGCTGGTCCTGGGACGTCAAGGCCGCCGACTTCGACAACGACGGCATCGACGAGATCATGCACGCGACCGGGTTCGTCAGGGGCGAGGCCGACCGGTGGGCGCGGCTGCGGGAGGCGGCCTCGGCCAACGACCTGTTCTTCTCCCGCCCCTCGCTGTGGCCGGACCTGCGGGCCGGGGACGACCTGTCGGGCCGCGACACCAACACCTTCTTCACCAGGGGCCCGGACGGCCGCTACGTGGACGTGGCGCGGCGGGCCGGTGTCAGCGGCGACGACAGTGACGACGGCGACGGCGACACGGTCAGCCGGGCGTTCGCCGTGGGCGACGTCGACGACGACGGGCGGCTGGACTTCGCGGTCGCCAACCAGTGGTCCGCGTCGGTGCTCTACCGCAACCACGGCCCGACGGCCCCGTTCGTGGGCCTGCGGCTCCGCCTCCCCGCGGGCGCCTGCGGCACGGCCACCGCGACACCCCTCGCGTGGACGCCCACGGGGCGGGCGCGACCCGGGCCGACACGGCCCGCCATCGGAGCCGTCGCCACGGTGCGCCTGCCCGGCGGGGTCACGCGCAGCAGGCAGCTCTACCCCGCCAACGGCCACAACGGCGTCTCCGCGCCCGAGCTGCTGTTCGGCCTGGGCGACGACCTGCCGGGCGCCACCGTCCCCGTCGAGATCTCCTGGAGGGACGCCTGCGGCGGCGCCCGTACCGCGTCGCTGTCCCTGGAGCCCGGCTGGCACCGGATCCTGCTGGCCGGCGGCCGCGCCGCGGAGGTCCGGCGGCCGTGAACGCCGACCGGAGGCGGGACGAGGCGTTCCGGAGGCTGGCGGAGTCCCTCACCCTGATCACCGTGCTCGGGCACACCGTGCTCGGGTTCGAGCAGTCCTGCCTGGCACCGGTGGTCGGCGTGCTCACCGGCGTGACCGCCGAGTTCGCGCTGGAGACCGTGGAGGCGTGGTCGCGGCGGCGCCCGGCCCGCTACCTCGGGGTGCCCCGCGCCCGGGTCGCCGGCTTCTTCCTGCCCTCCTACGTCTGCGGCCTGCTCTGCGCGATGCTGCTGTACGGCAACGGGCACCTGATGCCGGTCGCGCTGGCCGTCCTCGTCGGCGTCGGCGGCACGTACGTCTTCCGCGTGACGGCGCCACCGGCACCACAGGCGCCGCGGGTCCCGAAGGCGCGTGAGACGCCGGAGACGGCGAGAGAGGCCGGCGGGGCGGGGCGGACCGCCGAGGACGCGCCGGGCAGGCCGTTCCTGAACCCGGCGGCCTTCGGGGTCGTCGCCGTGCTGCTGCTGTTCCCGTGGGTCGGGCTCGCTCCGGCGTACCAGTTCACCGCGTGGGTCTCGGGGCCGTTCGACCTGGTCGTGCCGCTGGCCGTGCTGGTCTGGGGAACGGCGGTGAACGCCAGGCTCGCGGGGAGGCTGCCGCTGGTCATCGGCTGGGTCGGCGGGTTCGCCCTGCAGGCGCTGGTCAGGGGAGGGCTGACCGACGTGTCGGCGGTCGGCGCCCTGCTGCCGATGACCGGGACGGCCTTCGCCCTCTACACCGGATACATGATCATCGACCCTGCCACGTCCCCGGCCAGGCCGCGCGACCAGGTCGCGTTCGGCCTGGCCACCGCGGCGGTCTACGGGCTGCTCGTCCAGTTCCACGTCGTCTTCGGGCTGTTCCTCGCCCCGGTGGTCGTCGGTGCGGGCCGGAGTCTCCGGACGGCCCTTCACGACCGCCTCCACCCGCCCGGCGCCGGCGGTCCGGTGGCGGGCGGGTCGTCCGGGGAGCTCAGCCGATACCGGGACCGACCCGTTCGAGCACCCGCAGCGAGCCCTCCTGCCGGACCTCCTTGAACGCGCCGGAGGCGAGCACCCGCTGGTAGACGCGGTAGGGAGCCTGCCCGCCCTTGGCCGGGTCCGGGTAGATGTCGTGGAAGACCAGGGCACCACCCGGCATGACGTGCGGCGCCCACCCCTCGTAGTCCTTGGTCACCGGATCCTCGGAGTGGCCGCCGTCGATGAAGAGCATCGCCAGCGGGGTGTTCCACAGCGCGGCGACGCGCTCGGACCTGCCGACGATCGCGACGACCTCGTCCTCCAGACCGGCGGAGGCGATGGTGGCCCGGAACGTGGGCAGCGAGTCCATCTTGCCGAAGCGCAGGTCCATCAGCGTGGGGTCGTGGTGGGCCCAGCCCGGCTGGATCTCCTCGGAGCCCCGGTGGTGGTCGACGGTGAAGACGACGGACCCGGCCTGCCGGGCCCCCGCCCCGAGGTAGACGGCGGACTTCCCGCAGTAACTGCCGATCTCGCAGATCGGGCCGCGCGGGCCGTACTCGGCGGCGATCTCGAACAGCGCGATTCCCTCCTGGTGTGGCATGAAACCCTTGGCGCGCTGGGCGACGTACAGCAGGTCGGCCGGCATGGTGGCGATGCTCATCGCAGCAGACTACCGAGACCGAACAACATTCCGAATGCCCTTGCCCGACCTTGTGGAACGTGTTCTACTTTGCACCGTGAACCAGCGCGCCCGCATCGTGATGTCCGACGACGAGGTGACGGCTTTCGTCGGAGAGTCACGGAAGCTGCAACTCGGCACGATCAACCCTGACGGGACACCGCACATGGTGACCATGTTCTACGGGCTGACCGAGGGCAAGATCTCGTTCTGGACCTACGGCAAGGCGCAGAAGACACTCAACATCCAGCGCGACGCCCGGGTGAGCTGCCTGATCGAGGCCGGGGACGAATACTCCGACCTGCGCGGCGTCCTGGTCTACGGGGTCGCGCGGAGGATCGACGACCCCGAGGGCATCCTCGACGTCGGTATGAACGTGGCCAGACGGATGGCCGGGATGCCCGACGCGGAGGAACTCCTCACGGAGTACGTGGCCTACACCGGCCGCAAAAGGGTCGCCTTCGTGGTCGAGCCGAGTCGAGTGATCTCCTGGGATCACCGTAAGCTCGCCATTCCCGGTTAGGAGGCCCGTATGAAAATCAACGTCGACTATCTGGTCTGCGAGGCCAATGCGATCTGCATGGGACTCGCCCCGGAGGTCTTCGAGCTCGACGACGACGACCAGCTGCACCTGCTGCTGCCTGAGCCGCCGCCGGAGATGATGGACCGCGTCCGGCACGCGGTCCGGTCCTGTCCCAAAGCCGCCCTCTCCCTTGAGGAGAACTAGGAGGACCCCCCATGCGTGGTGCGCTTCTGCATGCCGTCGGCGACGACAAGCTCGACATCCGCGATGACTTCACCCTCGCACCGGTAGGCCCCACGGACGTCCGCATCAAGATCAGGGCCACCGGCGTCTGCCATTCGGACCTGTCGGTGATCAGCGGCGTGCTGCCCATGCCGCTGCCGGTGATCCCCGGTCACGAGGGCGCGGGCGTGGTCGTCGAGGTCGGCGACCACGTGACCTCGGTCCAGCCCGGCGACCACGTCATCCTCAACTGGACCCCGGCATGCGGCAGCTGCGCGAACTGCCTGGTGAACCAGCCGTTCCTGTGCATGACGTACGTGATGGACAGCTTCGTCAACGCCCGCTTCCGCTACGGCGGCGACACCCCGGCGTTCGGCATGGCCGGGTGCGGCAGCTGGTCCGAGGAGGTCGTCGTGCCCTGGCAGGGCGCGATCAAGGTCGATCCCGACGTGCCGTTCGAGGCGGCGGCCCTGATCGGCTGCGGGATCACCACCGGTGTGGGCGCGGCGCTGAACACGGCCAAGGTGCGGGCGGGCTCGACCGTCGCCGTGGTCGGCGCGGGCGGCATCGGCCTGTCGGTGATCCAGGGGGCCCGCATCTCCGGCGCCACCACGATCCTCGCGATCGACCCGCTGGAGTCCAAGCACGCCCTCGCCAAGAAGGTCGGCGCGACCCACGCCATCACCCCGGACCAGCTCATGGACGCGGTCGGCACGCTCACCGGCGGCGCCGGGTTCGACTACGGTTTCGAGGCCGTCGGCAAGTCCGCCGCCATCATGACGGCCTGGCAGGCCACCCGCCGGGGCGGCGACACAATCGTGGTGGGCGCGGGCGCGATGGACGACAACGTCCCGCTGAGCGCCTTCAGCCTGCTGTTCGAGGGCAAGAACATCCTCAGCTCGCTGTACGGCGGCTCGGACGTCCGGCGCGACTTCCCGTTCTTCGCGGGGCTCTACAAGGCGGGCAAGCTCGACCTGGAGAGCATGATCAGCTCTCGTATCAAGCTGGCCGACCTCAACGACGCGGTGGCGGCGCTCAGGGGCGGCGAGGTGCTGCGCCAGATCGTCGTCATGGACTGAGGCACGTCCGGTCCGACCCTCGGCCGGGTCACCGGGCCGCCCGCCTGAGCGGGGCGGACCGGTGGCCCGGCCGTGTTCACCGTGGTTCACCGTGCGCGTCTCAGCCTTCGGCCGGGGGTTCAGTCCGAGGAGAAGGCGGCGTCGAAGGCGGTGGTGGGCGGGGTGATGGCGTTGAGCTTGCGGATGACGGCCAGCGCGTCGGGGGCGCCGTCGAGGCGGTCCATGCCGGCGTCCTCCCACTCGATGGAGATGGGTCC